>CAKTZK010000064.1 GCA_934635515.1 uncultured Oscillospiraceae bacterium
CAAAGGCTCCCCTGCGTAAGGGGAAATCGCCGAAGCGCCGCCAGTGGCGGAAGAAGCGAGGCGATTTCGAGGAAGTGCCCCGATTGGCGGCCACAACAGTGGCCGGGAATCGGCTGGCACGACGGTGGGCAGGCTGTCACGGCGAAGCCGTGACTGAGGGGTCGCCCCCGCACTCCTTGCAAAAAACTGTCATTGCGAGGGCGCAACGCGCCCGTGGCAATCCGTAACCCTACTTCACCAGCTCCATCACGGTCTTATAGATCCGCTCCGTCGCGTCCAGGATCCCCAGCTCCGCCATGCCCCGGCTCATAGAGGCAAGCCTTGTGGGGCTCTCCAGAATGTCTCTGGCCGTGCGGTAGAGCTTCTCGCCGCTGCTCTCCTCCTCCCGGATGAGGCACGCGCCCCCGTGCTGGGCCAAAACGCGCGCATTCTTCTCCTGGTGGTTGTTGGCCACATACGGCGACGGCACGATGATCGTCGGCACCGCCAGAGCCGTAATTTCGCTGATGGTAGACGCCCCGGCCCGGCAGATCACCAGGTCCGCCGCCCGCATCACCACGGCCATATCGTAAATATACTTCCTTACATCCAGCTTGTGGCTGCCCGGCAGGCCCCTCTCCTGCATCTCCTGCTGCATCTTCTCCCAGCCCCGGCCGCCTACGGCGTGGATGTGGAAAAAGGGATACCCGTCCTCTTTTTCCCGCTTAAAAAAGTCCAGCATCTGCTCGTTCATGGTGCTGGCCCCCAGGCTGCCCCAGAAGGATACCACCAGCGGCTCGTCTTTTTCCATGTTCAGCGCCGCCTTGGCCTCGTCATGGGTCATGTCGAAGAAGTCGCCCCGCACCGGGGTCCCGGTGACCACAATGCGCTCCGGGTGCTTGTAGAGCGCCCGGCACTCCTCAAAGCCCACCATGATCCGTGAAGCGTGCTTTTCCAGCATCTTCGTGGTCAGCCCCGGGATCATGTTGGCCTCGTGTACCGCTGTGGGGATGCCCCGCAGGGCGGCGTATTTCACCATGGGAAAGCTGGCATAGCCCCCGGTGCCTACCACCAGGTCCGCGGGAAACTCCTTCAAAATGGCTCCCGCCTTGCGCCTGAGGGTCAGCATTTCCCAGGCACTCTTGCAGTTGTGCCGCAGGCTCTCCAGGCTCACGGACCGCTCCAGGCTGCCCACGGCGATGCCCCGATAGTCGTAGCCCGCCTGGGTCACCAGATTCCGTTCAATGCCGTTTGGGGTCCCCACAAAGAGGATCTCCACCGTGGGATCTTTTTTCTGCATATAGCCTGCCAGGGCCAGGGCCGGGTTTACGTGCCCCGCCGTGCCGCCGCAGGTAAATATCACTTTCATAGCTTCCTCCTTTTATCCGCCCCGGGGCGCCGGGATCTGCCTGGACACGCTTAGTACAATGCCCATCTCAAACAGCTGCAGGGCCAGGGCCGTGCCGCCGTAGCTGAAAAACGGCAGGGATATGCCCGTGGTGGGCACAAAGCCCGTGACCACGGCGATGTTCAAAAAGGTCTGCAGGCCGATCTGGGTCATTACGCCCACCACCAGCAGGGAGCCGAAGCGGTCCCGGGCCTGGAGGGCGATCCAGAAGCCCCGCAGGATCAGCAGCGCGAACACCAGCATCACCAGCGTGGCCCCGATGAGGCCCAGCTCCTCGCACACCACGGCGAAAATGAAGTCGTTGTGCTCCTCCGGCAGGTACAAAAACTTCTGCCGCCCCTTGCCCAGGCCCACGCCGGTAAGCCCGCCGGAGCCGATGGTAATCAGGCTCTGGCTCAGCTGATAGCCGTCGCCCTGAGCATCCACAAAGGGGTCCTTCCACATGCGGATACGGTCCGCGCCGTAGGAGATGACCCCGGCCTCCACCAGCTTCACATAGGCAAGGCCCAGGGCCGCCACGCCGCTGAAGCCGCCAATGACCCAGCGCTTGTCGATGCCGCCCACCATCATCAGCACAATGCCCGTGCCCACGATGAGGATGGTGCCCGACAGGTGCGGCTCCAGCAGCATAAGCCCCGCAAACACAGCTAAGATCAGGATGTAAGGCCGGATGCCGTATTTGAAATTCTCCATAAGGTTTTTCTTTTTGGAGATACTGTTGGCAAAATAAACGATGATGGCCAGCTTGGCAATTTCCGAGGGCTGGAAGGTCAGCACGCCCTCTTTGCCCAGCCAGCGGGTGGAGTTGTTCTTTGTGATGCCCACATGGGGTATCAGCACCAGCACCAGCAGGAAAAAGGACAGATACAGCAGTATCTTCGCCATGCCCCGCAGCCGGTGGTAGTCCATCCGGGCCATGACCAGCATGGCGATGATGCCCAGCACGGCAAACAGGCCCTGGCGCTTTAAATAATAGGCCGGGTCGCCGCTTTCGTAGTTGGCCGAGGGGAAGCTGGCGGAAAACAGCATCACAAGACCCATGACCGTCAGCAGCAGAGTCAGGAGCAGGAAGGGCAGATCCATGCGCCCCGCCGCCGGGTGGCTGACGCTTCGGCCCTGACTTTGGCCCCGAGCCTGGCTTTGTCCCTGGCTCCGGCTCTGTTCCGGGGCCCGCCGGACCCGCTTCCGGGCAAATAACCCCCGCCGTTTCCTTTTCTCCGTCTGGGGCATGGTCTTTCCCTCCTTTCCCTGATTTTACAAATGAAAATTATAGTAGTAGCGTTTCAAAAATCTGTCATTGCGAAGCCGGTGCGCACAACACTGGCTGTGGTAATCCGCGTCCCCCGTCCTTAATGGCCCCCTTGCCTAAAGGGGGCTGGCACGGCGAAGCCGTGACTGGGGGATTCCTTTCCCGCGCCCCTTGTAACGGACGCGGCGCGATGTGAGCATCGCGCCCTACGAAATTCTATCGGCAAACGGTCCGTAGGGGCCGATGATCCTGTTGCGGTGCCCAAAATTTCTGCGCTGCCTTACGGCGGACGCCCCCAATTTTGACCGCGGCCACTCGTTCGCCTCGCTTCTTCTGCCACTGGCAGCGCTCGGCTCGCTCCCCACATCGGCCCGCCGCAGGCACTCCTTGCTCTGCGTAGGGGCGACCCTTGCGGTCGCCCGCACTCCAGCTGTGGCAATCCGTTCTTTAATACGCGAACCGGTCCATTACGCCCAAATAAGCCAATGCACAGAAGATGGCGCTGACGGTCGTGAACACCGCCACGATCTTCGTCTCCTTCCACCCGCACATTTCAAAGTGATGGTGCAGCGGTGCCATTTTGAAAATACGCTTGCCGTGGGTCAGCTTGAAGTAGCCCACCTGCAAAATATCCGACAAGGTCTCGCAGATATACACGATGCCCACGGGGATCAGCACCAGGGGCATATCATAGGCGAAGGCCAGGGCCGCCACCGCGCCCCCCAGAAACAGGGACCCGGTATCGCCCATGAACACCTTGGCCGGGTAGTGGTTGTAGAGCAAAAAGCCCAAAAGGCCGCCCACCATGGCCCCGCCGAAGATACCCAGCTGGGGAAACTGCTTCCACACAACGCCCATGGCCGCAAAGAAAATGCCCACAGGGACGGTGACGCTGGAGGAAAGGCCGTCCAGCCCGTCAGTGATGTTCACGGCGTTCACCGTGCCCACGATGATAAAGGCCGCCAGGATCATATACACCACCCAGTTCAGCACCACGTATGTGTTAAAAAAGGGAATATACAGGTTGGGGCTCAGGTGACCCTCATAGCGCAGCAGGCACAAAAAGGCCACCGCCGCCGCCAGCTGCAAAATAAACTTCTGGATGGCGGTGAGGCCGGTATTCTGGTGGTGCTTCACCTTCTGATAGTCGTCAATATAGCCGATGACGCCGAACACCAGGGCAAACAGGTACACATAGATATGGGTAAAGTCTCCCTGCACCATGCCGCTCCAGCCCACGACCACTACGGTGATGCCGATGCCGATGATGAACATCAGCCCGCCCATGGTGGGCGTGCCCTGCTTCGTCATGTGCCAGGCGGGGCCGTCCTCCTTGATGCTCTGGCCGGCCTTCAGCTTCACCAGCTCCGGGATCAGCAGCTTTCCGGCCAGAGCCGTAATGGCAAAGCAGATAACGCAGGCTAAAATCACTTGCAGGATCATAATTTTCTTTCCTCTCTATTCCCCTGGGGGATTCTTTCGTTTTTGTATTCACAGCAGGGACCGAACGATCTCCCGCTCGTCCATGGGGAGCATCCTGCCGCCGATCTCCTGATAGGTTTCGTGTCCTTTGCCGCACAGGAGGATCACATCTCCCGCCTGCCCCCGGTCCATGGCCAGGGCAATGGCTTTCTTCCTGTCCGGCTCCACGGTGTACCGGTCCTTGGCGCCGGCCATGCCGGGGAGAATGTCCCGGATAATGGCCTCCGGGTCCTCGGTGCGGGGATTGTCGCTGGTGACTACGGCGAAGTCCGCAAGGCTCGCCGCGGCCCGGCCCATAAGGGGCCGCTTTGCCTTTTCCCGGTCGCCGCCGCAGCCGAACACGGCGATGACCCGGCCCGACGCAAAGCCCCGGGCCGTTTTCAGCACATTTTCCAGAGCGTCCGGGGTATGGGCGTAATCGATCAGCAAGGTATAGGGTCTTCCCGGCGTGGGCACCACCTCCATGCGGCCCTTGACCCCGGGAAAGGTCCGGAGGGCTTCGGCGCAGGTCTCCGGGGAAAGCCCCAGAAGCCGGCACGCGGCCATGGCTCCCAATGTATTATACACCGAAAACCGGCCCGGCACACCTAAGTGCACGGCGGTTCTCTTTCCGTTTTCACAGGCGGTGAATTCCACCCCCCGACTCAAAAGCCGAATGTCCTCGCCCCGGAGGTGGGCCTCCGGGCCCAGGCCGTACAGAACGGACGGGCAGCGGGACCCGGCTAAGATCCGCTCCCGCCAGGGGTCATCGGCATTGCACGCCGCCGCCCGGCAATTTTTAAACAGCTCCGCCTTGGCGTCGCAGTAGCGCTCCATGGTGCCGTGATAGTCCAGGTGGTCCTCCGTGAGATTGGTAAACACACCCGCGGCGAAGGATATGCCCTCCGTGCGGCGCTGGGACAGGGCGTGGGAGGATACCTCCATGGCGGCGCAGGTACACCGGCGGTCCGCCATCCGGCGCAATATGCTTTGTATTTCCAGGGCATTGGGGGTAGTTCTCTGCGCCGGGAGGCTCTGCTCACCGATGCGGTTTTCCACGGTGCCGATAAGCCCCGTTTTCTCCCCTGACGCCTGCAGAATATGCCGTATCAGATACGTTGTGGTGGTCTTTCCGTTGGTGCCGGTCACGCCTATGACCTTCAGCCGCTCGGCGGGGTTTCCGTACCAGGTGCAGGCAAGCCTTCCCAGGGCCTGGCGGGCGTTTCGCACCAGGATGAACGGCGCGCCCTCGGGAAGGTCTTCCGGGGGCTTCCCCTGGCAGACCACCGCCGCCGCGCCCCTTTTCAGAGCCTCAAAAACATAGTCCCCGCCGTCGCGGCGATTTCCGGGGATCGCCACGAAAATACTGCCCCTTTCCGTCTCCCTGGAATCACAGAAAACCCCTGTAATTTCAAGGCTTTCCGGCACATTTTGCCTGATGACCTCCACTCCGTGCAGCAGCTCCCGCAGGCGCACTCGGCCCTCTCCTTTCACCGAAAACCACAGGACCGCCCCGGCTCAATTTCCCCTGCAATGCAAGGCTTTTGGCCGGTATCAGTCCGTAACGCCGCCGTCCCGGAGCTGGGCGGAAATCACCGTTCCCGCCGCCACCTGGGAGCCTGCGGCCTCCGACTGGTTGATGACCCGGATGCTGTCCGAGCCGCTGTCTGTGGTACCGGTAAAGCGCAGGATCAGGCCCGCGCTGCTCACCGCGACGTTTGCCTCACTGGGGGACATGCCCACCAGGTTCGGCACGGTGCAAAGGGTGCTGGGCTTTTCCGACCCGGCATAGAGGATCACCCGGGACTTGCCGGGGATCACCGTGCCGCCCTCGGGGGTCTGGTCGGTGACGGTATCGCCGTCGCCCACCACCTTCACAGAGAAGCCCCGGGCCTTCAGCTTGGCCTCGGCATCGGAAACGGACATGCCGATGACATAGCTCACGGTGGTATCGGAGCCCAGCAGCTCCTCGGCCGTGTAGGAGGGCTCCACGCCCAGGTAGGGCAGGATCTCGGACATGATCTGGCTGGCATAGGGGGCCACGGTACCGCCGCCGCCCCGGCCCTCGCCGGTGGGGGTGTCCAGGGTGAGAAGCATGATATACTTGGGATCATCCGCCGGGGCGAAGCACATGAAGGACAGAACCACATCGCCGGTGTTGCCCTTATCCGCCGTGCCGGTCTTGCCGCCGATGCGGTAGCCCTTTACCTGGCCGTTGCGGCCTGTACCGGAGGAGACAACATACTCCAGGCACTGGCGCACCAGGGCGGAGGTCTCCTCACTGACCACCTGGCGCACGGGAGTATTATCATGACTGGAGAGCACATTGCCCTCGCTGTCCACCACCCGCTCCACCACATAGGGGGTGTGGAGGTAGCCGCCGTTGATGCAGGCGGCCTGGGCGGAAATAAGCGCCACGGGGGTGGTATTGAAGTTCTGGCCGAAGGCGTAGCAGGCCAGGTCCAGCTCGGAGGAGGTCTCCTGGGGGGCAAAAATGCCCAGAGCCTCGCCGTCCAGGTCGATGCCGCTGCCGTTTATCAGGCCGAAATTCTTCATGTAATTATAGAACTTTTCCGTGCCCAGGCGCAGGCCGTAGGTGATGAAGGCGGGGTTGCAGGAGTTGCCCGTCGTCTGCTCCAGGGTCTGGTGGCCGTGGCCGCCCCGGTTGCTGCAGTGGATGGTGGCGTCCAGCACGTGGATGGAGCCGGAGCAGTCGAAGGTGGTATCCTTGTCGATGACCCCCTCCTCCAGAGCCGCCGCCAGGGTCAGGACCTTGAAGGTGGAGCCGGGCTCATAGGTATCGTTGATGGCCCGGTTGCGCCACTGGCGCAGCTGGGCATCCGCCAGGTCCAGCTTTTTATCCTTTACCAGCGCCGCCAGGGCGCTTTCATAGACGGAGGAGGGGTCGTTCAGGTCGTAGGTGGGGTTGGAGGCCATGGCCAGGATGGCGCCGGTCTCCACGTCCATGACGATGCCCGTGGCCCCCTGGGCCTCGGTGGAGGTGACCATCTCGTTCAGCGCTTTTTCCACATAGTACTGGACCGTGGCGTCCAGGGTCAGGACGATGTCGCTGCCGTTCTGGGCCTTATAATACTGCTCATAGCCGTAGAGCATGTCGTTGCCCGCCGGGTCCTTGGTGGACACCACCAGGCCCGTTTGGCCCTCCAGGGTGCTGTTGTACCGGGCCTCCAGGCCATACAGGCCCTCATTATCCGTGCCCACAAAGCCGATGACCTGGGAGGCCAGGGTGGAATAGGGGTAGTAGCGCTTGGCATCGGTGGCCATATACACGCCCACCACGCCCTCGTCGTTGATATAGGTGCGGATCTGGTCAGCCACATCCTCCTCCACGCGCATTTTCAGCACCTCGTACTGAGAGTCCGTGCGCTCCATCTTCTTGAGGATGCCCTCCTTATTGATCTCCAGGATCTCCGAGAGCCTTTGGGCCACGCTGTCCTTGGTCCAGGAGACGGGCTCCTCCTTGTCATTGAGGGCGCGGTTTATTTCCAGGGGGGAGAGGAACACCGTTTCCGCCGTGGCGGAGATGGCCATGATGTTGCCGTTGCGGTCATAAATGGTGCCGCGGGTGGCGGTGACCACGGTGCTGCGGGTCTGCTGGTCCAGGGCCTTGGCCTCCAGGGTATCGTGCTGCAGGATCTGCAGGGAAAAGAGCTTTATAAACAGCGCCACAAACACCAGCACGCCCAAAACCAGCATGAGAATCACGGTGCGGTTTTGGATGGTGCGGTTAGCCCGGCGTACTTTTTCACTTTTGCGATTCATTTCGCCGTTGGTGGGGGTCATGGAGTGCTCCTTTCTCAGAGGTAAGACGAAAGCGGGGCGGGGAAAGATGGGACGGCGCAGAGGTTTAGCGACCCTTCCGGCGCTTCGCGCCACCTCCCCTTACGCAGGGGAGGCTTGGGGGATGCGGATTGCCACAGCCAGCGTTCGCGCTGGCTTCGCAATGACAGGTTTTTGCAAGGGGTGCGGTGTTAGGCCAGGCGGGTCGTCCGGGAGGCCGACCCCTACGGAGGGGTGCAAGTAGTACAGGGGACGGGCCGATGTGGGCATCGGCCCCTACGAAAGGGCAAGAGGTCCCTACGGGCGGGCCGTCGGGGACGCCGGCCCCTACAAAAGGGTATCATGGGGTGCGTAGGGGAGG
>CAKTZK010000065.1 GCA_934635515.1 uncultured Oscillospiraceae bacterium
GTCCAGCAGGATGTCCACGGAGAGTTCACCGGGCTGAGAATCGTCCCGGTGGGAAAAGACGCGCTCGTCCCCCAGCAAACCCGCCCGCCAGGCCACTTTTCCGCACAGCTGCCCCACCCGGCTGGGGGTGGGATCGTCATCCTGGGTCAGGAGCAGGGTGTTCTGCAATTTCTGGGTGAGCCGGGCCACGGTCAGGCGGTTTTGGGTGAGGTTCTTCTGGTAGTAGGCCCGGTTTTTCTCCCGCTGGCGGCGAAAATTCTGCACATCCCAGGCCGCCTCCGGCGCCACCGGGTGAGCGGTTGGGGCACCCCTGGTAAAGTGCAGATGGCAGCTGCGGTGCGCGTCCGTACACAGCTCCTGCTCCGCTTCCCGAAGCTGAGAGGGGGTGAGCATGGAGGCACCGAAGCAGCTCTCCACATAGCGGCGGAGGATGGGCTCCGGGGTCTTGCCCTGAAGGAAGCTGAGAAGGCGCAGAGGCTTGCCCTCTCCCCCGCCGCCGTCGCCTTCCCGGGGATCGCCCCGGCCCAGGGCCCGGAGGGCGTTGGGGCGGATGAGGCGGATGCCGCCGCCCTTACCCACAATACTGCGTCCGGCAAAGGCCGCCCACTGGCGGTCGGTGACGCTGCGGCGGGGGCGGTTATAGAACTGGAACAGCAGCTCCTCGGTGTAGTTGATGACCGCCGGCTCCTTCCACGCCGGGTCAAAGTCCAGGGCGATGAGGAGCCGGGAGAGCCAGGGGTCCTCCGGGTCCTGCCCGGTGAGGATGCGCTGGGCCCAGGCGGCCCGCAGGCTCTGGGCGCTCTCCCGGGGGTCCTGGGGGTGGGGCTGGGACAGGAGGCTCTGGGCGTAGGACCGGTGCAGGACGCTCAGGGCCGGGCGGTCTTTCCCAGCCCGGGCGAAGACCGCGTGCTCCAGGCCCAGCCAAAACACATCCGTGTAAAGGCCGCCCTTGGGCTGCTGCTGGAAGCTGTGGAGCATGGGCTGGAAGCGGGCGAAATCGTAGTGGTCGTATGCCAGGCCCATGACGGTGTTCATATAGAGGTCGGCGTCACCCTGGGCGTCGAAGGCCGCCTGCTCCGGGCGGATGTCATAGCGCCCGGCGCCGTTCCAAATTTGGTTGTAGGCCCGGCGGCTCTGCAGTTCTTCCCGGTCCATGGTCAGTCTCCAAAGAGCTGGGAGCGGTCGGCCTTTTCGGGGATGCGGGCCCAAACCGTGTCCGCCGCCAGCTGCTGCTCGAAGGGCTCAAAGGCCTTGTTGATAACGCCCAGGCGCAGGGCCTGGCCGGCGCTGATGCCCTTTTCCATCAGGTGCAGAGCGGAGAGGAGGCCACGCAGGTCCAGGGCCTTGGTGGAAATTTCGCCGCTGTCGCACTTTTGCCGCAGGTCCCGGAAGAGGGCGGCGAACTGCTCCGCCCACTGGTCTTTCAGCGTGGGGAAGCTGCGGCGCAGGAGCTTTATCAGGTTTTCATCGGAAATGATGGGCATATCCAGCACCACGAAGCGGGAGACCAGGGCCTCATTGAGCTCCCGGGTGCCGGCGTAGCCGTAGTTCATGGTGCCGATGAAGCGGGTAGAATCATCCAGGTGGATGCGCTCGTAGCCGGGCACATCAATGACCCGGCGGTGGTCCAGGGTGGCGTGGAGGATGGCCAGGGCCTCGTTTTTGGCCATGTTCACCTCGTCCAGCACGCCGAAGCCGCCCAAGCGGGCGCACTTGCAGACGGGCCCCTCCCGGAACTCCACCCGGCCGTCCCGGAAGGTATCGGCCCCGATGAGGGCGGCAGCATCTACATTCACATACATGGAAACATCCCACACCGGGCGACCAAAGACCGCCGCCAGATTCTCGGCCAGGACATTTTTGCCCGTGGCCTTGGGGCCCGCCAGCAGGAGGTGCTCCCCGCACAGCAGGGCCGCGGCGGCGCTTTCCCAGATCTCCCGGCCATAGTAGAGATACCGGGGCCGGGGAAGGCGGTCCGCCGCCTCCGCCGGCGCGGGATGGGTGTCGCGGAAATGGCGGATCTCCTCCAGCAAGGCGGGATCGACGCCTTCGGTTTGCAGCTCTTGGAAGATGTTCATGGTGGATACCTCCTGGGAAATTGGGATGGCCGGGGAAAAGGAACTCCCTTGGTCAGGGCAATTATACACCTATTGCGTGCAAAGAAATCGCCAAGAAACGGTCTTTTTCCCCTTTTTATCCGGCAAAATAAACCATATCCGGCCCGAAATTTTGTCACAATTCCTTAACGGGAAAGGACTTGCGCCAAACAATGTCACATGGTATAATCTAATTGAACATTCATTCAATATTTAAGGAGTGTCTCCTATGAATAGCGCCCTGCACCAGAAGAAAAAAGAAGCCATCATGGAAAAATGCTATGAATGCTACGCGGAAAACGGGCTCACCGGCACGGGCATCAAGGCCCTGGCAGAGGCCTGCGGCTGCACGCCGGGAAATCTGTATTCCTACTTTAAAAACCTGGACGACCTGATCGTGCAGTCCACCGCCTACTGCATGGCCAAGGTGGAGGACGACTTTATGGCCCAGGCCCCCACCGACCCGGCGGACATACAGCGATTCATCGAGGAGGTCCCCTACTGGACGGCCCGCATGCACGGAAAAAAATACCGGCTGATGTACCAGGTATACACCCTGCCCAAGTACCGGGAGTACGGGAAAAAGTTTTTTGAAGGCGTCAACGAGCGGTACACCCAGTATGCCAAGGAGCTGGAGCCCAAGATCGGCATCCCGTACACGGTGATCACGCCGCTGATCTTCATATTTGTCCGGGCCAGCGTACACTACGCCATGTTTGAAGACGAGTACTACCTGAAAAGCCAAATGGCCGTGCTGAAGCAGGCCGTGGAGCTGTTTATCAAAAAATACAAGGTATAAACGGGGAGGAATGGACGCTATGAAAAAGAGCAGGATCGTGTTTTTATGCGTTACGGCTCTGGTGTGCGCCCTGGTTTTTGCCGGGTGTGCCCGGCAGAACACGGCCAGCACGCTGGAGGTGCAAAACAGCGGCACAGCCATTCAGTGGAAACGCAGCGACGAGACGGAGTGGCACGACCTGGTGGCTCTCAGCGACCTGATGGGCGCGGCGGGCCAGGACGGTAGGGACGGCGCCGATGGCGTGAACGGGAAAGACGGCGTGAGCGGCAAGGATGGGGCCGACGGACAGTCCATTGAGGTACGCAGGAGCGAAAGTGCGGTGCAGTGGCGCTACGCAGGCGGCCAGTGGCAGGACCTGGTGGCCCTTAGCGACATCACCGGCCCGGCAGGCATGAACGGCGAAAAGGGCGAGACCGGCCAAAGCGGCGCAGACGGGAAAACGCCGGAGTTCCGGGTGGAAAACGGCGCGCTGCAGTGGCGCTACGCGGGCGACGCGGTCTGGCTGAATCTGTATGACCTGACGGCCCTGAAGGGCGCGGACGGCAAGAACGGGACCGACGGCGCCGACGGTGTGGGCATTGCCAAGACGGAGATCAGCGCCAGCGGCGAGCTGCTGATCACCTACACCAGCGGCGTCACCGTAAACCTGGGCAAGGTGGTGGGCGAAGACGGCCGGGACGGCATCGACGGCACCAACGGCAAAGACGGCACGGATGGCACCGACGGCAAGGACGGGGCCTGCCCGGGGTATTTCTACGCCACAGGCGTCACCGGCGACCGGACGCTGGACCGCCCCATTGGCTTCTCTGTGAAAACCCAAAGCGGCGGGCTGGTCTATTATGACTGGAGCACCAACAGCATCACCCTGAAAAAGGGGCACACCTACAATGTGTGCTTCAGCGGCAATATATGGGTCAGTACCAATGGCGGTAACAAGGAAACGGATTTCTATGTGTGGCTTACGGACGGATACCAAGAAATCAACGCCATGTGTTCCACCCAAATAAAGGCCCTTGTCCAGGATAAAAAATTCTTCCAAATGCAGGTGCCCATGACATACAACCGCCTTTATGTAGTGGACAGCCAGGATGTTACCCTGCGGTATAATCTGGTAAAGGGAACCAGCTACACCTACATAGACTCTTTCACCTGTGATCTCACCATCACAGCGCTGAACTAAGGAAGGCTCCATCATGAAAAGAAAAGTCTTAGGCCTGCTGCTGGCGGCGTGTATGCTCCTGTGCCTGGTGCCGCTCTCGGCGGGGGCGGCGACAAGCGGGAGCATCATCGCCCTGGGCACCTCTGCCCTTCCCGGCTATGACAGCGAAACCGGCAGCTATAACTACATCTACTACGGCAACTGGAAGGGCGAGCCCGTCAAGTGGCGGGTGCTGGACAGCAAGACCAACACCGGCGAAGACGGCCTGTTCCTGCTGAGTGAGGTCCTGTTCGGTAGGACAAATGCCGGCGGCATCTTCTTCAACGGCAACGAGGGCGCCACCAACGCCTGGCAGACCAGCAGCGCGCGGCACTGGTGCGTGAACGAATTCACCGCCTTCACCGACGCGGAATACAGCGCTATTCTCGCCACCTATAAATCGGACGCAAAAAACGGGGGCAACTTCCCCGCTGTCGCAAATATTCTCAGTGGCGACAAGGTCTTTTTCCTGTCCGCTGCGGAGGCCACCAACAGCGGCTACGGCTTCTCGGATGATGCCTCCCGCGTGGCCTATTATAATGGCAACGCTCGTTCGTGGTTCCTGCGCTCGCAATATGTGGAAGCCGGCTATGCCACTATCGCCGCTGCCAGTGGCGCGCTGCGCAGGTGTTCCATCGCCACAGGCAGCGGCACGGCGCGGCCCGCCATGAATATCACCGCAGACCAGATCCTGTTCTCCTCCCCCGCTGTGGGCGGCAAAAAGGCCACCGGCTTGACCGCCGTGGTCGGTGGCATGGGAAGCGAGCAAAAGCTGACCATCGTGGACAGCGAACGGGGCGGCTTTGCGGTCATGGCCAGCCAGCGCAGCGGCAATATTCTCCTGTTCACCTACGACGGCGCGGCCACGGGCAGCAACGAATACCTCTCCGCCATGGTCGTATACGGCGGGAAAGTGACCCATTACGGGCGGCTCAAGAATTTGAAGGAGGCCTCCCAGTTCGGCGGCACCGCCATGGTGACGCTGCCCGATGGCTTTGACACCGCCAAGGGAGACCGGCTGTACATCTTCAACGAGCAGTGCAACGGCGACTACCAGACCGACTACGCCAGCCCCCTGCGGGAGCTGTCCGGGGCGGCTCTGGCGGGGAACACCTTGCAGGTGAAGATTGGCGAGGATAATTTCTGGTATGTGTCCAATGACGGCGGCGAGACCTGGACCTCCCTGGGGGTGAAGGCCACCGGGGCCGATGGTAAGGACGGCGTTGACGGCAAAGACGGGCTGGACGGTAAGGACGGGCTGACGCCGTACATCGGCGAGAACGGCAACTGGTGGATCGGCGAGACGGACACCGGAGTGCCTGTGACCACCAAGGGCGACAAGGGCGACCCCGGCGCAGCGGGCAAGGACGGCATCGGCATCGCCAAGACCGAGGTGAACAAGGACGGCGAGCTCATCGTCACCTACACCGACGGGGCCACGGCCAAGGCGGGCAAGGTGACGAGTACCGCCGGGCGCGACGGCAGCGACGGCGTGAGCATCGCCAACGCGGAGATCAATGAAAACGGCGAGCTGGTGCTGCTGTATTCCGATGGTCGAAAGGTGGTCCTGGGCAAGGTCGTGGGCCAAGACGGCAAGGACGGCGTGGGCATCCAAAAGGCCGAGATCAACGGCAAGGGTGAGCTGGTGCTGACCTATACCGACGGCCGGGAGGCGGTTTTGGGCAAGGTGACGGCCACGGCGGACCACACGCTGGTCATTGTGGCGCTCTGCCTGGGCGGCGCGGCGCTGGCGGGAAACATCGCCCTGGGGTGCTATGTGCTGGCACGGAAGAAACGGGTGCCAATAGAATTTTAACAGGTAGTTTTCCGATTTAGGAATGGCGCAAGGAGCTGTGGATCCGGATGGATCCGCGGCTTTTTGCTTTTCCCGGGCCGGGCGGCGGGGATACATACACCCGGGGCCGGGCGCATAGGGTAGGAAAAAAAGAAAGGTGGAATTTTTATGTCGCATAAGCCCGTCCGCGTGTTCCTGGTCCGAAAGAAAGCTCTGTTTGTCGCCGGGGCGCTGCTGGCCGCCGCCGCGGTTTTCTGCGCGGTGAATCTGCCGGCGGCCATCACCACCGCCGCCGCGGCCCGGCAGCTGCCCATTTACAGCGTAGAGCGGCCGTCGGAGGAGGGGAAAAAATACTGCGCCATCTCCTTCGACGCGGCGTGGGCTGCGGGAAAAGTGCGGCGGGAAAGCATATCTCCCGCCGCATGCTTATAAATTAGGGACGAAGACGGAAAGGAGGCCTATTTTATGGAAAAAAGTACGGCGCAGATCACCGTTGTACGCAGCTATGTGGGGACGCAGACGGCGGAGGAGCTGCTGCGGGAGCTGGTGGAGGCCCATGTGCGGGCGGGCTGAGACGATGGAGGCGAAGCTGCCCACGGCTCTCTATTGCCGCCTGTCCCGGGAGGACGGCGACCGGGAGGAGAGTGACTCCATCGGCAACCAGCGAAGTCTGCTGGAAAATTTTGTATCCGGGCACCCGGAGCTGACGGTGCGGGCCTGCTACATAGACGACGGCTGCACCGGCACCCATTTCCGGCGGCCCGGCTTTCAGCGGATGATCCGGGACATAGAGGACGGAGCCATCCGGTGCGTGGTGGTGAAGGATCTGTCCCGCTTCGGCCGGGACTACATTGAGACCGGGCGCTATCTGGAGCGGTGGCTGCCGGAGCACGGGGTGCGGTTTATCGCCGTGACGGACGGCATAGACAGCAGCCGGGGCGCCTACGACATGATGGTGCCGCTGAAAAACCTGTTCAACACCCAGTACGCCCGGGATATCTCCCAAAAGGTCCGGGCTGCGCTGCACGCAAAACAGCAGCAGGGCCAGTTCATCGGGGCCTTTGCCGGATACGGATACCGGAAGGACCCCCAAGATCACAACCGTCTGCTTGTCGATCCCCCGGCGGCGGAGGTGGTGCGGCGCATTTTTACCCTGTATGAGTCCGGTGTGGGGAAGGTGGGTATTGCCAAGGAGCTCAACGCCGCGCACATCCCCTGCCCCAGCGAATACAAGCGCCTGACGGGGGAAAAATACCGCAACGGCCGCCGCCTGCCGGGCACCACCTACTGGACCTACGCCACCATACACCGGATCCTGCAAAATCCCCTGTATATCGGAAGCCTGGCCCAAGGCCGGGCGGAACGGGTGCAGATGCACGGACCGGCCCGCCCCCGGGACCGGAAGGACTGGGCGGTGGCGGAGCACGCCCACCAGCCCATTCTGGATTTGGCCCAGTGGCAGCGGGTGCAGGCGCTGCTGCGCTGCAACGCCCGGACGCCGGCGCTTACCGGGTCCGTGAGTCCCTTTGCGGGGCTTTTAAAATGCGGGGACTGCGGGCGGGCCATGGTGAAGACCCGGCGCAGCGGCGGTATTTATTACACCTGCGGCTCCTACCGGCGTTACGGGGCCGGGACATGCAGCAGCCATACCGTGGCCCAGGAGGAGATCATCCGAGTAGTGCTGGGCGATCTGAACCGGCTTCTGGGGCGCACCGAAAGCCTGCCCGAGATCGTGGCGGCGGCAGCGGCGCGGCAGGCCCGGGACTGCGCCTCACCGGTCACGAAGCTGCAGGAGGCTCTGGAGCGGGTGCGGCACCGGCGGCAGAGCGCCTACGAGGACTACCAGGACACCCTGCTCTCCCGGGAAGAATATCTGCGCTACCGGGGCGACTACGACCGGCAGGCCCAGGCCCTGCAGGCGCAGATAGAGGAGCTTCGGCGGCAGGGGGAGGCGGAGGAGCCGGCGTCCGTTCCCTGGGTCAGGGATCTGCTGGAGACCGGGCGGCTGCAGGTGCTGGACCGGGCCACCGTATCGGCCCTGGTGGGGCAGATCCGCATTTACGAGGGCGGGCGCATGGAGATAGACTACCGGCTGGCGGCCTCCTGCCGGGAGGCGATAGCGCCATAGGCACGCCCACCCATGGCGCCGCGGCAGGCAAAAAGATCCGGAAGCCAAAGGGCTTCCGGATCTTTTTAATGGATGGCTTAATAG
>CAKTZK010000066.1 GCA_934635515.1 uncultured Oscillospiraceae bacterium
CCGCTGACGGAGGGCGATCTCAGGTCATGGTAGCCCAGCATATAGCCCCGGCGGGAGACCTGCAGGCGGCTGGCGTGCTGGGCTGCAGCCTGGCGCGGAACCTGTTTCGGTCCGGAAAGGACGCTGCACTGCTGGCCCGGGGAAAGTGGGCGGAGGAGATACAGCGCTCCGGCCTGCGGATCCGGAATGTGCTCTCGCTGTGCACCTCGGTCACCCGCGTGCCGGTGGTAACGGAGCTTGCCGCCGATGACGTATACGATGTGATCTTTGTGGCCACGCGCTATACGCAGCTGGACTCGGTGGTGGAGGTCCTGCAGGCAAATCCAACGAAAAATATCGTCTTTCTGGGCAACAATGTGCGCGCGGAGGCTCTGGCCGCCGCCCTGCCGGGGAAAAATGTCCTGTTTGCCTTTGCGTCCTCCGCGGGCCATCGGGAGCCCGACCGGGTGGTGTCCGCCGACCTTAAAAAGATCACCATCGGCCCCCTGACCGCCGCCCCTGCAAGCCGTGCGCTGGTCGACGGTATTTTCAGCGGCACGAAGTACAAGGTGACGTACCAGCCCAACATGGGGGACTATCTGCTCTGCCACGAGGCCTTTGTGCTGCCGGCGGTCTTTGCCTGCTATAAGACCGGCGGAGACCTGAAAAAGCTAAAGGGCAACACCACCTACTTGAATCGGCTCATCGATGCCAATATCGAGGGCTACCGGGCCATCCGTTCCGCCGGTCACGAAATTTTACCCAAGGAGGATGAAAATTTCGAGGGCCCCGCCTACCGCAAGACCTGCCTGCGCTTCTTCAAGCTCCTGTGCGCCACCCCTATGGGCAAGATCTGCGTTTCAGACCACGCCATGAACGCGGTGGATGAAATGAGCCGGCTGAATCGGGACCTGAAGCAGTTCTTTGAGGAGCACGGCGCGGACTATCCCGCCTGGCACGAATTGGAAAAAGATGCGGGGAGGTATTTGCTGTGAAGTATATGGGTATGCCCTGGGGCATGTGGGCCGTGTTTTCCGGCTCGTTTCAAAAGCACCTGCCCGCCGCCTTCGGCTATGACGAGGCCGCAGCCCGGGACATTACGCGAAAAGCCAAGAGGAGGTACAGGGATATCATCGCCGGGCTGCCGGAGTTTGAAAAGGGCGACCGCTTCCGCATGAACGCGGTCAACTGCGCTATGCTGGGCGCGTTTGTCCTCTCCATGCCCCAGCGCCCGGATCTGGAGCGGCTGACAGACTTTTACGCCAAGGCTATGATGACAAAGCTGATGAAGTGGTTTTGCCGCAAGAGCGGGAAAAACAAGTTCAGCCAAAAGGATGTAGCCGCCATGAAGGCCAATGCTGCCCGGCGCGCCGCCGACCGGAATCCCTATTCCTGGAACATGGACTTTTTGCCCTATCCCGACGGCAGCGGCTATGAGGCCCGGTTTTACCGGTGCGGTATATGCGCCCTAATGAAGGAGCTGGGGCTGTACGACCTGACCCCCGCCCTGTGCCGCCTGGACTATTCCATGAGCGAGGCAGGCGGCGCGGCGGAATTTGTACGCCAATACACCCTTGCCTCCGGCGGACCCTACTGCGACTGCGGATATAGGAGAAAATATACATGAAAGACTTTAACGACATTGGAATTGCGCGTCAGCTGGATCTGCCGCGCATAAAAAAGCTGCTCTGTATCGGCTTGTTTGCCTCTGTGCTGCATTTTGCCGGGGACATGATCCTTGGCTGGGGCGTGGAGGACGAGACGCTTACGGGGATTTTCCGGATGCTCTCGGCATACACCGGCACATCGGACGGCGGGATCTTCGCGGCGGCGCTGCTGGGACTGCTTGGCATGGCGCTGGAGGGGCTTTCCTGCTTCGGTGTTTATCGGCTGATCGCGCCGTATTCGCCAAAGCATGCCCATAGCTATCGCGCGGGCATATTCGGGTACCTGCTGTTC
This sequence comes from uncultured Oscillospiraceae bacterium, assembly GCA_934635515.1. Next base: position 1,939 of record CAKTZK010000066.1, read on the forward strand.
GGCCCCTGCGGCTACCATGTGCCTGTGTGTGCCCTGGTGTTTCTGACGAAGCATGGCTTCGCGTCCCAGTCCGCCCTGCGGTATGCTGCCTATTTCATTCTGCCTGCGTTTGCGCTCTTCTGGGTGTTCTTTGTGATTTTGGAGCTTACGCAGATCAGAGCCTTTGCAAAGGGGCAGACCCCGTATCCCAAATGGTGCTGGGTGTTTTCCATGCCTGTGGGTATGCTGGCGGCCATGCTGCCCAGTGTGCTGGGAAATCAGCCCCTGGCCAATGCCTTCACCTGCGGGTGGATCGCCTTCGGCAATCTCTGGATGTTCGGCGGATTGCTTCTTTGCCTGCCCCGCATCCCGCGGAAGGGATGAGCCGCTCCGCTCCCAAAACATATAGCAAAAGGCCCGTATCAGCGCTAAAGCTGATACGGGCCTTTTCCGTGGGAAAAGCAGGTCACAGATTCCAACCCTCGGCCTGCCGGCGAATATCGGTAAACCGCTTATACAGGCCGCCCTGCCGGAGAAGCTCCTCGTGCTTTCCGCACTGGACGATGCGCCCGTCCTCCACTACAAGGATCTGGTCGGCGCCCTGCACGGTGGCCAGGCGGTGGGCGATGGTGATAACGGTCTTGCCCCTTGTCAGCTGGGAGATGGCCTGCTGGATCAGGTGCTCGTTTTCCGGGTCGATGCTGGCGGTGGCCTCGTCCAGGATGATGATGCTGGCGTCCTTTAAGATCGCCCGGGCAATGGAAATGCGCTGCTTTTCGCCGCCGGAGAGGGTCCCGCCCCCCTCGCCGATCACAGTGTCATAGCCGTTGGGCAGGGCCATGATGAAGTCGTGGCAGCGCGCCTTTTTCGCTGCGTCGATCATCTCCTCCTCGCTGGCATCCGGCCTGCCGAAGAGAATGTTGGCGCGGATGGTGTCGTTAAAGAGATATACATTCTGAAATACCATGGAGATATGGGACAGCAGGCTGTCGCAGGTGAATTCCCGCAGGTCGTGGCCGCCGATGGAGATGCTGCCGCCCTGGGGGTCGTAAAACCGCGCCAGCAGGCTGCACAGGGTGGTCTTGCCTGAGCCGGAGGGCCCTACGATGGCCGTGGAGGTCTTTTCCGGAATGGTGAAGCTCACGTCTTGCAGCACCTTTCGGGTATCGTAGCCGAAGTCCACGTGATCAAAGCGGATGTCAAACCGGTCCAGGGGGATATCCCTGCCGTCGGCGTCAATGAAATTCTCGCTTCGCAGGGCATCCAGCTGGTCCATGGCCTCGTCAATAACGCCCAGAGTGTGGGCGCTGTCGCTGAGGGGCTCCAGGCTTGCGAAAATGCTGAAGGAGAAGAACACGAACAGCAGCATATAGGACAGATCCATCTCTCCCCGCAGGCATTGCAGCGCCGCCGCCAGAGCCAGTCCCACGCTGCCGCATTTCAGCGCCAGCAGGTGCAGGGCGTTTCCGGGAATGTAGCCCCACTCGATCTTCAGGTGGATGCTTCGGCTGTCCCGCACGGCCCGGGCCACCGATTCCATGGCCGCGCCGCCTTTGCCGAAGGATTTCACCACCGCCAGGCCCCGGACGTACTCTAAAACGGCTCCGGTCATGTCCCGGTTGGCCTGGGCCTCCACCGGGGCATTGACCCGGCTGTAGTGGGAGATGATCAGCATGCATCCCAGCGACAGCGCGGCAGCTGCCAGAGCAATGAGCGCCGTTACCGGGCTGCATACCGCCAGGGCGATGAAGATTACGGCAAAGTTCAGGTAGCCGCCCACGAAATTGTCGATCATCCGGATCCCCATGGTTTCCAGGGTGGATAGGCCGGTGGTGATGGAGTTTAGAATGTTTCCGGTGCTGACGGACTGGAAATAGCCCAGGGAAACACGCTTGAGGGCGTCGCCGATGGCAAGGCGGTCCCGGGCGGTGAGCTGATAGCTGATAGGCTCCTGCAGCCTGGCCCGAAGGTAGTCAAACAGAAACCGCAGCAGCACCAGCGCCGCCTGGATCACGATGCACTTCCAGATCCATGCGCTCTGGAAGGGGGCGCCGCCGTGCTGCGCTTCTATGAAAAGACCCACGGTATAGGCGGCCAGGGCCAGGGGCAGGGCCGCGAAAATATGGGAGAAAAAGGTCATGGCAAAGCCGGCATACAGCTTGCCCCTGCACTCGCCGCACCATTCGATGATGCGCTTGACGGACTTGAACATTTCCTCACGCCTCCTTTGCCCCGGACGATACCGCCCAGTCCTTCGCGCCGATGTGGGCGCGCCACATATCCTGATACAGCGGGCAGCGCTCCAGCAGTTCCTCCTGCCGCCCCTGGGCTATGACGGTCCCGTTTTTCAGCACCACGATGTTGTCAGCATTTTTGATGGTGGAGAGCCTGTGGGCGATGACCAGCAGCGTCTTGTCCTTTGTCAGGGCGGCGATGCTGCGCTGGAGCTTGTCCTCGTTTTCCGCGTCCGTGAAGGCCGTGGCCTCGTCCAGAATGACGATGGGGGCGTTTTTCAGCAGCATCCGTGCGATGGCAATGCGCTGCTTTTCACCGCCGGAGAGCCGCTTGCCGGCCTCACCGGCGGGGGTATCGTATCCCTGGGGCAGCTTCTGGATAAACTCCTCACATTGGGCGGCCCGGGCTGCGGCCTTTACCTCCTCATCCGTGGCACCGGGGTCGCCCATACGGATATTTTCCAGCAGGGAGCAGCGGAACAGGAAGTTGTCCTGGGTCACGAAGCTGATGTATTCCGAAAGCTGGGAAAGGGGCATGTCCTTCACATTCACACCGCCAATGGTGATCTCGCCTCCGGTCACGTCCCAAAACCGGGCGATGAGCTTGGCTACCGTAGATTTTCCTCCGCCGGACGGTCCTACCAGCGCCGTAAAGCTGCCCTCCGGCAGCGTCAGGCTGACACCGTGGAGCACCTCGTCCTCTTCTGCCCCTGTATAGGAAAAGCGGACATTTTTCAGGGCCACATCCGTGTGCGTCACCGCCGCCCGCTGCCCGGGCTCCGGCAGAGCGGGCATTTCCAGAAACGCCTCCAGGCTCTCTACGGTGCATTTCACCTGCCGCATATTTTCGGAAAATACCTCCAGCTTGGCCAGAGACCCCACCATAGAGATGGACAGCATCACCGCCAGCGCCGCCTGGGGGCCGGTGATAATGCCGCCGTTTGCCAGCGCCAGCGCCGCAGGCAGTGTGCCCAGCAGCGTGGAGGGAAACAGCGCGAAGCTCAGTTTCATGGTCACAAAGGTAGAGGTGAGCCATTTCACCACAAAGGTGCGAAAGTCCGTGATGGCGCCTGCGTATTTTTCGTAGCTGGCGCCCGCCCGGCCAAAGGCCTTGATGACCTCTATGCCCTCGATATACTCCACGATGGCGCTGTTCATGGCGCTGCTGGAGCGGTCATACTGGGCGAAGCTGTCGCCGCTGATCTTAAAGGTCAGTCCCATGCAGAGGAAGGAGAGGGGGAAGGTGACCAGCGATGCCAGGGCCAGCCGCCAGTCCAGGCACACCAGCGCCGCGATGCTGACAATAGGCAGTACGATGTGCCCCGCCCCCTCCGGGATCATGTGGGCCAGGGGCGGCTCTATGGCTTCGATCTTATCCACCATGGTGCTCTTGATCTCGCCGATGGAGTGACTTTGCACGTCGCCCAGGGGCGCGTGCAGAAAGCGGTCGGCCAGCCGCAGCCGCAGACTCTCCAAAATATCGTATGCCATGGTGTGGGACACCCCGGTGGACAGGCTGAACAGCAGGATCTTTCCTGCGTAAAACAGAAGCGACAGCAGGCACCAGCGTATCACCGCCCCGGCATCAGCCGTCCCGGCGGCAAACAGGCAGATCATTTTATACATGCAGTAAAACGGCGCCAGCCCCAGCATAACGCTCAGCACAGACAGGACGACCGACAGCCACATCCGCTTTTTCTCTCCCCGGGCATAGGCGAATAGGGTGTGCAGCCAATTTTTCTTTTCATTCTTCACGGTGGATCCCTCTTTCTCTTCTGTATTCGGACGGCGTCAGCTTCATGGCCCGCTTGAAGGCCGCGGCGAATTTGCTGGCGCTGTCATAGCCTACCATGCCCCCGATCTGGGCGATACCGGCCTTCGTGTCGCTGAGCAGAAGCTCGGCGGCCCGGTTCATCCGGTAGTCCGTGAGCCATGCGCCCAGGGATACGCCGTAGGCGGAGTGAAAGCAGGCTTTCATGGTCGTCAGCGGCAGGTCAAACCTTTTGGCAAGCTCCTCCTGGGTGTAGCTTTCGGAGAGATGCTCTGTCAGAAATGCGCGGATGGCGTTCACCTTTTCCACCTGGGTGCGGTAAAAATAGGGGCGCTCGCCGTCCTCCCGGGGGATGCTGATGGTGTCCAGATACAGGAGCATCTCCAGGATCTTCACCTTGAAATAGGGGATGCGGATCCTCTCCGGCACCCGGTACATCTCGCCGAAGATATGCTCCATAACGTCCACTCCGTGGATGACCCGGGGATAGTCGCCCAGCTGCCAGCGCCGGATGATGTGCGCGGGCGTCACCGGAAAATCCCGGATCTCTCCGGGCGGGGAGGAGCCTACCGTGTCCAGGTCAAAGGCCACCGTCAGCCCGTGGTAATGGCTGGAGGGGAAATAAAAGTCTCCGGTGTGGTGCCGGCGAAGATCCAGCTTCATATCCCCGGCGCCTGTGTAGGCCACGGTATTGGCCCCGGCGGCGTATTCCATTCGCCCCTCCCAGCAGTGGTCTATGGCAAACAGCGCTCGGCGGGTCACATAGGTGCTTTCGTAGTGCGCTATGTGAAAGTCGTTGAAGCTGAGCATAACGCCGGGAAACACATCGTAAACGGTCATGGTCCCGTCGCCGCTCTCGTTTCGGAACTGCCAAACGGCGCAGCCGTCATTTTGCGCCAGCAGCCGTGCGCCCTATTCGTCCGGCGTGCTGCCGGAGAAAAACGGCCCATTCTCCTTCATGGCTTTTGCCTCCTTTCGGCGGTCATTGTATGGATAGCCAGGTCCCGTTGACAGCTAACCTCTGCAAATAGGTTAGATAGCACTAACTGAACTGAGTATATCATACGTCCGTCCCTCTGTCTGCCCCATTTGGACAAAAAAGCTCCCCTTGGACGGAATTTTTGCAGATCCTCCGGCTGAATAGCTATGCCCCGCGGTCTTGGCCCTGCCGCAAAACCGGGGCTTGACAAATGGAGAGGTACCGGCTATACGTTCATAACGTAGTTACGAAACGCCGTTATGAATTGGGGGTGCCGCAGTGGCCAAGCAGATCGAGGGTGTATCAGAGCGGATCTTAGCCTGCGCCAAGGCAGAGTTCCTGGATAAGGGCTATACGGACGCCTCTCTGCGCAGCATTGCTGCGGCGGCGGAAACCAGCACCAACTCCATCTATGTCCGCTTTAAGGACAAGGAGGGGCTGTTCTCCGCCATTGTGGAGCCAGTGCTCAGCGAGATGACGGAGCGCTTTCTCAAAATACAGGAGTCCTTCCACCAGATGGACCGGGCATCCCAGGCCGCCCGCATGCCGGAGTACGCCGACGGGGGCACCATGGACCTGGTCAACTATATGTATGACCATCTGGATGAGTTCCGTCTTCTGCTGGACGCCTCCTACGGCACGCGCTTTCATAATTTTGTGGACGCGCTGGTGCGCATCGAGGTGGAGTACACCTATAACTACCTGTCGGCGGTGGGCTGTGCCGCCCCCCTGGGGGACGCCATGACCCAGAAGCTGCTGCACATTGTCACCACCTCCCGCTTCGAGAGCATTTTCGAGGTCATTCGCCACGGCATGAGCCGGGAGGAGGCCGCGGAATACATCGACCTTTTGAGTCGTGCAGACCGGCACCATCACCCTGGGCGGCCACGACCTGAAGGATATACCGCTGTCGCAGCTGTATGACCAGGTGGCCTTCGTAACCCAGGACAATTACCTATTTGATGACACCGTGCGCGAGAACATCCGCATGGGGCGGCTGAGCGCCACCGACCAGCAGGTGGAGGCCGCCGCCCGGGCCGCCGGCTGCGACCGGTTTATCGGCCATCTTGAAAACGGCTTTGACACCCAGGTGGGCGGTGGCGGCGCCCATCTCTCCGGCGGCGAAAAGCAGCGCATCGCCATCGCCCGGGCCATGCTGAAGGACGCGCC
>CAKTZK010000067.1 GCA_934635515.1 uncultured Oscillospiraceae bacterium
TGTTTGAAGGCCGCTACTCTCCCAAGTGGCCCGATGGTAAAAAGCACGCCCGCAATGTCTACGCCCACACCCGCGAGGAGTGCGAGGAGAAGTTGAAGGTGCTTATCGTGGAGATGAAGGCAGAGATTGCAGAGGCGCAACGACTGAAGGACGAGGGCAAAGGTGATGGGCAACCGCCGGAGGAAAAGAAGGGCAAGCGGGGAAAGAAGAGGACATAAAAAGAACCACCGGCAAGGGTACTGAGTGATTAGTACCTTTGCCAGTGGCAAAAAGATGGAATGTTAATACACAATAAACATCCTGAAGGAAATATTGAAAAATTTGATGTTATGTAGTATAATACGAAATAGCATAAACACAGAAAGCCCCAATAACTTGGGGCACGACAGTGGCTGTTATATATTCGTATTCGTGTAACATATAGTATAATAACAGTTCACCCCCTCGGTTGTCAACAATTTTTAGCAGAGAAATTATACTCTTCAGTTTGAAGAAGAAAGGAGGCTACTCTGTGTTTATGACTCTTTACTATGGCTGAACCGAGCAGTTGAAAGGGTATAATATTGAGTAAAAAACCTGTCGTTGCCATTTGTTACGATTTTGACAAGACTTTATCGCCAGATGACATGCAAGCCTTTACATTTATTCCATCCATCGGCATGGATAAACAGGCATTTTGGAGTGAGTCCAATACTCTTGCTAAGGACAATCGTATGGACAAGAATTTGGCATGGATGCATTTGATGCTGAAGAAGTCAGATGCAAATAATCTTCCTGTAACCAAGGAAGCATTTAAGGCTCTCGGCAAGGATGTGAAACTTTTCAAAGGCGTTTCTACATGGTTTAAGCATGTCAACGAGTTGGGAGATAAATTTGGCGTTGAAGTGCGGCACTACATAATCTCTTCTGGGTTAAAAGAAATCATCGAAGGTAGTAGCATTGCTAGTAATTTCGAGCGTATCTACGCATCATCTTTTTACTACTCAGTAAATGGTGTTGCAATCTGGCCTGCACAAACGGTTAATTACACCAACAAGACTCAGTATATTTTCAGAATAGCAAAAGGCTTTCTTGAAGAGCATGATGAAAGAGTCAATGACAGTATGCCAGATGACGAACTAGAAATTCCGTATGAGAACTTTATTTACATTGGTGACAGCGATACAGATGTACCATGTATGCGAGTGGTGACAAGTAAAGGGGGATATTCCATAGGCGTATATAATCCTGAAACAGATAAGCGCGCCAGAGTGTACAAATTATTTGAGGATGGAAGATTGAATTTTTTTGCGCCTGCAGATTATTCTACAACTGGGGTCTTATTTAAAACGGTAAGAGGAATACTTGAAAGCATTTCAGCGAAGGAAAATCTTAAGGCAAAGAAGCGAGAACTTAAAGCCCTATCATCTCCTTATAAATTATATAAGGATGTTGAAAGAGTTTTCAGTGACAAGGCTGGTGGAAAAAAGCTGCCAAAACGAGAACAAGAGTTGCTTGCATTCTTGAAAAGTCAGGTTGAAGGGAATATTGATTAAACTAGGGCTTTAAACAAATGAACAAAAGTCGTTTGCTTTTCCGCTTAATGACTAAAAGTGATGAGGGGTCTCAAGAAGAGGCTCCTCATTGTTTTGCATATGCACGGTTAAATTTAAGATTTTGAAGGACTAAAAAACTCCCCCTAACTTATCGCCGCATTGCCATCCCGCCCTCAATATGCTAAAATATCCTCCAAGGGAGGTGGCATCCATGCTTGATTTCAGTCGCCTGGAGCAATACCGGGAGAACAACCGCATAGAGGCCAAAAAGGCCCTGGGCGGTCTGCCCAAGAGCATTTGGGAGACCTACTCCGCCTTCGCTAACACACTGGGCGGCATTATCCTGCTGGGCGTTATCGAGACAGCGGGCAAGACCTTCGATTCCGTAGATCTGCCCGATCCCGACGGTTTGATCCGTGAATTTTGGCACATCATCAACGATCCCATGAAAGTCAGTGTCAATATCCTGACCGAAAAAGATGTGTATGTGGAAGAGGTTGGCGGCGACCACATCGTCGTTATCAAAGTCCCCTGTGCGGATCGGGCCTACAAGCCGGTGTATGTTGACAATGACACCCGCAACACCTATCGTCGAAGCGGCGAGGGTGATTACCGCTGTACATACGAGGAGTATCAGGCCATGGTGCGGGATGCGGCTGTCCGGTCGCCGGATATGCACTTGGTGCGCAGCATGGGACTTGAAGCCCTCAACTCCGAGAGTGTGCGCAGCTTCCGGCAGAGGATGAAGCTGTACCGCCCCAGACACATGTGGGAGAGCTTGGACGACACAGCATTCCTGCAAAAAATTGATGCCATAGACGATGACGGCGGCTTACTGCACCCGACTTTCGCCGGACTGCTGATGTTCGGCAATCACCAAGACATTCTCTGCGAATACCCTAATTATGCCATAACCTACCGTGAGCAGCTTGATACGAAAGGCAACTGGGAAGAAACCCCTTGGAATGGCAATGTCTATGAATTCTACTACTGGGCTTATAACAAACTGCAACAGAACGCGAAAAAGCCCGCCCGTCAAGCTCTGCGTGAAGTGCTGGCCAACTGCCTTGTTAATGCGGATTATCATGGCAGCGGCGGCATCATCGTCAGCAAGGGCTATCAGGAGATCACCCTCTCCAACCCCGGCAGCTTCCGTGTGCCTCTTGACACCGCCAAAAGCGGCGGCGTGTCCGACCCGCGAAACCCCGCAATGGCCCGGATGTTCCGCTTCGTGGATGTAGGCGAATACACCGGCGGCGGCATCCCCAATCTGTACCGTATTTGGAAATCCGAAGGCTGGCCGGAGCCGGTTTTCTCGGAGAGCTGCTCGCCGGATCGCGTCTCCCTTACGCTGTATATGACAGGCCACAGCGGCGCAGAAAATGCAGCCGCCGGAAAGCAAGTCCCCCTGAGCGCATTATCCCAGCGCCAACTGCTGATCGACCATCTCACAGACCACCCCACCAGCGACCTGTTTGCACTCTCCAAATCCCTGGGCACCAGCTTGAGCCGCACTGAATCCCTCTTACAGCAGCTTGCCGATGAAGGTATCGTCGTCGTGGAGGCAGGCCAAGGGAATCGACTGTATAAGCTGAAAGCGTAAGGCAGCTCAAATCCTGCACCGCAATAGACAAAGAATAAGAAAAACCCTCTGAAATCAATGATTTCAGAGGGTTTTTGGTCCGAGTAGTGCGGCTCGAACGCACGGTCTCCTGGTCCCAAACCAGGCGCGATACCAACTTCGCTATACCCGGATATTCACTTTTCTGTCATGATACCACGGCGAACGGTAAAAATAAAGTTTTTTCTGTCTGTGGTCATTCCTGTGGTCAAAACCGTTTTTGTGCCGCTTTCGGTAATCGGAGAAAGTCCCGTAAACGCAGGTGTCGCAAGGCTTTGCGGCGTTTCACCTTGTCCCGTCCCGGATAGCGCCACGGCACTCCCAAACCAGGCGCGATACCAACTTCGCTATACCTGGATAAAGATACGCCGCCCGCTTCCGGGCGGCGTATCTACTATACCAGCTTTTTTCTCCGCTTGCAAGGGAAAAATTTGTCCTGGCGCCTTTTGTATTCCGGAGGCTTTTTCTCCCTGCCGGATTACAGCCCCAGCGCCGCCTTCAGCTCGTCCACCCGATCGGTCTTTTCCCAAGCCACGCCCAGGTCCTCCCGGCCCATGTGGCCGTAGGCCGCCAGCTTACGGTAGATGGGCTTTTGCAGATCCAGATCGCGGATGATAGCCGTGGGCCGCAGGTCAAACACCTTCTCCACAGCCTCCTCCAGCTTATCGTCGGACACCTTGCCGGTGCCGAAGGTCTCCACCAGCACGCTCACGGGCCGGGCCACGCCGATGGCGTAGGCCAGCTGCACCTGGCAGCGGTCCGCCAGACCCGCAGCCACTACATTCTTGGCCACCCAGCGGGCTGCGTATGCGGCGCTGCGGTCCACCTTGGTGGGATCCTTGCCGGAGAAGGCGCCGCCGCCGTGAGGTGCGCTGCCGCCGTAGGTGTCCACGATGATCTTGCGTCCGGTGAGGCCGCTATCGCCCTGGGGACCGCCGATAACGAATCGGCCGGTGGGGTTCACATAGATCTTGGTGTTCTCGTCCAGCAGGTCGGCGGGCACGGTGGGCTTGATAACCAGCTGGATCATGTCCTCGCGGATCTGCTCCAGAGATGCCTCCGCGGCGTGCTGGGTAGACAGCACCACGGTATCCACCCGAACGGGCTTGCCGCTCTCGTCGTACTCCACGGTGATCTGGGTCTTGCCGTCGGGGCGCAGATAGTCCACCAGCCCCTGCTTGCGCACATCCGTCAGGCGCTTGGCCATTTTCTGCGCAATGGAGATAGCCAGGGGCATCAGCTCCGGGGTCTCATTGCAGGCGTAGCCGAACATCATACCCTGGTCGCCGGCGCCGTTGTCCAGAGCGGCATCGCCGGAGCTCTTCGCCTCCAGGCTTTTATCTACGCCCAGAGCGATGTCGCCGCTCTGCTCGTCGATATTGGTGATAACGGCACAGGTGTGGCCGTCGAAGCCGTACTTGGCCCGGTCGTAGCCGATGTCCAGCACCACCTGGCGGGCGATCTTAGGGATGTCCACATAGCAGTTGGTGGTGATCTCGCCCATAATGTGGATCAGGCCCGTGGAGGCGCAGGTCTCGCAGGCCACGCGGCCATGGGGGTCCTTCTCCAAAATCGCGTCCAATACGGCATCGGAGATCTGATCGCAGATCTTATCGGGATGCCCCTCGGTAACGGATTCGGATGTGAATAATCTTCTTGCCATGATTTTTTGCTCCTTTTCGTATAATATTTGCAAATCCCATACGATAGCATCGACTGGCGGGCAAAAAAGTGTGCTTGCCCTTGTCAATCAATGTGGTTCGGAGCTATGAAAAAAACACGCTCCGGCGTTCGACGGATCGTGCTTCAAAATCGCTCCTCATCTGTCGAAGGACGAATGCGGGACTATCACTTCCGCATTCAGCATACTCGTCGGATTTGGCACCTTGCAATGCAGGTTGCCGTGGTTTCATCGGGCCGTTCCCTCAACCACTCTTGATAAGGTATTCAGTTATTAGGGATTTACTACGCTTATTATAACAGATGTCCCACTTCCTTGTCAACGGCTGCCCCTCTCCTTTTTTAACAAAAAAGGCCGTCAAGTTTTATCTTTCTGTACAAAAATCAGATTTCTTCCCTCTGCTGTCCATGGGTCACCGAGGCGCACAGCCCGGCAAAATACTTGTAAAAGGGTACCAGCATCTTGAAATTCTCCAAAATTTCCTCCGCCAGCTCCGGATGAAAAATTTTCTCGTCCAGGGGGAGCTCGTGGCTGAGGGTGATGGATTTTTTCTGAAACCAGGGCCGCAGGCGGTCGCTGATCTCCCCCTTGCTGCGGGCGTAGCTGTCGCCATTGAGGGTGAAAATGTCCTGCTTTTCAAAGCCCCGCACCAGCTTCTCAAATTTCGCCGGATGCGCCTGCAGATCCCGGCGAAATGCCTCCATCAACTCCGCCGGAGCCTGCCAGAAGCCCATGCCGTAGCTGTAATACTCCGGCGCGATCTCGAAATAAAAGGTGGGGCGGCCGGTCCAGTCCTTGTCCCCGGTGCGCACGCAGAACCACAGGTGGTCCTTGTAGGGCCCCCGGCCGAAAAGCCGCCGGGCATCCCGATAAATGCGGCTTGTTTTCAGCATCAGCGGCTCCCGGGGCAGCATCGCCTGCACGCCCTCGTAAACCTGCTCCCCCAAGGCCCGGGTGGGCTCTAAAAGCTGGGTCTGGTACTGCTCCTTGTGCTCCAAAAACCACCCCCGCTCATTGTTAAAGCGGATGCCCCACATAAAGTCCACCGTCTCCTGCGTATAGCCCTGAAACATACGTCTCCCTCCTGCGTTGTCTGTAAATTTACCATAGTATATCCCTTTTCGCTGCGAAAAACAAGAGTACGCCCGCCATTAAACCGGCAAAACAACACCTCCGGACTTGCGCCGCACCCCATGCAAAAAACTGTCATTGCGCGGCCAGTGCGCACACTGGCCGTGGCAATCCGTCTCCCCAAAGGCTCCCCTGCGTAAGGGGAGCTGTCAGCCGTCAGGCTGACTAAGGGGTCGCCCCCACCACACCCCTTGTTGCGCACACAGCGGGGTGTGGTCACCCCGCCCCACATTGTATTTCCCCCGCGCAAAAGGACGGACGCCAATAGCGTCCGTCCTTCCCAATTCTGCAAAAATTATCTGTTATTATACGCCTGAATGCCCAGGGCCAGCAGATCCATGGCCCGCTCCAGGTCCGCCTGCTTGAGAACATAGGCAATGCGAATTTCGTTGATGCCCTTGCCGGGGGTGGCGTAGAATCCGCCGCCGGGGGCAAACATCACCGTGTCACCGTGGTCGTCAAAGTGCTCCAGCAGCCAGATCTGGAACTTCTCCGCATCGTCCACCGGCAGGGCGGCCATGGCGTAAAACGCGCCCTTGGGGCACTCGCACACCACCCCGGGGATCTCCTGCAGCTTGCGCATCACCGTGTCCCGGCGGCGCTTGTACTCGTCCCGGACGGCGGCGAAATATTCCGGTCCCACATCGTACAGAGCGGCGGAGGCCACCTGGTCGATGGTAGGGACGGACAGGCGGCACTGGGCGTACTTCATGGCGTGGGCCATCAGCTCCTTATTTCGGGAGATGAGGCAGCCAATGCGCGCGCCGCAGGCGGAAAAGCGCTTGGAAACGGTGTCGATAACAATGACATTTTCCGCCGCGTCCTCAAATTCGCCCAGAGACTGCAGCGGCTCCCCGGCATACACGAACTCCCGGTAGGCCTCGTCACCGATGATGAACAGGCCATGCTCCTTGGCAATGTCCACCATCATGCGCATCTCCTCCGGAGTCAGCACGGTGCCGGTAGGGTTGCCGGGGTTGGTACACATAATGGCCCGGGTGTGCTCATTGATCTCCGCCTCGATCTTCTTGCGGTCGGCGTAGTGATACCCCTCCTCGGGCTTGGTGGGAATGGGATGGATGGACGCACCGCAGGTGCAGACCATGGTATTATAGTTGGGATAAAACGGCTCGGGAATGAGAATCTCGTCCCCGTCGTCCAGAATGCAGTTCATGGCGATCTGCAGGGCCTCGGACCCGCCGTTGGTAATGAGAATATCCTCCGGTGCAAAATGCATATCCAGCTTGGCGTAGTAGCCGCGGATAGCCTCGATGAGCTCCGGCACGCCGGGAGACGGGGCATACTCCAGCACCGGCTGGTCAAAATGCTTCACCGCGTCAAAATAGGCCTTGGGCGTCTCAATGTCGGGCTGTCCGATGTTCAAATGATAGATCTTCTTGCCTGCTGCCTGGGCCGCCACCGCATAGGGATGGAACTTCCGCATAGGGGACAGACCGCATTTTTCCACTTTCGTTGAAAACTTCATACTGGCACCTCCTATTGTACTTCACACAGAGAAAATTCTTCTCCATATATATCATACTCCAGCCGTCCGAAAATAACAAGCCATAAATCCTCCAAAAAAGCGCCACAAGGGAAAAGCCCTTGTGACGCTCTAAAAAAGCCTCGCAGAGTTTGCGTCCGCAGACGCAAAAAATTCAAATCATTTTTCACCGCGACATGCGCGTGGGGAAAAATACCTCTCAGCCTGCAAGTGTGGAATTTTGAGCCATGGGCTCAAAATTATGCGCGCAGCAGACTGCAATCCCTTTGGCAGAAAAAACGAAGTTTTTTCGCCAGCAGCGGCTCTTAGTTCATCTGCCGCCGACGGGAGAGGTTCACCGTGCCGTCCTGCATGGCGTTCAGGGAATCCAGGCTCTTGCCGGTGCCCTCAGCCACGCAGGAGATGGCATCCTCGGCCACCTGGGTGTGAATGCCGGTCCGGGCCTCCACCAGCTTGTCAAAGCCCTTCACCAGGCTGCCGCCGCCGGTCATGACGATGCCGTTGTTGGAGATGTCGCCCACCAGCTCCGGGGGGGTGCGCTCCAGCACGCTGTGGATGGCCTCCAGAA
>CAKTZK010000068.1 GCA_934635515.1 uncultured Oscillospiraceae bacterium
GTGCAGGATTTTACCAGTGTGCCCGACTTTTATACCATTCCGCCCCAGCGGCAAAAGCCCTTTGGAACGGTCCATGCCGTTCTGTGCGCCCGGCCCTATGTCAAGGAGCCTTTCTGCGTCATCAACGCCGACGACTACTACGGCGTGGATGCCTACCGCGCCATGTACGCTGAGCTGCAGCGCCTGCCGGAGCAGGGGGGCGCCACCATGGTGGGCTACCTGCTGAAAAACACCGTCAGTGCCAACGGCACCGTGTCCCGGGGCGTCTGCCAGGTGGAAAACGGCCGCCTGACCGGCGTAAAGGAGACCCTGAAGATCCGGCTGGATCCCGACGGCACCATTGTCGACGAGGTGGAGGGCATCCTTTCGCCCGATACGGTGGTGTCTATGAATTTCTGGGGCTTTATGCCGTCGTTCTTTGATCAGCTGGAGACCTATTTTTACGACTTCCTGCGCTATGAGGCGGGGGACAATATCAAGGCCGAGTGCCTGCTGCCCAATCTGGTGGGCAAGCTAATCGCGGAAAAGAAAATGTCCGTCTCCGTGCTCCATTCGGCCGACCGTTGGTTTGGCATGACCTATCACGAGGACCGGCAGACCGTGGCGCAGGAGCTGCAGCGGCTCCACGATACCGGGATCTATCCCAAGACACTCCATCAGTGAGCAAGCGGAGGCAATAAAATGAAAATGCAAAAATCACCTTGGTACAAAAATCCCTATTGGCTGGGCGGCATCGCCCTGGGTGTGGTTGTTATCGCCCTGGTGCTGTTTTTAGCACTGCGCGGCGGCGAGGACAAGAAACCCGATACCCCTGTTCAGCCCAACATTGAGGAGCCCACCCCCACCCCTACCCCGGAGCCGGAGCCTACCCCCGAGCCGGAACCGGAACCGGAGCCTGACCCGGAGCCTGCACCTGCCCAGGGCAGCTATACCGATGGCGAGCAGACCGACGGCGTTTGGAACCTGGTGCTGGTGAATCCGTGGAACCCGCTGCCGGACGGCTTTTCCGTGGACATTGAGCCGCTGGATAATACCGTGGGCGTAGACAAGCGCTGCTATCCCCAGCTGCAGAAGATGATGGACGACTGCCGGGACCAGGGCTATTCCCCCTATATCTGCTCCTCCTGCCGCACCCAGGCCATGCAGCAGGAAAACTTCGACCGGCAGGTGAATATTTTCAAGGGCCAGGGTTACAGCGACGAGGAAGCGAAAAAGCTGGCAGCCAAGGAAGTGGCCGTGCCCGGCACCAGTGAGCATCAGCTGGGCCTGGCGGTGGATATTATCGACACCAATAACTGGAATCTGGATGAGTCCCAGGAGAGCATGCCCACCCAGCAGTGGCTCATGGCCAACAGCTGGCGCTATGGCTTCATCCTCCGCTATCCCAATGGCACCACCGATATCACCGGCATCATCTATGAGCCGTGGCACTACCGCTATGTAGGCTGCCAGGTGGCAAAGGAAATTTATGAGCGGGGCATCACCCTGGAGGAATACCTGGGCCGCGCCACCCATTAAAATAGAATGTACCCCCCAGCGGTGAGACCCCCACCAGGCCTCACCGCTTTTTGTAACCTGTCATTGCGAACCGGTGACCGATGTCACTGGTGTGGCAATCCGCATCCCCCGTCTCCAAACACCTCTTCACTCTTCACTCAAAATTGCCTCCCCTGCATAAGGGGAGGTGGCGCGAAGCGCCGGAAGGGTCGCCCACCGCACTTCTTGTAACCCTCCGTAGGGGCCAATGCCCACATCGTCCCGCCCCACACCCCTAAAAAACAAAAAGAGACGCCGGCTTTTGCCGGCGTCCCGCTGCGTCACACCTCAGTTGCACTCCTTAGCCTGCTTGTTCTGCTCCTGGTTTTCGTTCTTGCCGTTTTTGTTCTGATTCTGATTTTGGTTCTGGTTTTGATTCTTATTCTGATTGTTCTTAGCCATGTTGAGCACCTCCTTTTTTACTGTGTACGCTCTTAGTGTGCCATGGGGCGGATAAAATATACAAAATATCCTCAAAAAAATGTTGACATCGTCCCGTCCGGGTGCTACAATACCATAGGAAAACAAAGAAGGCTGGATGCATCCGCCTCACCTCCCGCCACCGGCAAAGAGGTCAATAGCGCAGCGCTGTCTCAGCTATGAGAGGGTGTTTAGGCTATGCGGATGCTTTCGGCATCCGTGTTTTTATTTTTGAATGGAGGTGTTTCGGCCATTAGCAAGCTGCAGCATGAATTGAACGAGGAGATCCGCGATAAGGAGATCCGCCTCATCGGTGAGACCGGCGAACAGATGGGCATCGTTTCCGCAGAGGAGGCCCTGCACATCGCAGACGAGCGCGGTTTGGACCTGGTAAAGATCTCTCCGCAGGCAGTGCCTCCGGTGTGCAAGCTGATGAATTACGGCAAGTACAAGTTTGAGCAGAGCAAGCGGGAGAAGGAAGCCAGAAAGAACCAGCATGTGGTGGAGATCAAGGAGATTCGGATGTCCCCGGGCATTGATGTGGGTGATTTCAACACCAAGCTGAAAAATGCCCAGAAGTTCCTGGCAGACGGCAACCGGGTGAAGGTTTCTGTTCGCTTCCGCGGCCGTGAGATGGCCCACACGGACATCGGCCGGGATCTGCTGAACAAGTTTGCCGAGCAGTGTGCCGACACAGCAACATTGGAAAAGGCTGCCAAGATGGAGGGGCGGAACATGTCCATTTTCCTCTCCCCCAAAGCGGGCAAGTAATTCACTTTTTCGCCATCCGGCGGAGAATATACGGAAGGAGTATTTATCATGCCTAAACTGAAGACCCATAGCGGCGCAAAGAAGCGCTTCAATCTGACGAAGTCCGGCAAGGTCAAGAGAGCTCACGCTTTCAAGAGCCACATCCTGACCAAAAAGGATACCAAGCGTGGCCGTCGCCTGCGCTCCGGCACTTATGCCGACTGCACCAACGAGGCGACCATCCGCAAGATGATCCCTTACAAATAATCGACGGAATCGTTAGAATAGGAGGCAAGTACAAATGGCAAGAGTTAAAGGCGCAATGATGTCGCGCAAAAGAAGAAATAAGACCCTGAAGCTGGCCAAGGGTTACTGGGGTGCCAAGTCCAAGCACTTCAAGATGGCCAATGAGCAGGTCATGAAGTCCCTGACCTACGCGTATGTGGGCCGCCGCCTGAAGAAGCGTGACTTCCGTCAGCTGTGGATCACCCGCATTTCCGCCGCCTGCAAGCAGAACGGCATGAACTATTCCACCTTCATGCACGGCCTGAAGGTGGCCGGCATCCAGATCAATCGCAAGATGCTGTCCGAAATGGCTATCAACGATGCCGTGGCGTTCACCGCCCTGTGCGACATCGCCAAGAAGGCCTAAGTCTATATTGTATCCGCAAAAAGTGCAGTCTCCGGGCTGCACTTTTTTTGCTGTCGGAAAATTCCTTCGGAATTTTCCGACAAAAGGTTTGCAGCCTGCTGCGCGCATAATTTTGCCGCCTTGCGGCAAAATTCCACACTGGCAACCTGAGAGGTATTTTTCCCCACGCACATGTCGCAGTGAAAAATGATTTTAATTTTTTGCCGCCTGCGGGCGGCAAACTCTGCGAGACTTTTTTCTTTTCTATCTACCCTTGTCAATCAAAAATATTTGCAGTATAATAAGAAAAAAACATCGGGAGGGACCCTATATGTACTGCGTTCGCAAAGTCAATGAGGATTACACCTGGATCGGAGCCGACAGCCGCCGCCTGGCGGTGTTCGAGGGCGTGTTCGGCGTGCCGGAGGGTGTTTCTTATAACAGTTATCTGCTTCTGGACGAGAAAACCGTGCTGTTCGACACGGTGGACGCCCAGGTCATCCGCCAGTTCCGGGAGAACCTGTACCACACGCTGGATGGCCGCACCCTGGACTATATCGTGGTCCACCACATGGAGCCCGACCACACCGCCGAGCTGGAGGACATGGTGCTGCGCTTCCCGGATGTGCAGATCCTCTGCACCGCCATGGCCAAGACCATGATCGGCCAGTTTTTTGGCCACGCCTACGATGACCGCATCCGCGTGTGCAAGGAGGGCGACACCCTCTGCACCGGCCGCCATACCCTGCAGTTTGTGGCCGCCCCCATGGTCCATTGGCCCGAGGTGATGATGACCTACGACCAGACCGATAAGCTCCTCCTGTCGGCAGATGCCTTCGGCTGCTTCGGCGCTCTCAATGGCCGCCTCTTTGCCGACGAGGTGGATTTCGACCGGGAGTATCTGGACGAGTGCCGCCGCTACTACACCAATATCGTGGGTAAGTACGGCCCCCAGGTGAAGGCAGTGCTGGATAAGGCGGCAAAGCTGGAAATTTCCATGCTCCTGCCCCTCCACGGCTTTGTGTGGCGCAAAAATTTGGACTATATCCTTGGCAAACACCTGCTCTGGAGCACCTACCAGCCGGAGGTTCAGGGCGTGCTCATCGCATACGCATCCATTTACGGCGACACGGAGAGCGCCGCCAATATTCTGGCTTGCCGCCTGGCGGAGCGGGGTATCCCCGTCACCATGCGCGACACCTCCGTGGTGCCCCTGAGCAGCATTTTGTCCGATGCGTTCAAGTACAGCCATATCGTTCTGGCCTCCGCCACTTATAATATGGGCGTTTTCATCTGCATGGAGCAGCTGCTCCACGATATTGCGGCCCACAAGCTGACGGGCCGCCGCTATGTCATCCTGGAAAACGGCTCCTGGTCTCCCGCTGCCGGAAAGGGGATGGAGCAGATCATCGAGCCTCTGCATTGGGAAAAGCTCACCGATACCCTCACCGTAAAGTCCGCCCTGCGGCCTGACCAGGTGCTGCAGCTGGACACCCTGGCCGACCTGCTGGCGGCGGATGTGCGCCGGGGCGGCGAAAAGGAGGAGGAAAAGCCCACCGGCGGCAAGCGCTATGTCTGCAAGGTCTGCGGCTATGTCTATGAGGGCGACCCCCTGCCCGAGGACTATAAATGCCCCCTCTGCGGCGCCGGTCCTCAGTATTTCAAAGAGCAGTAAAAATTAGAACAAAAAAACGGCGGCCTTGGCCGCCGTTTTTCCTATATCAATGGCTCCCCTGCGTAAGGGGAGCTGGCACGGCGAAGGCGTGCATGAGGGGTCGGCCTCCGCCCCTCATGCAAAAGATGTCATTGCGCGGGCGCAAAGCGCCCGCGGCGATCCGCGTCCCCCGTCCCCACTTTGCCCCTTGTCTTGCCCCCGATCCCGATCTGTGGTATACTAACCTTAGCCATATCCACACGGACACGATAAGGAGACCGCCATGCAATTTGTTCTGATCCCCTTTGCCCTGTGCTTTTTGCTCTATATCCGCCAGGAAAATCGATACCGCTTCCGGGCTGCCACCGCTCTGAAGGTCACCCTCACCCTCACGCTGGCCCTGTGTTTGCTGGTGGCGCTGCTGCGTCGGTATTCCCCGGTACTGCTGGCGGCGAATCTGGGTATGGTGCTGTGTGCCGGAGGGGATTATTTCCTGCAATACATCCGCCGCAGCCCCGGTAAATTCACCTGCGGCATCCTTCTTTTCAGCCTGGGTCATGTGTGTAACCTGGCGGCGCTGTTTCTGCTGGGACCGTTTCACTGGAGCGGCCTGGCAGTGCTGGCGGCTCTGCTGGCTCTGGCCTTAGCCCTTAAAGGCGTGGGCCGGTGGGACACCTCGGAAAACGACCCTTGGCTCACCATTTATATTGTGCTGGTGGCTATGACGGCGGCCAAGAGCCTTTCAGCGGCCATCGCCTTCGCCGGAGCGCCGGGGAGCCTTCTGCTGGGCCTGGGCGGGCTGCTGTTCTTCCTGTCGGACATGGTCCTGGGGATCTGGAACTACCAAAAGGACCACATCCTCCTGGCGGATCTGAACTGGCTGCTGTATTTCTCCGGTCAATTTCTCCTGTGCGCCGGGTATATCGCCGCAGCATGATATGTGCAGATCGTATATGTTAAATATTCTTAACAAACGAAAAACAACAAAATAGTTGTGTTGTGCGCTTTTATATGCTACGATGAAATTACCTGAAAAGAACGCAAGAGTGAGGACAGGCCTTACCGCGTCTTTTCAAAATCAAAAAAAGGAGTATAAGGGAATGAAAAAGAGACTTTCTGCGGTCCTATTGGCGCTGGTCATGGCGTTCTGCCTGCTGCCGGCTGCCGCCTTTGCCGTGGGGACCGATGCGGCGACCTGCGGTGATGACAGCTATCCCACGCTTGCCGATGCCGTTGCGGCGGAAGCGGGCAATAAGGGGGCGCTGATCGTTCTGCAAAAGAATGTGGAAGAGAAGATCACGATCCCCGCCGGCGCCGACCTGGTGCTGGATCTGAACGGCCACGAGCTGAAGGCTGCGGCCGGCTCCGCCGTCACCGTGGATGGCGGCAAGCTGACGGTGCAGGACAGCACCGCCGTGCAGGATTATGACTACAGCGGAGAGGTGCCTGCCGTTAAGTACACGGGCGGCGCCATCGTGGCTGTGAAAAACGACGGCACGGACAGGGCAGACGGCGTTAAGGTCGTCAATGGCGGTGAGTTCACCCTTCTGAGCGGCAAGGTCAGCGGCCGGAATATCGGTGTCAGCGCATTGGGCAACCTTGCCGCCGGTGCCGACCGTGCGGCCATCGCCTCCAAGGCCTATATCAAGGGCGGCTATGTAGTGTGTCAGGAGTACGGCGTCAGCCCCCAGGGTAAGGGCGCGTATATTTCCATAGAAGATGAGGCCTTTATCGAAGCCCTGGATAACGCCGCCGTGGCCGGCAACGGCAATGTGACCGAGACGGAGGATCGCGGCGGCACCACCATCGACATTAGCGGCGGCGTGATCGTCAGCCATATCCAGTCGAACGGCTATATCGCCTGCGGCATTTATCACCCCCAGGCGGGTACGCTGAATATTACCGGCGGCATGATCTACGCTGAAAACGGCGTGGGGATCCTGCTGCGTGCCGGCCAGCTTCACATGACCGGCGGCCTCCTGGTGACCACCGGTGATGTCACCGGCGGAGTGGGCGATTCCAGCGCGGTCATCGGCTGCGACGGTATCCTTGTGGAAGGCGCTCCCAGCAAATATCCCGGCATTGTAGACGGCGGCCTGGATGCCGTTATCGGCGGGGATGCGATCATCTTCCCGCAGTACGGCCGCACGATGCACCTTGATAAGGTGGACGTCAACGGCGTGGAAAAGGGCACTCTTGTAGTAGAGGGCGGTCTGTATAATGACGACAGCGCCAAGAATTACCTGTCCTCTGACCTTTTCTACCAGGCTGCGGTCACCTATGAGTATGAAGACGGCAGCAGCTTCACAGTGTATAGCTATTATCCCACCGAGGAGGCAGCCGTTCTGGATACGGTGACCGGCGATGGCAGAACCGTTGAGATCACCTATGTCCAGCCGTGGGGCGACAGTGAAGTCCCGGTGGAAGTGGACTATCTCGATGCCGACGGCACACTGATCTACAGCACCCAGTATATGCTCCCCCGGGAGACGGATCAGCTCTGGACCCTGCCTGTGCTCGAGGATGCCGAGGGCAAGCGTCATGTGGGCTGGACGGTTGAGCCCAACGGCGATGTCTATACGGAGTACACCCTGAATAGTCTGAGAGAGAAGTATGTATTCACCGCTGTCTGGGCGGATACCGCCAAAGTCACCTTCGACTATGGTTATGACGGAAAGACCGACACCAAGACCGTCCTTGTAGGCGAGACCGTGGAGATGACCGAGCCCTCTCGGGACGGTTACATTTTCAAGGGCTGGCTGGTCAATGGCGCTACCCTGCACAAG
>CAKTZK010000069.1 GCA_934635515.1 uncultured Oscillospiraceae bacterium
ATATCCCCGTCCATACCCGGCATGGCTGCGGTGATCTTGCCTATCGTCCTGCGTCGGTCTGCGTTGTGGTACATACCGTCGAGATGCCGACTCGCGCCCATGTCGGCGACGCCTGCTTCGACCTTCGGGCCCATATTCCGGATGTGTCGTTCCATGAATGGAACGGTGGCGTCGAGGTGAAGGAAACGAAGGGCATTAAGATTCGACCCGGCGAGACTGTAATGGTCCCCACCGGAATTGCCACAGAAATCCCCGCCGGCTTCTTTGCTCCCATTTTCGCCCGCAGCGGCTTGGCCTCCAAGCAGGGCCTGCGTCCCGCACAGGGCACCTGCGTGATTGATTCGGGCTATCGGGGCGAGTGGATGATTCCCCTGCATAACGACAGCGCAGAAACTCGTATCGTGCACCATGGGGACCGTATCTGCCAGTTTATGCTTTTGCCTGTACCTGATGTTTACCTGGAAGAGGTTAGCTTCCTCTCCTCTTCTGATCGCGCAGAAGGCGGATTTGGGTCTTCCGGCAGATAATGTGTTAGAGCTTCTTGGAAATAGCAGCTATGTTTGTGTCTGTTATTTTCTTCTATTTTTTTACCTATGCGTTGATATAGATAGTCAAAAGCAACATACTGTCAGTAGAATAAGAAAGAGAGGAGAGCCCATCAAAGCAGATTGGGCAGAGAAATTATAAGCAAAAAGTTTGTAAGTAAGGAAGAGGTTGAAGCGCAGAAACTGCAGCGCAAGGATGCTCGCAAGGCAGAACTGGCCCGTCCTATCGATGTTGTTCGGGAGCACACTGAACACATGCTGGACCATATGGACGATCGGGAACGGAAGGCGTATGACCGCCTGGTTCGCTACTGCTTCCGTAAGAATTCGGATTGTACCCTGTTCATCGCAATCGAGCCAAATCGAGCGGCACAGATTGATCTGCTGGCCGACGAGCGGGCATACGGCAGCTCCTATGCCGTGGCTGACGCCTTAGATGCTCTTGCCAGCGCCGTGTGTTCCGGACGCGCAACCGTATTCATGCAGCACAAGGAGCTCAACGAGCTGTCTATCGGCATTCTCACCGGAGTCGTAGTTCAGAAAAACGGGAATATCCGTGTTGTGGACCCCAAGAACCTCCAGAGTGCATGGCGCAGCTACACTTCCTGCGAAACCTTCTTCTATGATGGCAACCTGAAGTGTATGTCTGCTGTGGTATGATGCATATGTGTTTACCAAATCCTATGCTGTATTCCGGCACATCCTTTCCAGGCCCTGCCAAGCCGTCCTCCGGCGGCGGCAGTGCGCCTGTTGTGACCATGGATGACATGATTGAAGAGTTCCTTCAAAAATACCACACCGGCGAGGCAAATTCTATATCCAGCCGCCAGTTGGAGCACATCTACGGGATTTCTGGCTCGACCGTGCGCGAAGTCGTGAATCGGCTTCGCGCACATGGAGTGCCTATTTGCAGCTACGCTTTTGGGTACTATTAAGGCAACTGCCTGGATAATGCTGTCATGGAAAATTTCTTTGGCTTGCTCAAAAGCGAATTGCTGTATCTGCAAGAATTTGAATCTATGGAGCACTTCAAGCGGGAACTGCTGGACTATCTGGACTACTGCAACCGCATCAAGGCAAAGCGAAAGGGCGTGCCGCCTGCTCTTCACAGACAACAAGCCCTTTCGGCTGCTTGAACAAATTTTGTTTTCAAATATTGTCTAACTTTTTGTGGTCACTTCACGGTACTCAGCTCTTTTTACTTGTACGGTGTACCCAGCACAAACATGCTTCTTGCGGATCAGTACAGGTGCAGATCTGAGAGGTAGTGATCCATGCGAGATAGACGCTGTTGGGGATAGACGCCCTGCAGGCGGCTGACCTCAAAGGCAATAGCTTCGATGATGAAATTTACGCCCAGATAGGAGTTGACGGCGGTGAGGCTGGAGAAATCCGCCAGAAACACGATGTCCGCTCCCACGGCGATGGGGGCGGTGAGCTTGTCGGTGATGACAATGAGCCGGCAGTGTGCATCTCTGGCAATTTGTGCCAGCACGCAGGACATTCGAGAATAGCGCTCTGCGCCGAAAATTACCGCACAGTCCTGCGGACCGTAGTCGATAAGCCCCTCTACGCAGCGGGTGTCTGCATTGCAGTAGTAGGTGACACGGTTGGTATACTGCGACAGCAGCACACCCATATAACGAGCTGCGCCGGAAAAGCCACGGAAACCCGAAACAAAGATGTGCTCACTCTGCAAGAGGAGGTGAGCGGCTCGTTCGAACTTCTCGGGTTTGTTCTTCTGATATGTTTCCTGCAGAATGTCTATGGCTTGGCGCAGGCACTGGAATGTGCTGCAGTTCTGATACTGCTCCAGCTTATCAGCTACCTGCTGCTGAGGGATGACATAACGGCCTTTTTCAATGACCTGTGACAGCTCGGCACGCTGGCTTTCCTGCAATTCTCGGAAGCCTCGGTAGCCCAGTGCGCGGCACAGCCGGATGACGGATGTATCGCTGATGCCCAATTCCTGCGCTATGTCACGGGCGGTCACGAAATACAGCGACCCGCTGTTCTCAAGAAAATAGTCAGCGATGCGCTTTTCCGTGCGGGTTAGGTTGGCGTTTTGAATGCGTTTCTGCAGGGTGGTGTCCATAAGAATGACTCCCTTCTGTCATTTTATCTGCGGCAAATATTGTTGCCGCAACAATATTATACTGTGCATCTTGTAGAAAATGCAACATCAATGTCTGATTTTTTTGAAAAGTTATTGACTTTCCGATCTTCGTAATTAAGATGTAAACAAAACCCGCACAGTCGCCTCGACACCCCAGCGGGAATCACTTAAAAAGGAGAAGATGAGAAATGGATAATCAAAAGAAGATGCAGTTCTACGGCGGCACCTTTGGCGCATGCCTGCCGCTACTGGTGTTCATGGCACTGATGATCACCATCGCGGCCCTGCAGAAGGTTTCTCTGGTTCTGTTCTGTATGGCGGGCTTCGCCGGACTGTGCGTGGCCTTCCTACTGGCAAAGGACAAGAAAGAGTTTGAGCAGGCCGTAGTCAACGGACTGAAGAACGATACCCTGTGTGTCATTATCTTTGCTTTTCTGCTGGCCGGCATCCTATCGCAGGAGCTGCGCCAGAGTGGCCTCATCCAGGGCCTGACATGGCTGGTAACGGAGTTGGGACTCAGTGCCGGTTTCTTGCCGCTGGTTGGTTTTGTCATCTGCGCCCTGATCTCCACGGCCTGTGGTACCTCCAATGGTGCCATCGTGGCCGTCCTGCCGGTGCTGCTGCCTGTGGCTACCACCGTGGGTGCCAACCCCGCCGTCGTGGTGGGCGCCATCGTCAGCGGCGCAATCTTCGGCGACAATCTGGCGCCCATTTCCGATACCACCATTGCCTCCGCCCTGACGCAGGGTGCGGAAGTCCGTGATGTGGTACGTACCCGTCTTCCGTACTCCCTCATCGCCGGCATCGTATCGGCTGTCTTGTTTGTGGTCATCGGTTTCCGCACCTCCGAGGCGGTAACGCTGCCGGAGCTGGTGGATGCCTCCTACGCTAAGACACTGGTCATGCTGGTGATCCCTATCATCATGATCGCCTTAATGCTCAAGGGATGGAACCTCATCGGTACCCTGATTGTGTGCGATTTGGCAGGTTTCCTCCTGTGTCTGATTTTCGGGTTCATTGAGCCTGCCAAGCTGGTGGATGCCTCTGGCCCTATCGGCGCCGGCCTTACCGGCATGCTGAATGTCATCTGTTTCAGCTTCTTTATGTTTGCCCTATTGGAGATGCTTACTCGCAGCGGTGTATTTGACATCATGCTGGGCAAGCTGCACAACGCCAGCAAGACCGTGCGGCAGGCGGAACTTGTTACCATTCTGATTTGTTTCGTGGGAAGTGTGGCCATCGGTGCAGCGTCCATTACCATCTTGTTTGTGGGGCCGCTGGTGCGCAAACTGCTTGAAGTACACAACATCGAACGTACCCGCGGTTCTAATCTGATGGACGGCATCAGCACCGGATTTGCAGGTCTCGTACCTTACAACCCCGTGTGCTTGAACGCCGTGAGTCTGGCCATAGCAAGCGGCGTGGTAGGTGAATCTTTTTCCTTCCTGGACTTCATCCCCTACAACTTCCAGAGCATTATGCTGATTATTCTGTTCACTTGCAGCGCCATTACCGGCGTGGGCCGCCGTTTCGATAAACCCCAGGCAGCTGAGTAACACGAACCCATACAGATAGAACGGAAAAGGAGAACACTCTATGGAAAACTATGAGCATGGTCTGCTGTTCGACCCTGCGCTGTCGGCAGAGATCAAGAAGCGCTTTTGCTATGTGGATGCCGACCCGGAGTTCGGCACACGCCTGTTTTTTGAAAATTCCGGCGGATCACTGCGTCTGAAGGCCTCTGTGGAGGAGCAGGCCAAGTATCAGGCGTTTCCCGACTGCCCTGAACGTGTTCACGCCCGCTCCAAGGAGCTCAAGCGTATTCAGTTACGAGGTATCGACGATGTGATGCATGTGATTTTTGGCGCTTCCAGCGGTGCACTGCTGACGGAGATGACAGCCTCCCAATGCATGTTTCAGATGGTGGGCGCCATCATGGAAAACTGTCCAGGCACCAATGCTGTCACCTCTGTGCTGGAGCATCCCTCTGCCTTTGATGCCGTGAAGTACTACTGCCAGAAGACTGGAAAAGAGTTCCGTGTGGCGAAGGCTAACCCCAAGACCGGCGGCATTGATGTAGAGGAGATTCGCCGCGTGGTGGATAAAGACACCTGCTTGCTGAGCATTATGTACGCCTCTAATATCACCGGTACCATCATGGATATGGAAGGCATTGTCCGCGCCGCCCGTGAAATTAATCCGGATATCTACATCGTTACTGACGCAGTGCAGCACGCACCCCATGCTCCCATGGATGTGGAAAAGCTGGGTTTTGATGGTGTGAACTTCGCGCCCTATAAGTTCTTCAGCACCCGCGGAATGGGTTACGGCTATGTTTCTGACCGTGTGGCCAAGCTGCCTCACCGAAAGGTGCTGCAGCGCCCGGAGGAAATCTGGGAGTTGGGCTCTCCCACGCCGGGCAACTTCGCAGCCATGAGCGCTGTGGTGGACTATGTATGCTGGCTGGGCAGTCATTTCACCGAGGAGAAGGATCGCCGTCGGCTGTTCCTCGTCGGTATGGAGCACATCCACTTGCAGGAGCGCGCTCTGCTGTATACCATGCTGGAGGGTACGGACAGGGTTCCTGGTCTGCGTCATATCCCCGGCGTACATGTCTATGTGGACACCGAGGGGCTGACAAATCGCGACCTGATTGTGGCAATGGGCATTGACGGTATCGACATGACCAAGTGTGTGGAGGAGTACCAGAAGCGCGGGGTCACCGTGTTTGAGCGTGTAAACAGCAGTGTGTACTCCAAACGCATCGTGGAGGCAGTGGGGCTGACCGGTGCCATCCGCGTTTCCCCGCTGCATTGCCACACAGTGGAGGATATCGAAACATACCTGCGCATCACCAAGGAAATGGCGGAGGAGTTTAGCAAGTAAGATGGCGCAGCACGAGGATAGGTACACTACATGACGGCCGCACTTGCGGCAGTCAATAATACAAGTAAAGCGTAGGGAGTCTGTCATTTGACCGGCTCCCTACGCCAGTCTGTCAAAGGTCCCTTGCTTTCATGCGGTGAAAGCGGGGGGTTCTTTGATTCGACAGAGTATGAGCCGCAAAGGCAACTGTCTGGATAATGCTGTCATGGAAAATTTCTTTGGCTTGCCCAAAAGCGAATTTTCCAGTTTGTCGTAATTATACTGTAAGGCCACAGCTGCGCAAGTGTTCTGCTGAGCGAAGGATTTGGTATCAAAGATGTGCAGGAATGGCTCGGTCACAGCGACATTCAAACAACCGCTAACATCTATGGACATCTTGATTTCTCCCGCAAGAAATCTATTGCGGATCGGCTGTCCTGTGAGCTTTCAACTGCAGCCAGAAATCTTCAGCCAGGCCTCTGAAATTTGTGTAATACCGTATACGCAAAAAATTTTTCATTCTGGAAAAAGGCTTTTTGCATTATTTTAAAATGGAAAAAGCGTTAGACAGGCGTTAGACAGATTTTTCCTTTTGAAAAAAGCGCCCGGTTGACAGGCCCGAAAATATGCAACTTTTTTGTGCAAAAAGAATATAAAAAACCCCGAAATCATTGCTCCTACACAACAATTTCGGGGTGGCACGCCGTGAGGGATTCGAACCCCCGGCCTTCTGGTCCGTAGGTTGTCCCAAAGAAAAAGCGGAGCCATTTCGGCTCAGTTTTGCGCTGTTTAACGCTATTTGGTGGGTAGATTTTCCGTTGTTTCCGTCCGGAACTGTCTGTTCCTATCCCGTTTTGGGTCAAAAGTGGGTCAAAGATGATCTTGTGATTACAAAGATATATTGCGAAAATACTGCGGATTTATATCATTTGCGCCATCGTTGTCTATAAGAATGCCGAAAATCTCTGCGCAGAAAATGGTTTTCAGCGAGTTAAGATCGACCAAATGGAGCGTTCTTGCGTGTAAAGATATGATGAGGGAAGGAAATCATTTAATATCAACGCTTTCCTCCTTGTATTACGCTTTCGTCTTGACAGAATATTTACACTTCGCTTGACTCTGCGTTTGGGGTACAGTATTAGTCATATTTATGTGGCAGCACAAAATTTGATATGCTATAAGCAAAGAAAAAACCGAGGCCCCCCGCATAGCAAGGGGCCCCGGGGGCTTATTTACTTTCGCGGTTTAGGTTTTCGCTTTTACCTTACGCCTCCCGCTTCTTACGCTTGAGAACGAAGGCTGCGGCCAAGGCTGCCACGGGCAGGGCAATGACCCACAGAGTCACGCCGGTATCGCCGGTGGCAGGGGTATTGCTGCCGCCGGTCTGGATGGTCACATCGCTCATGTCATAGAGCCGGGTCTGGGCGTTTGCGAAGCGATAGTAGGCCGCCAGGGCGTAGTAGCCCTGCTCGGTGGCCATGCCGTTCCGCTCGCCGCCAGCGGTGTGCCGGAAGCCGCCGCCGGTGACATAGAACCCGGCCAGGGCATCCAGGACGGTGAGGCCGTTCTTCACGAAGCGGCTGTCCGCAGTGGGATCGATGCCCAGGGCGGTGAGAGCTACGATGACCTGAGCGCAGGACTCGCTATTGATGGTGCCCCAGCTGCCAAAGCCGCCGTCGCTGCGCTGCAGGGCGGAAAGGGCCTCCAGGGCCTTATCCACAGCGGTCTTCACGGTCTCGTTGGTCTTATAGTAGGGGGCCAGGGCCTGGATGGCCATAGCGGTCATGTCGGGGTCAGCGTTCTCGCCGCTGAGGTTCCAGCCGCCGTCGGAAAGCTGGGCGGCCAGGATGACCCCGATCAGCTTCTCCCGGGTCACATTGCCGGAAGTCGGGTAGTTGTGGCTATCCAGGGCGATGAGGGTGAAAATGGGGCCGTTAATGCCCTGGGTCTGCACATAGGCCATGTTATCCAGACCCTTCAGCAGGTTGTGTCCGCCCACATTGGTGACATCCTTGCCGATAGCGGTCAGGGCCAGGATCACCCGGGCGTTGTCGGTGACTTTGGCCGGGTGCAGACGCTCATTGGCGTCAGCCTTGGCCTTCACATACTCCACCACATTGTCATAGTACCCGGCGGGCACGGTGCGGCCGCTGCGGGCCAGGCCGATGACCATCCACTCGCCGCCGGTGGAGTTCAC
>CAKTZK010000070.1 GCA_934635515.1 uncultured Oscillospiraceae bacterium
CCCCTTTTAGGGGCTACGGTCGTAATAGCCCCTTTTAGGGGCAGGTCAAACCACCAGTTTACTGGTGGTTATGATTTCAGGTGTACTTACCAATCCCAGGCGATGTAACCGGGGAGGTAGGGCAGCGGGTCGATGGTGCCGCCGTTTTTATACATGGTGTAATGGATATGGGCGCCGGAGGAATTGCCGGTATTGCCGCAGATCCCGATGGTCTCGCCCTGGGATACCGTTTGGCCCACGGAAACGCTGCAGCCATCCATGTGTCCATAGAGGGTGGTGATGCCGTCGTCGTGGGCAATCATAACGCTGATGCCATAGCCGCCGTTCCACCCGGCCTGAATGACCCGGCCGGACTTGGCTGCCAGCACCGCGGAGCCCCGGGCGGCGTCAATATCTGCGCCGTTATGGCTCTCGTAGCCGTGGAAGGGGCACCAGCGCTCCCCATAGGGGCTGGTGACCACCCGGGTATTATTCGTGGGCCAGATATAGCCGTTCACGCCGCTGTTGTCGCCGGCGCTGCCACCGCCGCCACCGCCGCTGTTCTGCTGCTGACGGATCAGCTCCAGAATACGCGCCTCGTCAGCCGCGGCCTCGTCCAGCACGGCCTGGTGGCCCTCCTCGGTCTGCTCATACTCCCGGATCAGGGCGTCCGCCTCGTCGATCTGCTGCTGCAGCTTCTGCTGGGAGGCCGACAGCTCCGACTTCTGCTGCTCCAGGGCCGCCTTGTCCTCGGTAAGCTGCTGGCGGGTGGCCTGGAGGTCGGAGATGACCTGCCGGTCATAGTCCATGACCTCGTTTACAAAGTCCACCCGGGAGAGCAGGTCCGAGAAGCTGCTGGCCTTGAAAAGCACCGACCAGTAGGACACGGTCCCCCGCTCTTCCTCCTCCCGCACCTGCTTGCAGAACAGCTCGTACTGTTCCTTTTCCTTTTGGGTAAGCTGGGTGATCCGGGCCTCGGTCTCATCGGACTGCTGCTGCAGGAGACTGATCTCCGCGCGGATCTGGTCATTCTGCTTATCCAGCAGTGCCTTTTCCTCCAGGGCCTTGGTCTTGTCCGCCTGAACGGCTTCGATTTGCTTTTCCAGCTCCGCCTGGGCATCCCGGGCCTCCTGCAGCTGGTCGGAAAGACTGCTGGCGTAGGTCTTCACCGGGTAGGCCATGCACAGGATGGATGCGGCCATGCAGGCAGCGCACAAAAGCGAAAGTGCTCGTTTACGACTCAACATAGTCTCCTCCTTTACACACGCAGGAATTTCCGGATAGCGGTCAGGCTGCCGCCGATACCCACCAGGATGCCGGCCAGCAGGAACACGCCGCCCACCGGCAGGCCGATCTTCTTAAAGCTCACCACCCGCAGGATCTGCAGGGTGTCGGACCCGGCGATGCCGTTTGCGATGGCGTTATACAGCAGCCACTGCAGCAAAAAGGCAATGACCGCGCCGAACAGGCCGATGAGCAGTCCCTCAAACACGAACGGCCAGCGGATAAAGCCGTCGGTGGCGCCCACCATCTTCATAATGGCGATCTCGTCCCGCCTATCGAAGGTGGTAAGCTTGATGGTATTGGAGATGATGAACACGGATACCACCAGCAAAATGGCGATCAGCGCGATGCTGATGACGCTGGCTACATTGCGCGCGGTGGTAAATCCGGCGGATACCGCCTCGTCCGCCCGGACCTTGGCGATGTGGTCCACCTGGCGCAGCGCCTCCACCGTCCGGGTCAGCTTCCCGTCGTCCTGCAGATGGATCACAAAGCGGTGGCGGAAAATGCCCGCGTCCAGATCTGTGTAGAGGTCGTTTTCATCATACTGTGCCACGTAATTGTCCCGGGCCTGCTCCCGGGAGACAAAGGTGGCGTCCGCCACATTGGGCACCGCCTCCACGCTGCTCTGCAGGGCCCGGGCCTCATCCTCGGTGAGATCCTCGTCGATAAAGGCCAGGACGGCGTTCTCCTTTTGCAGGTTTTTCAGGTTATAGTTTGCGTTGTAGGCCACCAGGGAGAATGTGCCCATGATCAGCAGGCACGCCACGGTAATGCCGATGGCCGCGAAGGACATAAACCCGTGGGAGAACATATTGCGGCTTCCTTCCCGGAAGAAATAGCTGAAGTTACCTTTCATTTGACCACCTCGTACTGCCCCATGCCGTCGCCGGCCACCATGCCGTCATTGATCGTGATAACCCGCTTGTCAAAGTGATTCACCAGGCCCTTTTCGTGGGTGACCACCACCACGGTGGTGCCCAGGGCGTTGATGCGCTCCAGAAGGGTCATGATCTCCAGAGACCGGCCGGGGTCCAGGTTGCCGGTGGGCTCGTCGGCCACGATGGTGCTGGGATTGTTCACCAGCGCCCGGGCAATGGCCACCCGCTGCTGCTCGCCGCCGGAGAGCTGATCAGGCAGACTCTGCTCCTTGCCCTGCAGGCCCACCAGCTCCAGCACATAAGGGATGCGGTTTTTGATCTCCCGGGGACCGGCGCCCACGGCGCGCATGGCAAGACTCAGGTTGTCCCACACGGTCTTGTTCATGATCAGCCGGAAATCCTGGAAGATCACGCCGATGGTGCGACGCATATAGGGGATCTGCTTGTCGGAAATACGGCCCATGGAGAAGCCGTTGACCATAACCCGCCCGGAGGTGGGCACGATCTCCCCGGTAAGCAGCTTGATAATGGTGGACTTGCCGGAGCCGGAGGGCCCCACCAGAAAGGCAAATTCCCCGTCCTCAATGGCAAAGGAGATGCCCTTCAGGGCCTCTGTACCGTTGTCATATACTTTTTTAACATCAATCAGACGAATCATATATTCCTCACATTCCGAAAAATGGGTTTCCTCTGTAGAAAAGTAACAAAATGGTTACATGTTTCATTATAAAGTCTTCCCCCCTATTTTGCAACAGGAAAAGTATGAAAAAAGTGTGAACTGTCAGGAAGGGTGTCGAAATAAAGAAGGCACGAAAAAGCCCGGCGAGTGCCCCGCCTTTTTCCCACATTTCTTGTGATCTCGTAGGGCGGGATGCCTTCACCCCGCCGTCTGTCACTCGCTGTGCTTCTTGTAACGCTCCGTAGGGGCGACCCTCGCGGTCGCCCGCCCGGTCTTCCACCGCACCTCTTGTTACGTTCCGTAGGGGGCGGCGTCCCGACGCCCCGTTTGTATGCACTTCTTGTTACATTCCGTAGGGGCCGCTCCCCACATCGCCCCGCTTGGATTTGCACCGCGCTTCTTGCAGCCTGTCATTGCGAACCAGTGACCGACGTCACTGGTGTGGCAATCCGCGTCCCCCGTCTCAAGCCTCCCCTGCGTAAGGGGAGGTGGCGCGAAGCGCCGGAGGGGTCGCCTACCGCGCCCCTTGTCCCGGCAATGCCAACCGCGTGGTACTTTCTGCCACCAGCGGCAGAAAGTACCCAAAGAACGCCGCCAAAACCCATGGTTTTGGATTCCTTGCACGGGCGTGGTACATCCTGTGCAGAAACTCTTCTGCCCCGCGAATCGAACGGACGAAATCCCGCACCGTGCTTTCGTATCGTCCCTGCGTCTATCTCCGTGCAAAAGCGCTTGCGCGCTGGCACTGACCTGCCGGAATTACAATCTACACTGCACCCCTTGCCCTTTCGTAGGGGGCGGCGTCCCAACGCCCCGTTTGCACGCACCTCTTGTTACATTTCGTAGGGGCCGATGCCCACATCGCCCCGCCCGGTCTTCCGCTGCACCTCTTGTGTTGTGTCATTGCGAGCCAGTGACCGACGTCACTGGTGTGGCAATCCGTCCCACCCGGCTCTTCCTTTCTTTGCCCGGCAAAAAAGAGAGGCACCGGCTCCGGTGCCTCCCTGGGATCCGCTTTATAGTATTCAGGCTTCGATCCCCCGGCTGGTGAGGTACTTCTTCACCATGAGGGCTACCTTAAAGGTGATGGCGTCGTCAAACTCCCGCAGGTCCAGGCCGGTGAGCTTCTTGATCTTCTCCAGGCGGTAGACCAGAGTGTTGCGGTGGACGAACAGCTTCCGTGCCGTCTCGGACACATTGAGGTTGTTTTCAAAGAACTTATAGATAGTGAACAGAGTCTCCTGGTCCAGAGCGTCGATGGGGTTTTTCTTGAAGACCTCCTGCAGGAACATCTCGCACAGAGTAGTGGGCAGCTGATAGATCAGCCGGCCGATGCCCAAGTTCTCGTAGTTAACTATGTAGCGCTCGGTGTCAAAGACCTTGCCCACCTCAATGGCGATCTGCGCCTCCTTATAGGACTTAGCCAGGTCCCGCAGATGGGTGGCAATGGTGCCCACGCCCACAAATACGGTGCTCTCGCCGTCCACCTTCAGGGCCTCTCCGATGGACTGGGCCACCTTGTCCAGGTCGCGTCCGTCGGCATTTTCACTCAGCTGATGGATCAGCGCCACATCCGACTCGCCCACGCTGAGGACGAAATCGTTCTGCCGGTCGGGAAACAGCCCCTGTACCACATCCATAGGCACGCTTTCCAGCCGCTCGTCAATGGGCCGGATAACAAACACGCCCCGGTTTACCTCCACCGGCACATGCAGCTCCTTGGCCCGCATGTAAATATCGCTGATGAGGATATTGTCGGAAATGATATTCTTGATGAAGGAGCCCTTGTCGTGCTTTTCCTCATAATAGGCCTTGGCGGAGTTCAGCGCCACGCAGGCCATGGCGCAGACCGTGCGGCCCACGCTGTCGTCGCCGCTGGCAAAAACGGCATAGTCAAAATGACTGCCCCAGCCGGGCAGCGCCTTGAAGGTCTTGCCCTCAATGCAAACGCAGTTGCCGTCGGCGCCCTCAATGGCCTCCACATATTTGGTCCATTTTTTGCCGATCCCGGTGAGCTCGCTGCAGGCGATAACGCAGCCGTCGGCATCCATAACGCCGATGACCCGGTCCGTGGTCTCCTTGAACTGCAGCACTACATTTTGAAAAATCCGTCCCGACATGATAATCCTCCCGGTCATTCTGGTATGAATGAATTTGTGCAATCTGTAAGGTCCTTTTCTGTATTATACCGTCAGAATCACGATTTTGCAAGAGGTTTTTTATATTTTTCACAAAAATTGTTGTCTCATTTTTGGCAATCTGCCGCCGAAAAGCCCGCCGTCCGCCTTAAACTGGCAATTTCTTCCTGGGTAAGTTGACGAAATTCTCCCGGCCGCAGGCCCTCATCCAGGCGCAGCGGCCCCATGGACAGGCGTTTGAGGTAGGTGACCGGGGTGCCGCAGGCGGCCAGCATCCGCTTTGCCTGGTGAAATTTTCCCTCCCGCAGCGTCAGCAGCACCTCCCCAGGCCCGGTGACGCGCAGGTCTGCCGGCAGGCATACAAGGCCGTCATCCAGCGTGATCCCCGCGGCAAATTGGGCGGCGTCCTCCGCCGTGGGCGTGCCCTCGGTGCGGGCAAAATAGACCTTATCCACGTGTTTTTTTGGCGAGAGCAGGCTGTGGGTCAGGTCCCCGTCGTCGGTGAGCAGCAAAAGTCCCTCGGTGTCCTTATCCAGGCGGCCCACCGGGGACAGGCCCTTCTTTTTCATCTCCGGCGGCAGCAGATCCAGCACGGTTTTCTGCCGGCTGTCCCGGGCGGCGGAGAGGACCCCGGCGGGCTTGTGGAGCATCAGGTAGGTAAAGCGGCTGTAGCGCAGCCGCTCCCCGTCCACCCGGATATCCGCGGTCTCGGGGTCGATCTTTGCCTCCGGAGCGGCGGCAGGCCGGCCGTCCAGCTCCACCCGGCCCTGGCGCACCAGGTCCTTCACCTCCCGCCGGGACCAGCGGCCCGTGGCGGCGAGTATCTTATCCAATCGTTCCATAGTGATCTCTCCTCAGACTGTTGTGCATATCCCGGCAGCGCCGTGCATAGGCTGGTCCGGGGTGATGAGATGAAAATGGTATGTTTTTCCCGCCGGAAGCTGCTGTCGGCGGTGGTGATATTCTTACTGATCGCAGGGGCGGTGCTGCTTTTCTGTCTCCGCAGCGGACAGGGCCCCACCAGCATATACTTAGACGGAAATGACGGCCGGGTAGCCTATCTGGAAAAGCTGGGCTGGCAGGTGGAGCCGGAGCCGGTGGAGACCCTGCAGCTGAAGCTGCCGGAGGATCTGTCGGACTACAGCGACTATCTGGCCCTGCAGAAGGAGCAGGACCTGCCCTTTGCCGGCTGCGGCGGCAAGGTGGTGTGCCGGTATACCTACCGGGTGACCAATTATCCCGGCGGGCGCACGGACGCTCAGGTGAATCTGCTGCAATGTGACGGCGCCGTGGTAGCCGGAGACGTAGTGCTCCTGGGCGAGAACGGCGGCGTGTTCGGCCTGGAATTTCCGAAATAACAGTACATTATAATAGATATGGCAAGGCAAATCGCCACGGGCGGACAGAGGCGTCCGCCCGATAAAGGCAATTTCGTAGGGGCCGATGCCCACATCGGCCCGGTTGCAGTAGCCATCAAGAAACGCATCCGTAGGGGGCGGCGTCCTCGACGCCCCGAACCGGGCTTGCACATTTTTCCTTGTCATCCGTAGGGCGGGCTGGTCCTGTTGCGGTGCCCAAAATTTCCGCGCTGCCTTACGGCGGACGCTTGAAATTTTGACCGCGGCCACTCGCTCATCTCGCTTCATCCGCCACTGGCGGCGCTCGATTCGCTCCCCTCAGCCCGCCGTTTTGCGTTGCAAGAGGTGCGGATCGTCGACCCCTCAGTCACGGCTTCGCCGTGCCAGCTCCCCTTGCGCAGGGGAGCCTTTTTGGGGGGCGGGGCGGAATTGCAATCCCCTTGTCGGAAAAATCCGCAGGATTTTTCGACAGCTTCAAAAAGGGCGGCGCCATGCGCCGCCCTTTCATTTTTTGGAAAAATTACTCCTGTGCGTCCTTAGCCTCGCCCATGGGTGCGCCGCACTCGGGACAGAACTTGCTGTTGGCCGCCGCGCCGCACACGGGGCACACGCGCTGGGCAGGCTCTTCCTCATCCTCGTCCTTCTGGGGCTTGGAGGCCTCCAGCTCAGCGATCTTGGCCTTGGAGGCGTTGACAGCCTCCACCACATCCTTCACAGCATCCGGAATATCCTCGCTGTACTCGGCCACAAACCACTCGCCGATGGCCTTGTAGTTCTTATCCAGCTCCCGCTGCTCGGACAGGATGGCCATGTTGATCTTGGCGGAATCGGCCACTTCCTTCGCCTTTTCGCTGGCCACACCTGCCAGATCCTTTGCCTTATCCACGGCTACGCCTGCGTAGGTCTGTGCCTTCTTGGTCAATTCATCAAAAAATGCCATGTTATAATCTCCTTTCACATTTTGCGGTTTTGCCTATTATACATAATTTTATATGGATTTGCAAGGGGAAGATGCCAAAAGCGGAAAGTTGAAATAGGGGAAACCGTCCCTCTTTGACATGCACCCGTAGGGGCGACCCTTGCGGTCGCCCACCCAGGCGCCCTGCCCTTTCGTAGGGGCCGATGCCTACATCGGCCCGCCTGGATTTGCACCGCACTTCTTGCAGCCTGTCATTGCGAGACCAGTTCTCAAACTGGTCGTGGCAATCCGCGTCCCCCGTCCCCAACAAAGGCTCCCCTTGATAAGGGGAGCTGTCACGGCTCTGCCGTGACTGAGGGGTCTGGCCCCCTTGCCTAA
>CAKTZK010000071.1 GCA_934635515.1 uncultured Oscillospiraceae bacterium
GGTCAGGACTCCTCCACCACCCCCATCAAGAACGCCAAGGCGTACCTGGATAAGAAGGGCGTGTCTTACAAGGAGTACAACGGCACTACCACCGATGAGATCAGCCTGGCCGTCAGCAGCATCGTGGCCGACAAGGCGGACGCCGTGTTCACCCCCACCGACAACACCGTGATGACCGCCGAGCTTGCTATCTACGAGACCCTGGCTAAGGCCGGCATCCCCCACTACACCGGCGCTGACTCCTTTGCTCTGAACGGCGCGTTCCTGGGCTACGGCGTGGACTATGCCAACCTGGGCGTGGAGACCGCCAACATGGTCTCCGGCATCCTCCTGGACGGCAACAAGCCCGCCACCACCGCTGTGCTGACCTTCGACAACGGCACCGCCACCATCAACACCGATGTCTGCCAGGAGCTGGGCCTGAACTATGACGACCTGGCCAAGACCTTCGCCCCCCTGTGCACCAAGGTCCAGTCCATCGTCACCGCCGAGAGCTTCGACGACCTGAATAAGTAAGAAACAAAAATTCCATCGGCAGGGCGGGGCGCTCCCCCGCCCTGTTGATGGGCGAAGGGCCCCTTGCAGCCCCTCCCCCACGCACCCCTTGTAACGCTTTCGTAGGGGCGACCCTTGCGGTCGCCCGCAACCCAGGCGCGGGGCGTCGGGGACGCCGCCACCTACGAAATCCTATCGGTAACCCCTCCGTAGGGGCGACCCTTGCGGTCGCCCGCGGGAGGGGCAGAGCCCCTCCCCTACGCACCACCCATAATGCATCCGTAGGGGCGGACGCCTCTGTCCGCCCGCCGGACTTGCACCGCATTCCTTGTAATGTGTCATTGCGAGGGCGCAAAGCGCCCGTGGCAATCCGTATCCCCCGTCCCCAAAGGCTCCCCTTGATAAGGGGAGCTGGCGCGGCGAAGCCGCGACTGAGGGGTCACCCCCATCATTCCGCATTAAAGGAGAAGATGCCCATGAATGTTTTATCCCTGGTCCAAACCGCCCTGGAGCTGGGCCTAATCTGCTCGCTGACGGTGCTGGCGCTGTTTTTGAGCTATTCCATGCTCAATGTCTGCGACCTGTCCACCGACGGCTGCTTCACCCTGGGCGCCGCTGTGGGCGCTACGGTGGCCATCGCCGGGCATCCCTACCTGGCCATCCTGGCCGCTATGGCCGCCGGCGTCCTCTCCGGCTTCATCACCGCCCTGCTGCAAACGAAAATGGGCATCGACAGCCTCCTGGCGGGCATCATCGTCAACACCGGGCTGTATTCCATCAACATCGCCGTCATGAGCGGCTCGTCTCTTTTAAACATGAATAAAACCGAGACCGTCTTCACCAAGGCCCGGGCCCTGCTGGAGGGCACCTTCCTTTCTGAGCAGTA
This sequence comes from uncultured Oscillospiraceae bacterium, assembly GCA_934635515.1. Next base: position 1,382 of record CAKTZK010000071.1, read on the forward strand.
TAAGCTGTTCGTGGCGGTCATCGCCGTAGCCGCCGTGGTGGCGTTTTTGGCCTTGTTCCTGCGCACCCGCCTGGGCCTTGCCATCCGCGCCACCGGCGACAATCCCGACATGGTCCGCTCCTCCTCCATCAACCCCACCTTCACCACCATCGTGGGCCTGTGCATAGCCAACGCCTTCACGGGCCTGTCCGGCTGCCTGCTGGCCCAGAGCCAGAAGTCCGTGAGCATCGACATCGGCACCGGCATGGTGACCATCGCCCTGGCCTCCCTGCTTATGGGCCAGGTGCTCATGGGCAAGGGCAGCATCCTCAAGCGGGCCATCGGCATGGTGGTGGGCGCCTTCGCCTTCCGCCTGGTGTATACCATCGCCCTGCGGCTGGATATGCCCGCCTTCATGCTGAAGCTGGTGTCCTCGGTGATCGTGGTGTTGGCCATCGCCACGCCCTATTTCAAAAAGCAAATGCCCATGCTGCGCCGCCGCATGGCCGCGCGAAAGGAGGCCCGGTGATATGCTGAAGATTGACCACATTTCCAAGACCTTCAACCCCGGCACCATTAACGAAAAGGTGGCCCTGCGGGATCTGAGCCTGCACCTGGCCCCCGGGGATTTCGTCACCATCATCGGCTCCAACGGCGCGGGTAAATCCACTCTGTTTAACGCGATATGCGGCAGCTTTTTCACCGACTGCGGCAGCATTTACCTGGACGGCAAAAATATCACCTTCCAGCCGGAATACCAGCGCTCCCGGCAAATTGGCCGCCTGTTTCAGGACCCCATGCGCGGCAGCGCGCCCCACATGACCATTGAGGAAAACCTCTCCCTGGCGGCGGCCTCCGGCGGCTGGCTCAGCCATGTGACCCGGGCGGAAAAGGCCGCGTTCCGGGAGAAATTGGCCCAACTGAACATGGGCCTGGAGGACCGCATGAAGCAGCCCGTGGGCCTGCTCTCCGGCGGCCAGCGCCAGGCGCTTACGCTGATGATGGCCACCTTCAAGCCCCCCAAACTCCTGCTGCTGGACGAGCACACCGCCGCCCTGGACCCCGGCACGGCGGAAAAGGTCCTGGAGATCACCCGCCAGACCGTGGCGGAAAACCACATCACCACCCTCATGGTCACCCACAACATGCACCAGGCCCTGGAGCTGGGCAACCGCACCCTCATGATGGACAGCGGCCACATCATCTTGGATGTCTCCGGCCCCGAGCGGGCGGGCATGACCGTGGAGGACCTGCTGGCAAAGTTCAAAAGCGGCGCCGGCAAGGACCTGGATAACGACCGTATTCTGCTCTCAGAGTGAATTGTTTAATATGTATAGCAAAAAAAGCACCCCACCCGGGGTGCTTTTTTTACCGTGCCGTATTCCTGTCATTGCGAGGGCGCAAAGCGCCCGTGGCAATCCGCGCCCCCGTCCCTATTGAAGCGCCGGAAGGGTCGTCGTCTACCCGCAAAAAAAGACTGCCGCGCCATCGCAGCAGTCCCTGTTATTTCATATAATTCCCCGGGTTTTCACGCCTCCGGCGGGTGCGCCCCCGTCACCGAGAAGATCACCCACTCGGCAATGTTCGTGGCGTGGTCCCCGATGCGCTCGTAGTATTTTGCGATCATCAGCAGGTCCAGCACCGATTCCCCGTTCTCCGGGTCCCGGGCGATGCACCCGATGAGCCGCTTCTTCACCTGGCTGAAATACTCGTCTACCTGGTCGTCCTGGGCGATGACTCGCTTGGCCAGGTCCGTGTCCTGCTTCACATAGGCGTCCACGCTGTCCGTCACCATGCGGATCACCGCCTGGGCCATCTGCCGCAGCAGGTCGTCGTGCTCCGCGGCCCCGTCCAAAAACGACACGATCTCCGCAATGTCCTCCGCCTGGTCGCCGATGCGCTCCATGTCGGTGATCATCTTCAGCGCCGCAGAAATTTGCCGCAGATCCCTTGCCACCGGCTGCTGCTGCAGCAGCAGCTTCAGGCACAGGGACTCGATGCTCCGTTCCTTTTCGTCGATCTCCGTGTCCACCGGCGCCACCTTGGCCGCCAGCGTCTTGTCGCCCTCGGTCAGTGCTCGGGAGGCCAGGGCGATGACCTCCTCGCACAGGGCGCCCATCTCCGTCAGCTCCCGGTTTAGCTGCGCCAGCTGTCGGTCGAATCTGTTTCTCATTATCCAAACCTCCCGGTGATATAGTCCTCCGTCCGCTTGTCCTGGGGATAGGCGAACAGCTTCTCCGTCTTGCCCATCTCCACCAGCTCTCCCAGCAGGAAGAAGGCCGTGTTGTCGGAGATGCGCGCCGCCTGCTGCATGTTGTGGGTCACCATCACCACGGTGTACTTGCTTTTCAGCTCAATGGCTAAATCTTCAATTTTCGAGGTAGAGATGGGGTCCAGGGCGCTGGTGGCCTCGTCCATCAGCAGTACCTCCGGCTCCACCGCCAAAGCCCGGGCGATGCACAGCCGCTGCTGCTGCCCGCCGGAGAGGCCCAGGGCGCTCTTTTTCAGCCGATCCTTCACCTCGTCCCAGATGGCCGCCGACCGCAGAGACTTCTCCACGATCTCGTCCAGCTCCTTCCGCCCCCGGATGCCGTGGGTCCGGGGCCCGTAGGCCACATTGTCGTAGATGCTCATAGGGAAGGGATTGGCCTTCTGAAACACCATGCCGATGCGCCGGCGCAGCACGGTGGGGTCCACAGATGCATCATAGATGTTCTCCCCGTGAAAATCCACCTCGCCCTCGATTTTCACCCCCGTGATCAGGTCGTTCATGCGGTTCAGGGTCCGCAGAAAAGTGGACTTGCCGCAGCCCGAGGGCCCGATGAAGGCGGTGATCTCATGGGCCGGGATGTCCAGGGTAATGTGGTGCAGTGCCTGGTTGGCTCCGTACCACAGGTCCAGGTCCTTCGCCTGCAAAATAGGCTCCATATCGCTCACTCCTTTCCGTTCTTCAGCTTCCGCCCTACCCAGGCGGCCGCCAGGTTGATGATCAGCGTCAGCGCCATTAAAATGGTGGCAATGGAGAAGGCCAGGGCCGTCTCCCCGCCCTCCGTGGCGTATACATACAGTGCCACCGTCAGTGTGGCGGCGGAGGTATGCAGGGAGTCGATGAAGTTCACCAGCACCATGCCGAAGCCCGCCGTATACAGCAGCGCCGCGCTCTCACTTACAATGCGCCCCACCGCCAGAATGCACCCGGTGACGATGCCGTCCACGGCGTTGGGCAGCACCACCGTGCGGATCATGTGCCACTTGCCTGCGCCCAGGCCCGTGGCCCCCTCCCGGTAGGACTGGGGCACCGCCTTCAGGCTCTCCTGGGTGGTACGCACCACCGTGGGCAGGATCATCACCACCAGGGTCAGGCTCCCTGCCAGCACACCTGCCTGCAGGCCCATCTTCTGCACGAAAAACAGCATTCCCACCAGGCCGAAGATGATGGACGGTATGCCCGTCAGGGTCTCCGTGGCAAACTCGATAACGCGCACCAGCTTGGCGCTTTTCGCGTATTCCGTCAGATAGATGGCCGCGCCCACACCGATGGGCAGCACAAGGGCCATAGCCACCAGGATAATATATAAGGTGTTGAGAATGTTGGGCAGGATGCCCACGGTGTTTTTAATATAGCTGGTCTGGGTGGTGAGTATCTCCCAGCTCAGCCCCGGAATGCCCCGGTAAAAGATGTACCCGATGAGAAAGAGCAGCAGCCCGCAGGTAAGGACGGCGCCCAGCCGCACCAGCACCGCCAGGGTGCCGTTATAGACCCTGCGCCGCAGGGAGAGCTTTTCGCCCATATTACGCATCCCCTTTCTTTTTGATGAGTACATTCAAAAGCACATTGATGAGCATGATAAACAGGAACAGCACCAGCCCGATGGAGAACAGCGCCTGGTGATACAGGCTCCCCACCTGGGCGTAGCCCATGCCGGACACGATGCCCGTGGTCAAAAACCGCACCGGCGTGAACATCGACGGCATGTTGGACACATTGCCCGACACCATGATGATGGCCATGGCCTCGCCGATGGCCCGTCCCACACCCAGGACGATGGCCGCCGCCACGCCGCTGCCCGCCGCCGGAAGCGTCACCTTGAAATAGGTCTCCAGCTTCGTGGCCCCCAGGGCCAGGCTGGCCTCCTCATATTCCTTGGGCACCGCCCGCAGGGCGTTCTCCGCCACATTGATGATGCTGGGCAAAATCATGATAGCCAGCACGATCATGGCCGCCAGCAGGCAGGCCCCGGAGCTGAGGGAGAAGGTCCGCTGAATGGCCGGCACCAGCACGATCATGCCCACCAGGCCGTATACCACCGACGGGATGCCCGCAAGCAGCTGCACCGCCGTGCGGATGGCCGCCGCCACCTTAGGCGGCGCGATCTTCGCCAGATACACCGCCGTCAGAAGTCCCACCGGCACCCCCAGCACTACCGCCCCGGCGGTGCCGTATACAGAGGTGAGAATAAAGGGCAGAATTCCGAATTTTGCCCCGGTAGTGGCGTTGGTGGGATCCCAGACCTGGCCGAACAGGAAATCCGTCAGCCCGATCTGCCGGATAGCGGGCAGTCCCGAGAGGATCAGGTAAATGCTGATGAGCAGTACAAACCCCACCGCCAGCGTTCCGCACAGCAGAAACAGCACCTGGATGCCGCCCTCCGCGGCCTTGCGTACCTCCCGTGCGCTCCGCCTTTTCCGGACTGCACCTCCCGCCGTCAAACTCTCGACTGTCATATCCATTCTCCTTCCAATTTATATAAAACCATCAAAAATCAGCCCGTAGGGGCGACCCTCGCGGTCGCCCGCCCGACACTGCATCGCACATCTTGCCCTTTCGTAGGGGGCGGCGTCCCGACGCCCCGTTTACCGCACTCCATGTAAAAAACCATGTGTCACTGGTGCGGCAATCCGCAACTCCCGTCCCCAAAGGCTCCCCTGCGCAAGGGGAGCTGTCACGGCTCCGCCGTGACTGAGGGGTCGGCCCCAGCAGCATTTATCTAATACACGCCGTACACGGGCGGCCATCCCGGCCGCCCGTCGCATCGAGATTTCTTACTTGGCTACCGGCACGGCGCCCGCATTCTTGATCAGGTCCGCCGCCGCGGTAGAGGTGGCGAAGTCGAAGAAGGCCTGTGCGGCAGGGGAGAGGGTGGTGCCGCTCTTGGTCACCAGCACGAAGGGGCGCTGGATCTGATAGCTGCCGTCCAGCACGGTGGCCTCGGTGCAGGCCACGCCGCCCACGGTCACGGCCTTAATGGTGGTCTTGCCATCCACAGCGGAGAGGGAAGCGTACCCAATGGCGTTGGGGTTGCCGGCCACGGCCTCGATAACGCCGCCGGTGGAGGTCAGCTCCTGGTCCAGCTTGCAGGTGTCCTTGGTCTTGGTGATGGACTCGAAGCCGTCTCTCGTGCCGCTGCCGGACTCACGGCCAATGCAGGAGATCGTGCCTGCGGCGCCGCCCACCTCACTCCAGTCGGTGATCTCACCGGTGAAGATCTTGGCGATCTGCTCCACGGAGAGGTCCGTCACGGTGCTGTTTGCGTTCACGATAATGGCGATACCGTCCAGAGCCACCACAGTGCCCTCCAGACCATTGGCCTTCTCCTCGTCCTTCAGTGCCCGGGAGGAAAGGCCGATGTCGGCGGAGCCGTTGGAGGCGGCCTCAATGCCGGAGCCGGACCCGGTGGGGTCGTAGGTGACGGTCACGCCGTTGTTATCCTGCATGAACTGCTCCTTCAGCGCGCCGATGACCTTGTCCATGGAGGTAGACCCGTTGGTGGAGACCTTCCCGCTCAGGGTGGAGTCGCCGTCCTTGTTGTCATTCGTCTTGCTGCCGCAGGCCGCCAGACTCAGGGCCAGGACCAAAACGGCGAGCACAGTGCAAATTACTTTTTTCATTTCAAGTTACCTTCTTTCTTTTTTTAAGACTGTTGCCTCTTGCTCTGGTTTCATAGTAAAGCATCCATGTTAAGTCCGAAAGAAAAAAAGTGTAAAATCTATGTCAAATTTTTTGAATCAAAAAAACACCCCCCAAATCCCCCTCCGTAGGGGGCACCGGACCACCGCGCCCCTTGTTACGCATCCGTAGGGGAGCGGCGTCCCCGACGCTCCGTTCGTATGCACGTCTTGTTACATTTCGTAGGGGCCGATGACCCTGTTGCGGTGCCCAAAATTTTTGCGCTGCCTTACGGCTGTCGCTTAAAATTTTGACCGCGGCCACTCGCTCACT
>CAKTZK010000072.1 GCA_934635515.1 uncultured Oscillospiraceae bacterium
ACCTACGGCTGCAGCCACAACCGCTGCGCTTTCTGCGATATGTATAACGACAAGCATTTCGCCATGCGGCCTATGCAGGAGATCCGGGAGGATTTTGAGCTGGCCCGGCGAGTCTATGGTCATGTAGGCCGGGTGTTTTTGGCCGACGGAGACGCGCTGATGCGCAGGACCGGCGACCTGGTGGAGATATTGGGGCTGATATACGGCCTGTTTCCCGAGTGCGAGCGGGTGACCTGCTACGCCTCCCCCACAAGCCTGCAGATCAAATCGGAGGAGGATCTGCGCCTGCTGCGGGAGAAGGGCCTGAAGATGGTATATATGGGTCTGGAATCCGGCTGTGATGAGGTGCTGAAACGCATGAATAAGGGCCACACGGCGGCACAGATCATTGAGGCGGGGCAGAAGGCCCGGCGCTGCGGCCTGCAGCTGTCCGTGACAGCCATTTCCGGCCTTGGCAGCCGGGAGCTGTGGCGGGAGCACGCAGTGGAGACGGCCAAGGCGTTCAGCGCCATAAATCCCGAATATATCGGGCTGCTGACCCTGCTGGTGGAGCCTGGTACCCCTCTGGAAAAATGGGTGCGGGAGGGAAGCTTCCATTTGCTGGGACCACTGGAGGTGATGCAGGAGATGGAGCTGTTTTTGCAGCATATTGACAGCCCCGGCAGTGTCTTTCGCATGAATCATGCGTCCAACTATCTGACGTTGAAGGGGACGCTGAATCAGGACCGGGAGCGGCTGCTGCAGCAGGTGCGCCAGGGCCTGGCGGGCCAGGGACTGAGAGATGAATTTATGCGGGCGCTGTGAGGGCACCCAATGGCTTAAAATAGTAAAACGCCGCAGGCTCACCTGCGGCGTTTTGTGTGTATTCGGATAGGATACGTTTATGCGGCGCTGTGATTTTGCCCGAAGTAGAGGATGCCGTATGCCAGGCACAGGATCAGGACCAATGCCGCTACTGCCACGGTGCCGATGGCGCACACAGTGCCCACGCCGTGAGGCAGGAAGAAGGCAACGACAGCCAGGGCGAAGCAGATCGCCGTCAGCAAAACGATCAAGTTACGGATAGTTTTCATCTGTTTCATAGTACATGCCTCCTATATTTATTTTGTGATCTCATTATAGCAGGAAAAATGTCCGTTTTCCTTACAAGGGTACTACAAATCGGAACATATTCGGATACAAAATCGTTACATTTTTGCTTTTTTGCTACGGATTTGTAATGAAGTGCCGGCGCGAGGGATTACCCTTGAAATGGTATATGATTTTTGCTATAATATACTTCTATATGAAGATGGGGGAGTGTTGGTTTGCACTATTTGAGCAATTTATGGGCGGCGCTGGACTTCGGCTCGCTGTGGGACATGCTGCTGCGGCTGGCGGCGGTGCTGCTGTGCCTGACGGTGCATGAGACCTGCCACGGTCTGGCGGCCTACGCCCTGGGCGATCCTACCGCTCGGCGGGCACACCGGCTGAGCCTGAATCCCCTGCGGCACATCGACTGGTTTGGCCTGCTGATGATGTTTTTGGCGGGCTTCGGCTGGGCCAAGCCTGTGCCGGTAAACCCCAACTACTTCAAAAAGCCCAAGCAGGGCATGGCCTTGACGGCACTGGCCGGGCCGGTGAGCAACTTCCTGCTGGCGCTTATCATGCTGCTGGGGGCCCGCATTTTCTGCGATGTGGCCGCCTACACCGAGACGAATCAGCGGATCCTGGATTTCCTGCTGATGGTGGCCATTCTCTCCATCGGATTGGGGCTTTTCAATCTGGTGCCCATCCCGCCGCTGGACGGGTCCAAGGTGCTGTTCGCAGTGCTGTCGGACCGGGCCTATGACCAGCTTATGCGTTATGAGCGGTACGGGATGCTTGTGCTTTTCGCGTTGGTGTTTTTCGATGTGGGCAGCAGCGCCCTTTCCCAGGCTATCAGCTGGGTTTTTGATCTATTTTGCCGCATTGTCGGCTTGTGAGGGAGAAAAAAGGTTTTGGATAATCCGATTTTTAAATTGGAAAAAGTGGTGCAGACCAAGGCGGCGGAGCCTCTGGAGGATTTTGAGGGGCCGCTGGATCTGATTTTGTTCCTGCTGAGTAAAAATAAAATCGAGATCCAGGACATCCCCATCGCGCTGATCCTGGATCAGTATTTGGCGTACCTGGAAAAGCGGCAGCAGATGGATCTGGAGGTGGCCAGCGAATTCGTGACCATGGCGGCGCACCTAATGTATATTAAGACCAGGATGCTCCTCTCCATTGAGGACGAGGAGGCCCAAAGCGAGATGGACGCCCTCATTCAGTCGCTCCAGGAGCGGCAGCGGGGCGAGTGCTATCAGAAGATCCGCAAGCTCACGGAAAAACTGGGGCCCATGAGTGAGTTCGGTCGGAATATTTTCACCAAGAACCCGGAGCCTGTGAAGCGGGGGAAGGTGTTTGAGTATGAACATGAGCCGGGAGAGCTGGCCATCGCCATGCAGGAAATGCTGGACCGGCGAGACATGGCACAGCATCCGCAGCTGGCGGTGTTTGAGGACATCGTGAAGCGGGAGCCGTACTCGGTGGAGGAGAAATCCGAAGAAATTGTGCGGCGTGTAAAGCTGGCGGGCATTACACGGTTTCTGCTGCTGTTTAAGGGCAGCCGCAGCCGCAGTGAGCTGGTGGCCACGTTTATGGCGGTGCTGGAGCTGTGTAGAAAGCATGTGCTGCGCCTGGCCGGAGGGCCGGAGGACTGCATGGTGTCCTGCGAGAAGGACAGCCAGGTGTAAGGGAGAGACATTATGGAAATACTGGAAATGAAAGAGATCGAGGCGGCGCTGGAGGGTATCTTATTTGCCTCCGGCGAGCCCGTGCATATTGACCGTATATGCCTGGCCCTGGACCTGGACCGGGCTACGGCGGAGCTTGTGCTGCAAAAGCTGGCAGACTACTATAGCTTCGAGCGCCGGGGCATACGGCTCATCCGAATGGCGGACACCTGGCAGCTCTGCTCGGCCCCGGAGTATGCCGACTACATTCGCCGGGCCTTTGAGATTCGCAAGCCTGCCAAGCTTTCCCAGCCGGCGCTGGAGGTGCTGACCATTGTGGCCTACTATCAGCCCACCACCCGGGCTTACATCGACCAAATTCGCGGGGTGGACAGCTCCTATACCGTGGGGCTGCTGCTGGAACGGCACATGATCGAGGAGTGCGGCACCCTGCAGGTGCCGGGGCGGCCCCGGCTGTACCGCACCACCAAGGAATTTCTCCGGGCGTTCCACCTGAATACCCTGGAGGACCTGCCGGAGATGCCGGGCCTGGAGAACGACGGGCAGCTGCGGCTGGAGAACGACGGGACCATCAGCGACGAGACCAACACCTGAGAGAGGGGGCGAGGCCATTGACGGCGCTGTGGATCGTGGGGGCTGTGCTCTTTTTGCTGCTGGTCATCTTCCTGAGCCGGGTGGGCGCGGAGATGGCCTTCGGGGAGGAGACGAGAGTGGTCCTTCGGCTGGGGCCTGCCCGGATGCAGGTGTTGCCGAGGAAGGAAAAGGCGAAAAAGCCGAAAAAAGAGAAGCCTCCCAAAAAGAAAAAAGAAGAAAAGCCCCAAAAGGAGATGCCGAAAATCACGGCCCGAGCGGTGCTTGAGAGCCTGCCGGAGCTGTGGGCTATCCTGAAAAAAGGGCTGCGAATGACCTTTCGGCGTGTCCGCATCTCGCCTATGAAGCTTTCGGCGGTCATCGGCGGGGAGGACCCGGCGGATACGGCTATTCTCTATGGGAAACTCAACGCCGCTATGTGGACGGTGATGCCGGTGCTCACGGAGCTGGTGCAGATGCCGGACCCGCACATCCACCTGGAGCCGGACCTCCAGGGAGGCGAGACGAAGGTGCGGGGCGAAATGGGCGTTACGGCCCGGATATGGGACCTGACGGTCATCGGATTTGCCTGCGGCATACCGCTTATAAAATGGTTTTTACGCTTGAGAAAACAGCCGCAAGACGCGGCGAAGGATACGCAAAGCCTGCCAAGAAAGGATGAAGAAAATGGAAAACAAGAAAACCAACCTCAGCGAAATGATGGAGACCTCCATGAGCAAGGTGCGGGAGATGGTCAGCAGTGACACGGTCATCGGCCAGCCCATCACAACGCCGGACGGGGTGACTTTGGTGCCTATTTCCCGGCTGAGCTTCGGGTTTAGCTGCGGTGGCAGAGACTTCGGCAAGGCGGCCGACGGGAAGAATTTTGCCGGCGGTACGGCTGCGGGCGTGAAGGTGGATCCGGTGGCGTTCCTGGTGGTGAAGGACGGCGTGACCCGGGTGATGCCGGTGAGCGTGCCCGCTATCGGCACGGCGGACCGGGTCATTGAGATGATCCCCCAGGTCATGGACCGGGTGGAGAATTTTATTGACAAAAAGAAGGAAACTACCGAATTTTAACTGCGTATACTGGCACCATCCATGCTGAAAGGGAGGATGGTGTATGAGGGGTACACGGGTGGCGGCGATTGTGCTGGCAATGGCACTTTTGCTGACGCATCGGGCCTGGGCTGTGGACATTTCTGCCACAGCGGCGGTTTTGATGGATGCGGACACAGGCCGCGTCCTATACGAGAAAAATGCCGACCGGCGGATGCTGGTAGCCAGCACCACCAAGATCCTCACAGCTTTGGTGGTGCTGGAAAGCTGCGACCTGCAGAGCCGGGTGACGGTGACCCAAAAGCATAGAGCGGAGGGGTCGTCCATGTACCTAAAGCCCGGGGAACGGGTGACGGTGGAGTGCCTGCTTTACGGCTTGCTACTCTCCTCCGGCAACGATGCGGCCTTGGCGCTGGCGGAGGCCTGCGGCGGGGCAGAGCGGTGCGTGGGAAAGATGAACGACCTGGCCCGGCGCATCGGCATGGCGGACAGCCACTTTGAAAACCCCAACGGACTGGACGGGGAGCAGCATTACTCCACCGCCCGGGATATGGCGAAGCTGGCGGCCTATGCCGCGAAGCAGCCTACCCTTATGCGTGTCTGCTCCACGGTGACGGCCCATGTGGGTGGCCGGACCCTGACCAACCACAACCGGCTTCTTCGGGAGCTGGAGGGCTGCGTGGGCATGAAGACCGGCTACACCAAGGCCGCCGGGCGGACGCTGGTGTCCTGCGTGGAGCGGGAGGGGCGGACGCTGGTGGCTGTGACCTTGCAGGATGGCAACGACTGGGCCGACCACAAGGCGCTCTATGAACTTGGCTTTTCCCAGGAAACTGCGGCGGACACGGCGGCTATGCCGGGGAGAAAAGAACGACTTTGGATATGAAAGCGGGTGACGCTGTTGCGCCAGCGGGTGCAAAAGTTAATGGCCCAGGCGGGGCTTTGTTCCCGGCGCACGGCGGAGCAGTGGATGCTGGACGGGCGCGTGACGGTAAACGGCCTGCCTGCCAGGCCCGGGGACCAGGCGGACCCGGAGTGCGACCGTATTGAGGTGGACGGAAAGCCCCTGGCCGGCGGCGGGGAGATGGTTTATTTAATGCTCCACAAGCCCCGGGGGTATTTGACGACGCTGAAGGATGAATACGGCCGCAGGACCGCCGCCGACCTGGTGGCGGACTGCGGAACGCGGGTGTTTCCCGTGGGTCGGCTGGACAAAGACTCGGAGGGCCTGCTTCTCTTTACCAACGATGGAGACCTGATGCAGCGACTCATCCACCCGAAATTTCAGGTGAATAAGCTGTATCGGGTGACGGTACAGGGCGACTGGCGGCGAGGCGTGCCGCTCCTGCGGGAAATGGACACGCTGGAGGAGGAGCCCATCGCCCCTGCGCAGGTGGAGACTGAGCGGGAAATGGGAGAAAGCGCTGTGCTGCTTATCACCCTCCACCAGGGGAAAAACCGGCAGATCCGCCGGATGTGCCGGCAGGCGGGCCTTGCGGTCACGCGGCTGGAGCGCATTGCGGAGCACGGAATTTATTTAGGAAACTTGCCCTGTGGCAAGTGGAGAGCCTTGACAGAGAAAGAGATAACGAGATTGAAGGAGAGCGAAGAAAAATGAGCAACAATGTGCTCCACATGATCCGCACTGGCATGGACGGATTTTCCAAGGGGCAGAAGCGAATTGCAAATTACATACTCTCTGATTATGATAAGGCGTCTACTATGACGGCTTGCCGCCTGGGGCAGATCGCCCAGGTCAGCGAGTCCACGGTGGTGCGCTTTGCCTCCCAGCTGGGCTATGACGGGTATCCCGCCATGCAGAAGGCGCTGCAGGAGCTGGTGCGGGGAAAGCTCACCAGCCTTCAGCGCATAGAGGCCTCCGGCGATCAGATCAATAATGGGGATATTGCCGGAAGCGTCATGCAGCAGGACATGGATACCCTCCGCAGTACCATTGACAGTGTTGACCGGGGTGAGTTTGACCGGGTGGTGCAGAAGCTGGTGAAGGCCAGGCGCATTTATATATTGGGCGTGCGCTCGTCCGCTTTCCTGGCGGGATATTTGAACTTTTATTTCCATGTGATTTTTGAAAACGTGACCCTGGTGCAGAGTGCGGCGGGGGAAATATTTGACCAGATGCTGCGCATCGGGCCCGAGGATGTGCTGCTGGCTATCAGCTTTCCCCGTTACTCAAAAATGACCATGAGCGCCGTTCGATTTGCCCGGGACAGGGGAGCGGAAGTCATTGCTGTAACGGACAGTAAAATGTCTCCCCTTTACACTCTTGCCAGCGCTTCGCTGCTGGTCCACTGCCAGATGATCTCCTTTGTGGACTCTATGGCGGCGCCGGTGAGCCTGCTGAACGCGCTGATCGTGGCGGTGGGAAAGCAGAAGCGGGCTGAGACAGAGGAGACATTTTCGGAGCTGGAGCGTGTCTGGTCCCGGTATGAGATTTTCGGGTGTGAAGAAGATGAGTAGATCTATTGTGGTCATCGGCGGCGGTGCGGCCGGAATGATGGCGGCTATCACGGCGGCGGAGCAGGGCGCGGAGGTCTGCCTGCTGGAGCCCAATGAGCGGCTGGGAAAAAAACTGAATATCACCGGAAAGGGCCGGTGCAATGTGACCAACAACTGCTCTATGGATGACCTGATGGCCCATATTCCCAGAAACGGGCGCTTTCTCTACAGCGCCTTTTCCCACTTCGGGAGCGGGGAGACGATGGCCTTTTTTGAGGAGCTGGGCGTTCCACTGAAAACGGAGCGGGGAAACCGGGTGTTTCCCGCGTCTGACTGCGCCTTTGACGTATCCGGGGCCTTAAAGCGGCGGCTGGAGCGTTTAGGCGTGCGCTGGGTACATGACCGGGCGGTGTCGGTGCTGGCGGAGTGCGGCACGGTATATGCTGTGGCGGGAGAAAAGGGCGAATGCCCGGCCAGGGCCGCGATCATAGCTACCGGAGGCGTTTCTTACCCCGGCACAGGCTCAACC
>CAKTZK010000073.1 GCA_934635515.1 uncultured Oscillospiraceae bacterium
GGGCGGAGGCGTCGACCCCCTTCTCCTTGTCGGCGAAGGCGGCCTGCTGGCCGAGCACGGACACGTAATCCTGGCCGTTGACGGTGACCTTGACGTCCTCGGGTTTCACCACGCCGTCGAACTCGACCTTGAAGTCGAACCGCGAGCCCGCGAGGATCGTCGCCCGGTCGAGCGGGTACACGGTTTGCGCCAGCGCCGGCCCCGGCAGGGCAGCCCCGAGCAGGGTGGTGGCCAGGAGGGCCTGAACCAGGGCGGTCCGTCGCATGTGAGCCTCGTGAACGATCGCGAGCCGGTATCGGGCTCGGGCTGGACGTAGCGAGGCTGCATGACAGGTGCATGACCCCGCCTTTGAGGGCTACTGCCACTGCATGCTTTATTATAAAGAAAAATAAAAAGGAGAATTGACATGAAAAAAGTTTGCTTCTATTCTGCTTGCCGCTGTCATGGTGCTGTGCGTTACAGGATGCAGCCTGTTCAGCAAGGGCGACAGCGTCAAGCTGGGCGACTATGAGCACAAGGATCCCAGCGGCGTGAGCTATGACACCCGCACGGTCCTGAAGAACGAGGACTTCGGCGCGGACCTGGCCGAATACGCCAGCAGCGATGCCTATCCCGACACCATGCTGTATGACGAGAGCGGCAACCCCATCGGCATGTACGACTATGACGCGGCCACCGGCCTTGCCAAGGGCTGGACCAGCCTCACCGACGGCACCTACACCGCCTTTGAAGCGGGCAAAGAGGTGGACCTGGGCAAGCTGGATGAGAGCAAGATGATCACCATCCCGGGGGATGTGACGGCGTACTTTGTGGTTTACGCCAAGGGCGGCGAGCCCATTGAATCCGACGGCTACCTGATGCTCAGCGACGCCTCCGCCAAGGATACCGTTCTGTCCGCTATGACGGCTGTTTACGGCCTGACATACACCGCCGAGAGCGACACCGTGCTGAAGCTGGTTTCGGATAAGACCGCTATCGCGGCCGCCATGGCCAATGCCGGCCTTACCGACGCCGTTACCGCAGAGGGTTACATCAGCTTCCTGCAGGACAGCTTCGGCGTGCGGGAGGACATGGGCGTGAATCCCTACAAGCCCTATGACGGACACCAGGATCCCACCGACATCGAGTATGACCAGAAGGTGGTACTGACCGGCAGCGGCCAGGCCGCCGTTACGGGGGATCTGGTGGACTGCGTGGCCTCCCAGACGGATTACCTCTACGGAAAGGACGGCGACATGGTTGCCTCCTATATGTATATCGAGGGCAAGGACAAGGCCTCCATGGACAAGATCGCGGAGATGTACAACACCGCTGAGCGGGTGTCCGACACCGTGATCCTCATTGCCTACACCGGCGACGCGATGTCCTCCGTGCTTGACTCGTACATGGGCTACAACGTCATCAAGGACCACTCCGTGGCCGAGTATACCCGCATGATCGAGGAGACCTTCTTCTCGGTGGTCTACGAAGGGTAAGCCGCAGCTTAGGGCGGATGCCGCAAACAACGGCATCCGCCTTTTTCAATAAGAGTTAACTATGGAACAGAGAAACGAAAAAAATTCGGGCACCACGTGGAAGGCGCTGTTTTCAACGCTTGGCAAGCTTCGGCTGCCGTGGCTGTGGGTGCTGGCGGCGCTGCTGAAGATCAACCGCTATCACAGCGTGCTGGCCCTGTCCTGCTTTGCCATGCTGCCGCTAAAATACATCTATGTGCTGATCATGGGCAAAAAGGTGCAGACGGCCACCACCCGCTCCTACGACCGCATCGGTGAGCTGACCAGCTTCCTGGCCGACCGCATCAGCCACCTGCCGCTGATAAAGACCTATACCAACGAGCAAAGCGAAAACGAAAAGGGCCGCCAGGCCGCAAACGGGCTGCCGAAGGCCAATATGCGCCTGGTGCGGCTGGACAATATCTCTGCCGGTATCGCGGCCTTCTTGGATATTTTGCAGAAATTCATTGTAGTGGTGGTGGCGGTGATCCTCCTGCACCGCAAGGAGATCGACATTGCCATGTGGCTGGCCTTCTTCCTGTTTGCGCAGAATCTGTTCCCCACCATGGACGCCGTGTTTGAGTACTGGGTCAGGATCAAGGCCATCAAGGGCTCCTTCGAGCGGGCCAGCGGCATCATGAACGGCGAGGACAAGCCATCCGGCACCGCCGCATCTCCCGAAAACGGTGAGGTGCGCTTTGAAAATGTGACCTTTACCTATCCAGGCACCGACGCCCCGGCGCTGAAAAACGCCTCCTTTACCGTGCCCGACGGCAGCATGGTGGCTATCGTAGGCATGTGCGGCAGCGGCAAGACCACCTCCGTCAGCCTGCTGGAGCGCTTCTATGGGCCCGACGAGGGCAGGATCCTTGTGGGCGACGGCAGCCCTGAGAAGCTGCTGGAGACCTGCCCCACCCACCGCATGATGGTAGAGAACGCATCCAAGGAGGCGGAAATATGAAAAAGATATCCAAACATTTCAGCGTCCTCAAGGGCGTTAAGCTGCCGTGGCTTGTGATCGCCCTCAGCGTTCTGTTTTCTGTTGTGTCTATGAGCGCGGAGCTTACCAGCGCCCAGCTGACGGCCAGCGTCATCGACACCAGCCAGACGGCTATCGACTCCCGGGTACTTCTGCGCTACATCTCCGTGACCGCAGCGGCAGCGGTGCTGACCATTGCGGGAAACTACTTTACCCGCCGGATGGAGGAGACCATCAACCTGCGGGTGCGCTGCAGGATCTGGGAAAAGATCATGCACCTGCCCTCCCGGTATTACGACGAGGACAACGGCAACGAGCTGGTGAGCCGTATCACCTCCGATGCCCAGTCCCCCTCGTCGCTGTTTTCCATGGCGGTGTCCTTTGTGGTGTGCGTGGTCACGGCGGTGCAGGGCTTTATAAAGCTCTATGACTACAACACCATGCTTGCAAACTACTCCCTGCTCATCATCCCCCTGACGCTGCTGGTCTGCTTTATCTACGGCAAGGTCATGTATAAGCTGGGCATTTACAGCACCGTCACCATGGCCGGGAGCCTGGGGTATCTGGCCGAGCGCGTGCGCAACTTCCGCCTTATTAAGAGCGCCGCCGCCGAGCAGCTGGAGAGCGCCAAGGGCAACGCCACCTTCAAGCGGATGTATAAGGCGGAGTTTCTCAACTGGCTCATGATCGCCACCCATCAGCTGGCCTCCAGCCTGTTTTCCATCCTGTTTATCTTTGTCATCTTCGTCATCGGCGGCAGGCTGGTGCACACAGGAGAGCTGACCATCGGAGACCTGACGGCCTTTTACATGATCACCGGCATCGTCGGCCTGCAGCTCATGCAGTTTTTTATGAATGTGGGCTCTGTGTCCGGTATCTTCGGCACCATGCAGAAGATCAACAGCATCGCTGACGCTCAGCCCGAGGCGGAGAGCGGCCGTCCCGTTCCCGAGCTGTGCGCGGACATCAAGCTTGAAAATGTGAGCTTTTCCTATCATGAGGGGCGGGAGGTGCTGAAAAATGTATCGCTGACCATCCCCATGGGCAAGGTGACGGCCATTGTAGGCGGCAACGGCGCCGGGAAGAACACGGTGTTTAAGCTTCTTGTGCGGCTGTATGAGCCGTCGGCGGGCACCATTCGATTCGGTGAGGACAATATCGTGGACTACGACCTGATCAGCTGGCGGGACCGCTTTGCCTATGTGTTCCAGAAGGATCCCCTCATCGGCGGCACCGTCCGGGAGAACATGACCTACGGACTGGATCGGGAGGTCACCGAGGAGGAGCTGATCGAAGCAGCAAAAAAGCCAACTGCTATGACTTCACTATGGAAAAGCCCGGAGGCTTTGACGAGGATGTGGGCCTGGGCGGCTCCAATTTCTCCGGCGGCCAGGCCCAGTGCATCTCCATTGCCCGGGCCATGCTGCGGGGGGCAGACTTCCTGCTCCTGGACGAGGCCACCAGCAATCTGGATGTGACCAGCGAGGCCCTGGTGACGGACGCCTTGAATAAGCTCATGGAAAACCGCACCACCATTATGATCGCCCACAGCTATGCCGCCACCAAGAACGCCCATAACGTCATTGTTATGTGCGACGGCACCGTGGAGGCTCAGGGCACCCCGGCGGAGCTGGAGGAGACCAATGAATACTACAAACTTTTCAGCAGGACCCTATGACAGAAGCGAGGTACTACGATGACGGAAAATAAGAAATGCACCGACCTGGAGCCCGGCGCCATCACGGCGGGCTTCCGGCTTGAAAAAAAGCAGTATGTCCAGGCCAAAAAGGCAACACTCTACACCCTGCGCCACGAAAGATCCGGCGCACGGCTCCTGTATTTTGACCGGCCCGACCCCAACAAGACCTTTGCCGTCTCCTTCAAGACCCTGCCGGAGGACGACACGGGCGTATTTCACATCCTGGAGCACAGCGTTCTCAACGGGTCTGAAAAATTCCCGGTGAAGGAGCCCTTTGTCTCCCTGCTGCAGAGCTCCCTGCAGACCTTTCTGAACGCCTACACCTTCAGCGACAAGACCATGTTCCCGGTCTCCAGCCGCAACGAGCGGGACCTGTTCAACCTGATGAGCGTGTACCTGGATGCCGTATTCCGCCCCAGTATCTACGAAAAGCGAGAGATCTTTATGCAGGAGGGCTGGCACTACGAGTTTGACCCCGAGACGGGGGAGGCCAGCTACAACGGCGTGGTTTTCAGCGAAATGAAGGGCGCGTATTCCGACGTGGAGCGCATTATGGGCGAGGCCTGCGACCGGCTGCTGTATCCCGACACCTGTTACCGCTTCTCTTCCGGCGGAAAGCCCGAGAACATACCCGACCTCAGCTATGAGAAGTTTATCGCGGCGCACAAGCGCTTTTACCACCCGTCCAACGCCTATTTCTTCCTGGACGGGCACATGGACATAGATGCTATGCTCGCCTACATCGACCGGGAGTATCTCTCCAAGTACGACCGGCTGGTACCGGACTTTGACTTCACCGAGCAAAAGCCCGCCACGGGCTCTGCCACCGTCTATTTCGCGCCGGCCCAGGGGGAGGAGTACGCCCACATGGCCATGAGTAAGCTGCTGTGCCGCTTTGACGAGATCGAAAAGCTCTATGCCGCCAAGATCCTGGCGGACTATCTCACCGGCTCCAACGAGGCGCCGCTGAAGCGGGCTTTTCTGGAGCGGGGACTGGCTCAGGATGTTTCCGTGGAGATAAACGACGGGATCTACCAGCCTGCGGCGGCCCTGGTGGTGCGCAACACCACTCAGGACAAATTTGAGCAGATCCGGCGCTTTGTGCCCGAGACCGTGCGGGCTATCGTGAAGGAAGGCCTGGACCGCAGCGCCCTGCACGCCTGCATCGAGCGCTTCGCCTTCACCTGCCGGGAGATCACCGAGCCCTACGGCGTGGAGCTGGCTATCAAGGCTCTGGACGGATGGCTCTACGGCGGGGACCCCCTGCTGCATATTGATAACGCCGGGGTTTTCGATGCCCTGCGCCGGGAGCTGGATACCGGCTACTTTGAGCGGCTTTTGCTGGAGATGCTGGCCGATCCGGAGGACAAGTGCTATGTCTACGCCCTGCCCTCTCAGACGAAACTTTCCGACGATGCCCGGCGGGAGCGCCAGCGCATTGCCGCCGAGACCGCTGCCTGGGATGGGGAAAAGCGCCGCCGGGAGCAGCAGGCTGTGGAGAAAATGCAGCAGTGGCAGAAGAGCCAGGACGACGCGGAGGTCCTGATGACCCTCCCGGTGCTGGATCTGCGGGATATTCCCCGGGAGGTGGAGCCTCCGGCGACCCGGACGTGCGAGGTTGGCGGGCGGAAGGCCCTGCAGGTCAGCCTGAACACCGACGGCATCGTGTATCTGGACCTGTACTTTGACGCCTCCGACTTTACGGTGGAGGAGCTTCGGATATTGAATGTGCTCAACATCTGCCTGGGCGAGCTGCGCACGGAGCATTTCCCGGCGCTGGCGCTGCAGAACAAGATCAAGGCTACCTTTGGCAGTATCAGCGCCAAGACGGACCTTATTTCCCGCCGGGGCCAGCTGGAAAAATGCACGCCGTATCTGGTGGTTTCCGCCGGTGTGCTGCGGGAAAACCTGGCCGAGGCCGCAGATCTCCTGGCGGAGATATTGAACCACACCTGCTGGAGCGAGACGGATAAGATCGGGGAGATCGTCGCCCAGAGCGACTACGCCCTGAAGCAGGCGCTCATCGGGAACGGCCACAGCTTTGCCGTCACCAAAGCCCTGGCGGCCTTTTCGGCGGAGGATGCGCTGCGGGAGGCCATTGCGGGCGAGGGATATGCCCGGTGGCTGGCGGAGTTTTCGGAGCAGTTCTCCCAGCGGGGAGCGGAGCTGGGCGAGAAGCTGTCGGCTCTGGCAAAACGAGTGTTTACAGCAAACCGACTGTTTGTAGGCTTCGGCGGCGAGGCGGACCCGGCGGCCCTGGAGAGCCTGATAAACGCTCTGCCTGACGGCGAAATGGGCGAGCCTGCCCCTGCACCCGTGTACGCCCCCGACGACTGCACCATAGAGATCCCCGCCGATGTGGGTTACAGCGCCCTGGGCAGCAATCTCTGCGCTCTGGGCGAAAAGTTCACCGGCGCGTGGCCGGTGCTCTCGTCCATGATGACTTATGGCTACCTCTGGAACACTGTGCGCGTCCAGGGCGGCGCCTACGGCACGGGCATGAATGTGCGCCCCAATGGAGCGCTGTTCTGCTACTCCTACCGCGATCCCAACCTGCCCGGCTCTGCCGCCGCCTTTGCGGAGCTTCCTGCTGTGCTGGAGGAGATGCTGGCGGAGGATATGCCCCTGGACGACATCATCATTGGCACCGTGAATACCACGGACCCGCTGCTGGATCCGGCGGGGCTGTGCGAGGTGAGCTGCCGCCGGTATCTCTGGGGCACCACGGCCCAGGATATCGTCAAGCTGCGCTGTGAGATCCTGGATACCACCGCTGCGGACCTGAGAGAGCTTGTTCCGATGCTTCGGGCCTGCATTGAAGGCGGCGTATTCTGCGCTGCCGGCAGCCCAGATGCCGTCGCATTTGTAAAGGAAAAGTAAACGGTCTATGCATAAAAAGCCCGGAGGGGACACTTGCTGAAAGCGTCCCCTCCGGGTTTTATTATGTCGGGTGTATGATGGAGGTTTACCGGGAAACGGAGGAGCTTCGCTGCAGAAGCACGCAGGTCTCCACATGTGTCGTCGCTAGAATCGGAACACATGGATTCAGCCTCGTTAGAAGCATGGGAACACAAAACAGCAGGGGAGT
>CAKTZK010000074.1 GCA_934635515.1 uncultured Oscillospiraceae bacterium
GGGCGAAACGGGCAAGGGCACGGCAAACTTCTTCATCGTCATCGGTATTATCGAAACGGTTGCTCTGTTCACCCTGGTGTTCAGCCTGCTGCTGCTTCAGTAAAACAACAAAAAGAAACAGGGCGCAGGCCCTGTTTCTTTTTGCCTATTTTACGCTCTGCCGTCCTCTTGCGCCATGAAATTCCCCCCCATGCAGGAAACTGCACAGGGGGAATTTTCCCTTTATTCTGTAAGCGCTTCGGTCATTGCCCGGTAAAAGTCACGGTAATGGTGGTCCCCACCTCCGGCTGGCTCTTCAGATCAATCTGCGCCCCGTGGAGCGCCGCCGCGTGCTTCACGATGGACAATCCCAGTCCCGTGCCGCCGATGGCCCGGCTGTGGCTCTTGTCCACCCGGTAAAACCGCTCAAATACCCGGCTCTGATGGTCATAGGGGATGCCGATACCGGTATCCGCAACGGAGACAAAGCAGCCCTGGCCGCTGCGCCCCACCCGCACGGTAACGCTTCCGCCGGGCCGATTGTACTTGATGGCGTTGTCACAGAGGTTGTAGACCATCTCGTGCAGCACCTGCCGCACTCCATGCACACTCTCCTCCATGCCCTCCAGCTGCAGCGTTACCTCCTGCTTTTTGGCCACCTGCTCCAGACTTTGCAGAATGGATCCGCAAAGGCTGTAAAGCTCTACGCCTTCCCACTCCATACCTTCTCCGCCTTCCTCCAGGCGCGACAGGTCAATGATGTCCTCCACCAGGCTGGTGAGTCTGGCGCACTCCCGGCAGATATCGCTGCTGAACTCCTTCACCTTTTCCGGCGGCACCAGTCCCTGGCTCATCAGCTCCGCAAAGCCGGAGATGGACGTCAGGGGCGTTTTCAGCTCGTGGGACACATTGGCGGAGAATTCCCGCCGCAGCTTCTCCCGCTGCTCCCGCTCCGTCACATCCATGGTCAGCACCACCGCGCCGGTGACCTGGCCCGAAGCCAGCACCGGACTTGCCATAATGGAGAGCGTCCGCTCTCCCCGCTGCAGCAGCCGCTCACACCGTTGGCCGGATAGGGCCTGCTGGGCCGCCTGGCGCAGCTGCGGCTCCGGAGAGCGGGCAATGTTGTCCGCCTCCACCGGCATCAGCATCGCCGCGCTGCGATTCTCCGTGAGAATATGTCCCCGCAGATCCACCAGCAAAAAGCCCTCGCTCATGTTCTCCGTCATAGCGGAAAACTCCCGCATCCGCCGGCTCAGCTCATCCATCTGCCTGCCGATGGTCTCCTTTTGCTGGCGCAGCCGCTGGGTCAATGGCTGCAGCTCCGGGTAAATATCCTGGGGATCGTCGGTGGAAAGGGCGTTTATGGGCTTTGTGATCTGCCTGGCCAGCCGCACCGACAGCCCCGCCGCCAGCAGCAACAATCCCGCCACCGTGGCGATAATGGGTCCCGCCATGCTCAATAGCATGGCTCCCAGGCTGCTCTGCACCCGGCTCAGCCGCAGCACCGTTCCATCCTCCAGCCGCAGGGCGTAATACAGGTTTTTCTGCAGCACCGTACTGGAATAGTGGCTGCTCTGCCCGGTCCCCTCCTTTATGGCCTGGGCCACCTCCTGGCGGTCCAGGTGGTTGTCCATGTCTGCGGCGTTGGCCGCACTGTCATAGAGGACCGTTCCGTCGGCGTCAATAAGGGTAATGCGGTCCGCCGAGCGCAATTTCTGCGGCGCAATGTAGGCCAGGCTCTGGCTCAGCTGCTCCGCCTCCTGGGACAGGGAGGCAAAGGACTGCTTTTCGTAGTAGCCGTACAGGATGCCTGAAAACAGGCACGCTCCCGCTGCCAAGACCAGCATGGCCAGGAAAAACAGGCTCCGCACGATCTTTCTGGTCATGCCTGTCCTCCCAGCTTGTAGCCAACGCCCCGGACGGTCTCAATGAGATGCCCGGCCTCCCCCAGCTTCTGCCGCAGGGTCCGGATGTGTACGTCCAGCGTCCGGTTTTCCCTGTCCGCCTCCAGACCCCATACCCGGTCCATAAGCATCTCCCGGGTCATCACCCGGCCCTGCTGCTGCAGCAGCAGCGACAATATCTCAAACTCCTTGTAGGTCAAAAGCACATCCTGCCCATTCACCTGCACCTGCCGGCGCTGCGGGCATACATACAGCGGCCCTATCTGCCACTGCTGCTCCTGGGGTGTCTTCTCCGTCCGCCGCAGCACCGCCCGCACCCGGGCCAGCAGCTCCATCATGCCGAAGGGCTTGGAAACAAAGTCGTCCGCCCCGCAGTCCAGACCCGTTACCCGGTCAAACTCCGTATTTTTTGCCGTCAGCATAATAACGGGGACGCCGCTCGTAGCCGAAGCTCCCCGCAGCTTTTTCAGTACCGACAGTCCATCCTCCTCCGGCAGCATCACATCCAGCAGCACCAGCTCCGGCAGCTTCCGGTTTACCGCGTGCCAGAATTCCGACGGCCGCTCGAAGCCCGCCGCCTCATAGCCCTGGCTCTGCAGGGCGTATATCACCAATTTACGGATGCTGTCGTCATCCTCCAGCAGATAGATCATCGTTTCCACCTTCTTTCCTCTTTATTATACCTTACCCGTGTAAAAATGAAAATCCATTTTATGTTAAATCCATATTAAATCATGGAATTTCCTCTAAAATTTTTTAACATTTCCTCTTTCTTTTTTCCTTTTCCCCCGCAAAAACCTATCGACAATGTTAAACAAATTTTGTATACTATTAAATAAGGAATGTTAATGGGAGGGATAAGCGGATGAGCATATCCGATGTCATAACCTTGCTGGGCGGTGTGGCGCTGTTTTTGTTCGGCATGAGCCTCATGGGCGACGGCCTGAAGAAGGTTGCCGGCAATAAGCTGGAGCTGGTGCTCTACCGGCTCAGTAGCACACCGCTCAAGGGCGTCTTGCTGGGTACCGCAGTCACCGCCGTGATCCAGTCGTCCTCCGCCACCTCCGTGATGGTGGTGGGCTTTGTCAACTCCGGCATGATGCAGGTCAAGCAGGCTATCGGCATTGTCATGGGTGCCATCCTGGGCACCAGCGTCACCGGGTGGATCCTGTGCCTGTCCGACATCTCCGGCGGCAGCGGTTGGATCGACCTTTTAAGCACTGCCACTCTCACGGGTATCGTGGCCGTAGTGGGCATCGTGCTGCGCATGACGGGCAAGAAGCAGTCCACCTTGTCCATCGGAAATATCCTCATGGGCTTCGCGGTGCTGATGTTCGGCATGTCCGCCATGAGCGGAGCCGTAGCCCCCCTGAAGGAGAGCGAGGCCTTTACCGGCATCCTTACCAGCTTCTCCAATCCCCTTTTAGGCATCCTGGTGGGCATCGTTTTCACCAGCGTTATCCAGAGCGCCTCTGCCGCCGTAGGTATTCTCCAGGCCCTGGCCATCACCGGCGCCGTCACCTATGAGGTGGCCTTCCCCATCATCATGGGCATCGCCATCGGCGCCGCCGTCCCCGTGCTGCTCAGCGCCCTGGGCGCCGACATCAACGGCCGCCGTACCGCCTTTGTCTACCTGCTTATTGATGTCCTGGGTGTTGTGATCTGGGCCACGGTGTTCTACACCGCCAACGCCATTTTCCACTTCCCTTTCCTGACCCATACTATGACCACCGTGTCCATCGCCTCCTTGAACACTCTGTTCCGCCTGGCCACGGTCATCGTCCTCACCCCCTTCATCGGTCAGCTGGAGCGGTTTGTCTGCTTCCTGTTTCCGGATAAAAAAGGTACCGACCCCGCCAAACAGGAGATGGACCGTCTGGAGGAGCGCTTCCTGCAGCACCCGGCTCTGGCCATTGAGCAAAGCCGGGAGGTCACCTCTGCCATGGCCAATACCGCCCGCCGCAACCTGATAGATTCTCTGGACCTGATCCAGGATTACAGTGACAAGGGCTTCCAGGTCGTGGAGGAGCTGGAGAGCACTGTGGACCGCTTTGAGGACAAGCTGGGCACCTATCTGATGAAGATCACCGTCAAGTCCCTGAATACCCGCCAGAGCGAGGAGGTCTCCAAATACCTTCACACCATTTCCGACTTTGAGCGCATCAGCGACCACGCTCTGAATATCGCGGAGTGCGCCAAGGAGATCCACGAAAAGAGCATCATCTTCTCTGAGGAGGCCATCTATGAGCTGACAGTCCTGGAAAATGCGATCCGGGATATTCTCCACCTGGCTGTGGATACCTTCATCGCCAACGACACGGAGGGCGCCCGCCGGGTAGAGCCTCTGGAGGAGATCGTAGACACCCTGTGCGACGAAATGAAGAGCCATCATATCGACCGCCTGCAGCAGGGTATCTGCACCCTGAACCAGGGCTTTGTGTTTAACGACTTGCTCACCAATTTTGAGCGGGTGGCCGACCACTGCTCCAACATCGCTCTGGCTCTTATTGAGCTGCAGTCCGACTCCTTCGACACCCACGAGTACGTCCTCAGTCTCAAGCAGGTGAAGGACGACTCCTTTGCCAAATATTACGACGAGTACAAGCGCAAATACACTCTGCAGTAATTCTAAGCCCCGGGGATCTTTCCCCGGGGCTTTTTTACTCTTTTTCGCAGATCGTCAGCACATACCCCTCCGGGGCGGATGGAAAGATAAAGCGGCAGCCCTCCCAATGCGTCATAAGCCGGCCGTTTTCGTCGCAGAAATTGCACCTCCGATACTCCATTAACGTACCGCCGTGGCACTTGATCCAGCTCTCCTTCATGGTCCATAGCTGAAAAAAAGCCCGGTCTCGATCCCCCTCCGGCCGGGTAGAAAGCCAGATCTTTTCCTCCGCCGTCAACGTTCGCAGCAGCCGCTCATGCACGGGCCGGACCCGCTCCAGATCCACGCCTACCTCCCTTTCACTGACGGCGCATACCACATACGCCCCGCTGTGGCTGCAGTTGAAGTGCAGGGGCAGGCGGCACAGAGGCTTGCCGTTTTCTCCCGTGTAAAATCGGATATCCTCCGGCGTCGTTTTTCCTGCTTCCGCCAGCATTTCCGCCGCCAGCTGCCGGGCCGAATACGCCGCTATCCGCTCAAATCGAATCTCCACTGCCGCCACCTCCCTTTTCTCCATCCTACCACATACCGCTTTTCTTTTCAATCCGGCCCGGTCAGGATTTTATTTTCACCAGGAAATCCCTGGTTATTTTACCCGAATTTGTCGGAAAAGCTCATGGACAACCGCCCCGGGCCATGCTATATTGAGGGCTGGATCTTGTAAAAAGGAAGGCTGATTATGGCTGAAAATAAACACTCTCTCATGGTCCGGGGCTACATCATGACCCTGTGCGGCGGCCTGTGCTGGGCCATCGGCGGCGCCTGCGGGCAGATGATGTTCCGGGACTGCGGCGTTACATCGGATTGGCTGGTGCCCATCCGTCTTTTTATCGGCGGGCTGATCACCCTGGGCGTGGCCGCCCTCACCGGCGGAAAGCCCCTGGAGGTCCTGCGCCACAGGGAGGCGGTCCCTCCCCTGCTGGTATTCGCCCTCCTGGGCTCGGCCCTGTGCCAGTACAGCTACTACACCGCCGTGCAGTATGCAAATGTAGCCTTTGCCACGGTGCTCTCCTATTGCAGTCCCATCGTCATTCTGCTGTGGACCATCCTCTCCACCCGTAAAAAGCCCCGTTTTTACGAAAGTATCAGCGTGCTGCTGGTGGTGCTGGGGGCCTTCACCTGCGTAACGCACTTTGACTTCACCACCCTGGCCGTACCGGTGAAGGGCGCGGTCTGGGGGCTGATCAGCGCGGTCTGCTTCGCGTTTTACACGGTCTCACCCCGGAAGCTGATGCAGAAATTCTCCGTTCTGTCCATCACGGGCTGGGGCATGACCATAGGCGGCGCGGTCATGCTGCTCATGTTCCGCCCCTGGCGCATGAGCGGCATCCAATTCGGCGGCAAGCTCTATCTGCTTATGGCCTGCGTTATTATCCTGGGCACAGTCCTGTCCTTCAGCCTTTTTCAAAGCGGGTGCAACATTGTGGGCAGCCTGGTGGGCAGCGTTCTCTCCTCGGTGGAGCCTATCGGCTCAGTGGTCATATCCGTTCTGTTCCTGAACACCACCTTTTCCTGGCTGGACCTGCTGGGCTTCTTCCTGATCCTGGTCACCATCCCCATTATGGCTTTTGGAAAGCTGCACCAGCCCGGTGGAAACGGCTGACCGCCTCCCTGTCTAAAAGTTTACACGAACGTGGCGGGACCCCTCTCCAAAAGGGTCCTGCCTTTTTTATTATACAAATAAACAGGAGCCCAAATTGGGCTCCTGTTTTTAGTATCATCCGGGCAGATCAAGCCTGGGGGCCGGCGGCCACCAGGGCCTTGCCGTGCTCGTTGGACTCGTACTTGGCGAAGTTCTTCACGAAGCGGCCTGCCAGATCCTTAGCCTTCTCCTCCCACTGGGAAGCATCGGCGTAGGTATCCCGGGGATCCAGGATGGCGGGATCCACGCCGGGCAGAGCCGTGGGCACCTGGAAATTGAAGTAGGGGATGGTCTTGGTGGGGGCCTCATTGATGGCGCCGCTGAGGATGGCGTCGATGATGCCGCGGGTATCCTTGATGGAAATACGCTTACCGGTGCCGTTCCAGCCGGTGTTCACCAGGTAGGCCTTGGCGCCGCTCATCTCCATGCGCTTGACCAGCTCCTCGGCGTACTTGGTGGGGTGCAGCTCCAGGAAGGCCTGGCCGAAGCAGGCGGAGAAGGTGGGCGTAGGCTCCGTAATGCCCCGCTCGGTGCCGGCCAGCTTGGCGGTGAAGCCGGAGAGGAAGTAATACTTGGTCTGCTCCGGAGTCAGAATGGACACGGGGGGCAGCACGCCGAAAGCATCGGCGGACAGGAAGATCACATTCTTGGCAGCGGGGGCCGCGGAAATGGGCCGCACGATGTTCTGAATGTGGTCGATGGGGTAGCTGACGCGGGTGTTCTCGGTGACGGACTTATCGTTAAAGTCGATCTTGCCGTCCTTGTCCACGGTGACGTTCTCCAGCAGAGCATCCCGGCGGATGGCGTTATAGATGTCGGGCTCGGAATCCTTATCCAGGTTGATGACCTTGGCATAGCAGCCGCCCTCGAAGTTAAAGACGCCGTTATCATCCCAGCCGTGCTCGTCGTCACCGATGAGCAGGCGCTTGGGATCGGTGGACAGGGTGGTCTTGCCGGTGCCGGAC
>CAKTZK010000075.1 GCA_934635515.1 uncultured Oscillospiraceae bacterium
GTGCAGTACAGGGCGGCAGCCTCCATCTCCACAGCCATAACGCCCATCTTGCTGTAGCGCATGTTCCGGTCGGCGGCATCGTAGAAGGTGTCGGAGGAATAGAGGTTGCCCACGGGCATCTTCACCCCCAGCTCCTTGGCCGACTCCACCGCGGCCATCAGCAGGTCAAAGTCGCATATAGGGGCGTAGCTGCCGCCCAGCTGGTACTGGTCGGCAAAATTAGAATTGGTGCAGGCGCCCTGTCCGGCCACCACGCTGCCCAGCTCCAGGTCCGCCCGCATAGCCCCGGCAGAGCCCACCCGGATGATGTTCTCCACGTCGTACTGGGTAAACAGCTCATAGGAATAAATGCCGATGGACGGCATGCCCATGCCGCTGGCCATCACGGACACCGGCACGCCCTTGTAGGTGCCGGTATAGCCCTGCACGCCGCGGACATTGTTCACCAGCTTCGGCTCGGTGAAAAAATTCTCCGCGATAAACTTCGCCCGCAGGGGATCTCCGGGCATGAGCACAGTCTTTGCGAAATCGCCCTTATTGGCATTATTATGGGGGGTAGACATAGTTTATTTTCCTCCTTATTTTTCCATGGCCTTCACGGCCTTCACAATGCGGCTGGTGCCCAGGCGGTCAGCGCCCAGAGCCACGAAATCCTCCGCGTCCTGCAGGTTGGCAATGCCCCCGGCAGCCTTGATCTTCACGTGGGGCGCCACGTTCGCCTTAAACAGCGCCACATCCTCCCTCGTCGCGCCGCCTCCGCCGAAGCCGGTGGAGGTCTTGATATACTCCGCGCCGGAGTCGGATACCACCCGGCACATCTCCTTCTTTTCTTCGTCTGTGAGCAGGCAGGTCTCGATGATGACCTTCAGCAGCTTTCCGCCGCAGGCCGCCTTCACCGCCTTGATCTCCTCCAGCACCTTGTCATACAGTCTGTCCTTCACCCAGCCGATGTTGATGACCATGTCAATTTCCGAGGCGCCGTTTTTCACCGCGTCCTCGGTCTCAAAGCACTTGGCGGCGGTGGTGCTGTACCCATTGGGGAAGCCGATAACGGTACAGATGGCGATCTTTCCCGCCACATACTCCGCCGCCCTGCGCACATAGCTGGCCGGGATGCACACGCTGGCGCAGCCGTACTTCATTCCGTCGTCACAGATGGCGCGGATCTCCTCCCAGGTAGCCCCCTGGCTCAAAAGGGTGTGGTCCACCCGCCGGAGGATATCCTTGACTTTCTCATTCATAGCCCAAAATCTCCTTTCGGTTCGTTCCGTTTTTACTTCTCGGTGCCGGGCATCACAGTCCCAGATACGGGATCACCAGCGACAGCAGCATCACCACCGCCAGCAGCAGCGCAATACCCATAGCTACATATCTTGTCCATTTTGGTCTCATGGATTCTCCTCCTCCGTGCAGATTTTTCGGATGCTCTTCTCCACCTTTCGCCGGGGGGCCATGATCTCATGCCCGCAGCCCAGGCAGCGGAGCTTAATGTCCATACCGATGCGCAGCACCAGCCATTCCTTGCTGCCGCAGGGGTGGGTCTTTTTCAGTTCGACTTTATCGTTTACCTTCAGGTCCATTTCATTCTCCCCCGCCCTTTATAAGGTCCCAGTAGTGCTTGGCCGCCTGCTCGGTCTTGTTGTCGGCGTATTCGTAGTAGGTGGTGTTCCCCAGGCTCTCCGGCAAGTATCTCTGGTTTACATAGTGCTTGGGATATATATGCGGATACTTGTACGCCTGGGGCTTCTCGCTGCCCGCGCTGTCGGCGTGGACATTTTTCAGGTGTCTGGGAATATCTCCCACCTTTCCCTTTTCAATGTCGCTCATGGCGGCAATGATAGCGTTGTGGGCGGAATTGGACTTAGGCGCCGTGGCCAGCAGCACCGTCGCCTCCGCCAGGGGAAGCCGCGCCTCCGGAAGCCCCAGCTGCACCGCCGCGTCCACGCAGGCTTTTGTAATGGCCATTGCCTGGGGATAGGCCAGCCCGATGTCCTCGGAGGCGATGACCAGCAGCCGCCTGCACGGGGATAAAAGGTCCCCCGCTACCAGCAGCCGTCCCAGGTAATACACCGCCGCGTCCGGGTCGGACCCGCGGATGGACTTCTGCAGCGCCGAGAGCAGGTCGTAGTGGTCGTCCCCCTCCCGGTCATAGCGCATGGCGCTGTGCTGAGCGATCTGTGTAGCGTCTTCCCTTGTCAGCAGCAGCTTCCCGTCCACAGGCTTCGCCGCCCGGCTCAGCAGCTCCACGGCGTTCACCGCCTTGCGCACATCGCCGCCGCAGCCCATGGCAATGGCCATGGGCACCTCCTCCTCCCAGGAAAGAGGCAGGACGCTCTGCTCCTGCACGATGCCCAGTGCCCGCTCCACCGCCGGCACCGTCTCCTCCGCCGTCAGGGGCTTGAATTCAAACACCGTGCTCCGGGAGAGCAGGGCGTTGTACACATAAAAGTAGGGGTTTTCCGTGGTGGATGCCACCAGCGTGATCTTGCCGTTTTCCATGTACTCCAGCAGACTCTGCTGCTGCTTTTTGTTGAAGTACTGTATCTCATCCAGGTACAGCAGCGCCCCGTTGGGAGCCACCATCGTCCCCACATCCGCCATGATGTTCTTCACGTCCTGAAGCGACGCGGTGGTGGCGTTAAGATGGTAGAGGGTCTTGTTGGTTTTCTTGGCAATAATGCCCGCCACGGTGGTCTTGCCCGTGCCGGAGGGGCCGTAAAAGATCAGGTTTGCGGCGGTGCCGCTCTCGATGATCCGCCGGAGCATCGCGCCTTCTCCCAAAAGATGCTTCTGCCCCGCCACTTCGTCCAGCGTCTGGGGCCGAATGGCGTCGGCCAAAGGCTGTGTCTGCATGCAGCTCCTCCCCTCCTCGTTAGATTTTATTATTGTATCACAGTTTTCCGGGAATTGCAATTTTCTTTCGCAGCGTTTATAATATCTCTCAAGAGGTGATGTATTTTGAAGAATCCTGCCGAAGTAAACGCCATCATAGCGGAGCTGGAGCGGCTGTACCCGGACGCTCTCTGCTCCCTGGAATATAAAAAAGACTACGAGCTGCTCTTTGCCGTGCGCCTGTCCGCCCAGTGTACCGACGCCCGGGTGAATCAGGTCACCCCCGCCCTTTTCGCCCGTTTCCCCACCCTGGAGTCCTTCGCCCAGGCCAGCGAGGCGGAGGTGGGCGAATATGTCCACTCCTGCGGCTTCTGGCGGGCCAAGGCCCACGACCTGGTGGCCTCCGCCCAGATGCTCCTGCAGGATTTCGGCGGCAAGGTGCCGGACAATATGGACGACCTTCTGCGCCTGCCCGGCGTAGGCCGCAAGACCGCGAATCTCATCTTAGGCGATGTTTACGGCCAGGAGGGCTATGTCTGCGACACCCACTGCATCCGCATCACCGGCCGCCTGGGGCTCACCGACGGCAGCAAGGACCCCCTGCGGGTGGAAAAGCAGCTGCGTACCTGCCTGCCCCCGGAAAAATCCAGCGACTTCTGCCACCGTATGGTCCTCCACGGCCGGGCCGTATGTACCGCCCGCAGCCCCCACTGCGATGTCTGCACCCTCCGCCCTCTGTGCGACACAGGACGCTCCGAGCCGTAGGTCCCGCCCCTCTCCGATGTCTTGACTTTTGCCGCCTCAGCGTTTATTATTGTAAAAACCTATCGTGACCTAAGCATGGAAGGAGTACATGAAATATGAAAAACAGAGTCATCACCATCAGCCGTGAGTTCGGCAGCGGCGGCCGTACCATCGGCCGGAAGGTCGCTGAAAAGCTGGGCATCCCCTGCTACGATTCCGAGCTGATCCAGGAGCTGGAAAAGGAGACCGGCTTTGCCGCTGACTATGTAAAGGAAGCCGGCGAGTATGCCCCCGGCGGTTTTTTGGCCTCGGCCCTCTCGAACCGGATGTTTGGCCCTACCAATGAGGACATTCTCTGGGCCCACCAGTATAAGGTCATCACCGCCCTGGCGGAAAAGGGTCCCTGCGTCATCGTGGGCCGCTGCGCCGACTATATCCTCCAGGATAAGGCTGACTGCCTGAAGGTCTTTATCCATGCGGATATGAAGTTCCGGGCCGAGCGCATCGTGAAGGTGTACGGCGAGCGGGACCAGTCCCCGGAGGAGCGCCTGAAGGATAAGGATAAGCGCCGGGCCGCCTATCACCGCTTCTATACGGACATGAAGTGGGGCCACGCCCAGAACTATCACATTACCCTCAACAGCGGCGTCCTTGGCATCGACAAGTGCGTGGACATCCTGGCGCAGCTGTTCTGAGATCTTACCCGGTACTATTTTCCCCGCTGCATCATATACTGCCTTGAAAAGAGGAAAGGATGATGCAATGTGGATATGCGGCAGCTCATGCAGCAGGTAAAAAACGATCCCCAGATGGTGCAGCGCATCATGCAGTCCCCGGACGGGCAGAAGCTGATGCAAATGCTCACCTCCTCCGATAACGGCGCGAGCCTTGACCGTGCCGCCGCCAGCGCGGACAGCGGCAATACCGCCCAAATGGTAGCCATGCTGAAAAAAGTCATGCAGACCCCCCAGGGCGCGGCGCTGATAGATCGCCTGGGCAGCCAGCTGCAGCAGTAAAGGGAGGAGATCGCCATGTCGGAGCTGCAAGACAAGCTGAACTCCCTCCTGTCAGACCCGGCCGGGATGGCCCAGGTGGTGCAGCTTGCCCAGCAGCTCTCCTCCACCATGGACTCACCCGCCGCGCCGTCAAACCAGGCCGCTGCCCCTCCTCCGGGGCCGTCCCCATCGGCGCCGGGTCCGCCTCCCGCTCCCCCCAATCCGGCGGGCCCCGGCTCCCTTCTGGGCGGCATCGACTTGAACACCGTTTCCAAATTCCTGCCCATGCTCCAGGCCCTCTCGTCGGACCAGAGCCATTCCATGCAGCTGCTGAACGCCCTGCGCCCGTATCTGAAAGAGGAAAAACAGGGCAAGGTGGAGCGCGCTGCCCGCTTGGCCCGGCTCATCACCGTGGGCAAGCGCTTCTTGACGGAATGGGAGGGCTGAGGGATGTATAACCGCTACACGCGCAACGATACCGGCATCTACACCCGCATGCCCCAAAACGACGATCCTCCGTCCCCCGGCGGAGGCCCCAAGCCCGGCGCTTCGCCTCCGGGGCCCAAACCATCCCCCGGGCCAAAGCCGCCGCCCACGCCGCC
Organism: uncultured Oscillospiraceae bacterium; assembly: GCA_934635515.1. The sequence goes on from CAKTZK010000075.1 coordinate 5,174, forward strand.
TCCGGGCCCACCCACCGTGCCGCCCCAGCACCCCGAGCGAGATATTCTCAATCGGCTTTTGGCAAAGCTGCACCTGGGCGACCTGGACTCCGGCGACCTGTTGGTGCTTCTCCTGCTGTTCATGCTGTTTCGGGAAAACGCCGACGAGGAGCTGCTCATAGCCCTGGGCCTGCTGCTGATTTTGTGAAAAGCAAGAAATAATTATTGTAAAAAACAGAGGACTGCCCCCGCAGTCCTCTGTTTTTATTATTCACTTCTTCACTCCGCGGCGATCTCCCGCACGGCCCGCACGGCCTCCTCCACCTCCTGCTCCGTGTTGTAGCAGGAAAAGCTGAATCGCACCGCCCCTTGCTCGGTGGTGCCCAAGGCCCGGTGCATCCGCGGCGCACAGTGTGCCCCCGGCCGTGTTGCAATGCCGTATGTCTCCGACAGCGCGTCCGACACCGCCGAGGAGTCGTAGTCCCGTATGTTCAGCGCCACAATGGCCCCCCGCACAGGCGCGGCAAAGTCTCCGTACACCGTCACGCCCTCTATGTCCTTCACGCCCTCATAAAACTTCCGCATCAGGCCGTGCTCCACCCGCTGAATGTCCTCTACGCCCCGCTCCAAGATCACATCCAGCGCCGCCGAAAGCCCCGCGATGCCGTGGCTGTTCAGGGTCCCGGCCTCCAGACGGGTAGGATACTCCCGGGGCTGGTGCCGGTCGTAGGAATGTACTCCGGAGCCGCCCACCTTCCAGGGGTCGATCTCCACCCTGGGCCGGATGCACAGCCCCCCGGTGCCCTGGGGCCCCATAAGCCCCTTGTGCCCGGTGAAGCACAGCACATCCACGCCCATTTTCTCCATGTCAATGGGGATCGTCCCCGCCGTCTGGGAAGCGTCCACAATGAGCAGCGCCCCGTGCCGGTGAGCGATCTCCCCGATTTTCGCAATGTCCAGCACATTCCCCGTCAGATTGGAGCAGTGGGTGCAGACGATGGCCTTGGTCTCGGGCCGCATGAGCCGCTCAAAGTCGGCATAGTCCACCCGCCCCTGCCGGTCCGCCGCCACAAAATCCAGCGCCACGCCCCGCTCCTCCTCCAGCCGGTACAGGGGCCGCAGCACGGAGTTGTGCTCGCAGTCGGTGGAAACGGCATGGTCGCCCTCGTGCAAGATCCCGTTGATGGCAATGTTCAGCGCCTCGGTGGAATTGGCCGTAAAAACCACATGATCCGCCCGCTGACAAGCAAAAAGCCTTGCCAGCTTTTCCCGGGTGCCATACACCGTCCGGGATGCCTCCAAGGCCCCGTCGTGGGCCCCTCTGGCCGCGTTTCCCATGGTGCCCATGGCCTGCACCACCGCCTGGGCCACCTGGGGCGGCTTGTGCAGCGTGGTGGCGGCGTTGTCCAAATAAATCATCCCGTGCCCTCCCGAATCTTAAAACTGGCGAAAAAACTTCGTTTTTTCTGCCAAAAGGCTTGCAGTCTGCTGCGCGCATAATTTTGCCGCAAGCGTCAAAATTCCACACTGGCAGCCTGAGAGGTATTTTCCCCCACGCACATGTCGCGGAGAAAAATGATCTTAATTTTTTTCCGCCTGCAGGCGGCAAACTCTGCGAGGCTTTTTTGACGCGCAGTTTTTATAAAGTATAGCAAATCCTTTTAGGCAAGTAAAGCCGCTTTTCTCTCTGTCCCCGCCGAATTATTCCCTTTTTCAATAATAGCTCACAGATTTTTCTTGATCTCCCCGATGGCCCCCTTCTCCAGCCGGCTCACCTGGGCCTGCGAAATGCCGATCTCCCGGGAAACCTCCATCTGGGTCTTTCCCTCGCTGTACCGCAGGGCCAGAATGTCCCGCTGCCGGGGCGTCAGCCGGGCAATGGCGTCCTTCAGGGCCAGCTGCTGGAGCCAGCAGGTGTCCGTGCTGTTTTCGTCACCGATCTGGTCCATAACGCACAAGG
>CAKTZK010000076.1 GCA_934635515.1 uncultured Oscillospiraceae bacterium
TACGGCTCCGTCCCCGACTGCGGCAGCGTTTGCCGCATGCTCACCACCGCCACGGGCCGCACCCCTCGCTTTTTGGGCAAGCCCCAGCCGGATATGGCCCTGCTCGCTATGTCATGCACCGGCTTCACCCCCGCCCAGACGGTGCTCCTGGGCGACCGGCTCTACACGGATATAGCCTGCGGCGCAAATGCCGGCATCGACACGGTGTTCGTCCTCTCCGGCGAGGGGACGGAGGCGGATATAGAAACCTACGGCGTCCATCCCACCTGGGTGCGCCGGGATATTGCAGAGCTTCTGCAAGAACTGCAAGAACTGCAAGAATTGGAGGATAATTGAAAAATTTTCAATTATCATTATATTTAAGCCGTTTTTCTCGCCGCTTTCGCGGCAACCGAAAAACATGGCACTTTATGACCATTCTTTCTGTTGGTCATTTGTGCCTTGCAACATAGCGGAAAGGAATGGTCATAAAACCATGAAACTAAACTACAAGCGGACGATTTTAGTGGGCTTTGCCTTTTTCCTGATCTGCGCCTTTTGGCAGGCCTACGACAACACCATCCCCCTGATCCTCACCAATAAATTCGGCATGTCCCAGACCTGGTCCGGCGTCATCATGGCCCTGGATAACATTCTGGCTCTGTTCCTGCTGCCCCTGTTCGGCGCCATTTCCGACCGCAGCCACAGCAAAAAGGGCCGCCGCACCCCCTTCATCGTGGTGGGCACCCTCATTGCCGCCGTGGCCCTGGTGGGCCTGAGCTTTGTGGACCTGGCCCAGTTGCATAATATTAAGGACGTAGCTGCCATCGACGACCCCGCCGCCCTGGTGACCATCTATGAAAAGGAAAAGGACGAGACCCTTCTGACCCCCGACGGGGTGAAGTTCACCCTGGCGGATACCTTCACCCAGGAGGAGTTCGCCGCCATCCGCAGCCAGATCCAGGAGGGGGAGAAGACCCTCACCAATCCCGACTATACCAATTATGTAGTCCCCGCCCGGCAGGCCTATGCCTGGCAGACCACGGCGGAAAGTCCCACTACGCTGATTTTCTTCATCGTCCTGCTGCTGGTGGTGCTGGTGAGCATGGCCACCTTCCGCTCCCCGGCGGTGGCGCTGATGCCGGATGTCACCGTGAAGCCCCTGCGCAGTAAGGCCAATGCCGTCATCAATCTCATGGGCTCCGCCGGCGGCATCCTGGTCCTGGTGCTGGGTATGGTCTTTGCCACCGCCTCCGTGCGCAACTCCCTCATGAGCTACACGGCCTACTTTGCCGTCATCGCCGCCATCATGCTCGCAGCTCTGGTGATCTTCCTGCTCACCGTCCGGGAGCCGGAGTGGGCGGCCCAGATGGTGGAGGACTCCATCCGCTACGGCCTGGAGGAAAAGGCCGAGCCCGAGACGGTGGAGACCGCCGACGGCGCGGAGTTTGCCGAGGCCGAGGTCCAGCCCGCCACCAAGGGCGGCCTGTCCCCGGAGGAGAAGAAGTCCATGATTTTCATTCTCCTGTCCATCGTCCTGTGGTTCTTCGGCTATAACGCCGTCACCAGTAAGTACTCCGTCTATGCCAGCAACATTCTCCATAAGGACTATAACCTCACCCTCATCATCGCCCAGGCGGCGGCCATCATTTCCTACCTGCCCGTGGGCATGATCGCCTCCAAGGTGGGCCGGAAAAAGACCATCTGTGCCGGCGTTATCATGCTGGCCACCGCCTTCGGCGTGGCGGCCTTCCTCCGGGATAACAGCCCCGCCCTGCTGATGAACGCCATGTTCGCCCTGGCGGGCATCGCCTGGGCCACCATCAACGTCAACTCCTTCCCCATGGTGGTGGAGATGTGCTCGGAGCAGGATGTGGGCCGCTATACGGGCCTTTACTACACCGCCTCCATGGCCGCCCAGGTGGCCACCCCCATGCTCTCGGGCCTGCTGATGGATAAGCTGGGCATGACGGTGCTGTTCCCGTACGCGGCGGTGTTCTCCGCCCTGGCCCTTGTGACCATGCACTTTGTTCACCACGGCGACAGCCGCCCGGAGGCCAAGAAGGGCCTGGATGCACTGGAGGATATGGATAACTGATATGTGGATCGTATTGCTGATTGTTTTGATTCTGCTTCTGCTGATAGAAGTGTTTGCCATGCTGACCATTTGCCGCCGGGGCCACTCCCTGTGGGACCTGCTGCGAAAGTACCGCTATGCCCACCGGGGCTACCACGGCAAAGACCTGGCCCCGGAGAACTCTCTCCTTGCCTATAAGGAGGCCATCCGCCGGGGCTTCGGCGTGGAGCTGGATGTGCACCTGATGAAGGACGGCAATTTGGCCGTCATCCACGATGCAAGCTTATTGCGCACCGCCGGGGCGGACGTGCTGGTGGAGGACCTGACGGCGGAGGAACTGAAGCAGTACCGCCTGGAGGGTACCGATGAGCAGATCCCCCTCCTGGAGGAGGTGCTGCCCCTGTTTGAAGCGAGCGGCCTTCCTCTGGTGGTGGAGCTGAAGGCGGAGCGGGGGGATCACGATGCCCTGGCCGCCGCCACCTGCGCCATGCTGGATAAATATAAGGTGCTCTACTGCATCGAGTCCTTCGACCCCCGGTGCATCCGGTGGCTGAAAAAGAACCGCCCGGAGATCGTCCGGGGCCAGCTCAGCGAAAACTTCCTCCGCCACGGTGACGGCGGCAAGATGCCGAAGGTCCTGCTTTGGGCACTGGGGAACCTGCTGACCAACTGCCTGGCCAAGCCCGATTTCATTGCCTACCGGTTTTCCGACCGGGATAATCTCTGCCTGCGCTGGTGCCGGTGGTTCTATCATGTCCAGGAGATCAACTGGACCATCATCACAAAAGAGGAGATGTGCGCGGCGGAGTCTGCCGGAAATCTTGTGATTTTCCAGGACTTCGATCCCCGCCTGTAAAGCTATGAGAGTTATCACAGGGTCTGCCCGGGGCAGACGGTTAAAGGAGTTGGAGGGCCTGGAGACCCGCCCCACCACGGGGAAGGTCAAGGAGGCTCTGTTCTCCGTCATCCAGTTCGATATCGAGGGGCGCCGGGTCCTGGACCTCTTCGCCGGCACCGGCCAGCTGGGCATCGAGGCCCTGAGCCGGGGGGCGGAGAGCGCCGTGTTCGTAGAGCGGCGCAAGGATGCCCTCCAGGCCATCCGGGAGAATCTGGAGGCCTGCGGCTTTTCGGATCGGGCCCGGGTGGTAAACGGCGATGCCATGAGCTACCTGAAGTCCGGCGAGAAGTTCGATCTGATTTTTTTGGACCCCCCCTACGCCTCCGGCCTCTTGCAGCAGGCCCTGGAGGACATCGCAAGGTTTGACATTTGCCGCAGACATGGTATAATTGTGGCGGAAAGCGCGGCGGATCAGGCTCTGCCCCCGCTCAGCGGCCCCTATTCGATATACAGAGAGTATCGTTACGGCAAAATTAAACTCACTGTATACCATAGAAACGAGGATTGACCCCATGAAAATAGCCATCTATCCCGGCAGCTTTGACCCCATCACGCTGGGACATCTGGACATCATCCGCCGCGCCGCCCTGTGCTTTGACAAGGTTTTCGTGTGCGTGATGGATAACTGCGATAAAAAGTCCCACATGTTCCCGGCGGAAAAGCGGCTGGAAATGCTGCGCCGCTCGGTAGCGGAGCTTCCCAATGTGGAGGCGGAGCTGTTCCGGGGGCTGCTGGCCGACTATGCCCGGGAGAAAGGGGCCCACGTCATCGTCAAGGGCCTGCGCAACGCCACGGATTTTGATATGGAGTACCAAATGGCCGCTATCAACCGGGGTATCTGGGCGGACCTGGAGACGGTATTCCTGCCTGCCAGCATCGAGTATCAGCATTTCAGCTCCACCATGGTCCGGGAGATGATCCGCTACGGCCAGCCCCTGGAAAAATACGTTCCCCTGCCTGTGGCGGAGGAGCTGAAGCAGCAAAAGAAAAACTAAAAACCGGGAGGATATAGTATGGAAGAAAAAGATCTGCAGCGCCTGCTGGACATGCTCTACGGCATGATCGACGAAGCCAAGAGCGCTCCCTTCAGCGCCGAAAAATGCACCATTAACCGCGATGAGGCCCTGGACATCCTCACGGAGATCCGCAGCCGCATGCCCCTGGAGATCAAGAAGGCCCAGGAGCTGATCCGCGCCCGGGACGAGTACATCGCCTCCGCGAAAAAAGAGGTGGAGAAGATGCTGCGCCAGGCCGAGCTGGATGCTAAGACCATCGTCTCCGAGAGCGAGACGCTTCAGCGTGCCCGCATGAAGTCCGGGGAGATCATCCGCCGGGCCGAGGAGCGCACGGGCGAGCTGTACCGGGTGGCCAATTCCTATACCGAGGACGCTCTGCGCCGCACCGAGGAGGCCATCCAGATGGCCCTGGACGAGGTGCGCCAGTCCCGCGTCCGCTTCCGGGCTGCCTCCAACGAGCAGATGCAGCAGATCCGCAGCGGCTCTGCCCCCGTTCCGGAGGAAAAACCGGAGGAGAGCGAGGAAAAAGTAGAAAACTGACAAAAAACACAGAAAAATTTCGTAGGAACGCACAAACGCACAATGGTATAACACGGTAAAAATCACCGCAAAACAATATATTGCGTCGCTCATGATCGCCGCCCACTATATATAGTGGGCGGCGATTTTTTTCACGCAAACGAACAGAAACAAATGTTTCAATTTGCGGGAATTGCAGTAAAAATGCCCTGTTTTTGCAGGAAATATGTTCCATTTTAGGAAAAAAATATTCTTGCAATTAGGCGGCCGATTTACTATACTGTAACCATAGAAGTGGGGAAGTGTGGGGGTAGTGCCCATATTTGTGGGGCATAATCCCACAACAGCCCACAAAAACCCATGGAAGGAGGGAGCAGCCGTGACCGGACAATACGCGCATAATATCGACGCCAAGGGGCGGCTGTTCATCCCTGCCCGCCTGCGGGAGGAGCTGGGCCAGTCCTTCCATGTCACCATCGGCATGGACCACTGCCTGTCCATCTACTCCAACGAGAGCTGGGACGCCTTCATGGAAAAGCTCCGTGAGCTGCCCTACAGCAAGGCCAAGGCGCTGCGCGTCCTGTCGGCCAACGCCGTGGACTGCGAGCCCGATGCCCAGGGCCGCATCCTTATTCCCGCCAAGCTCCGGGAGTATGCGGGCCTGCAGAAGGAAGTGGTGGTCATCGGCAGCTTTGACCGGGCCGAGATCTGGAACGCCGAGCGCTGGGCCAGAGAGGAAGCCATGGCCCTGGAGAGCGGCTCTTTGGAGCAGGCTATGGAAGAAATGGGGCTGTAAGCCATGGGATTTGACCGCAACGCTGCCGCGGACCAGGCCTTCGGCCATAAGCCCGTGCTGCTGGACGAGTGCCTCACCGCCTTAAATATCAAGCCCGACGGCATTTATGTAGACGGCACCCTGGGCCGGGCCGGGCACTCCCTGGAGATCGTAAAACGGCTCACCACCGGCCGGCTTATATGCCTGGACCGGGACGAAACGGCCATCGAGGCCGCCCGTGTCCGCCTGGCGGACTATCTGGATCGCGTGACCCTGGTGCACAGCAACTTCAGCCGCATCGCAGATGTTCTGCGGGAGCTGAATGTTCCCGGCGTGGACGGGATGCTCTTTGACTTGGGCGTTTCTTCTCCCCAGCTGGACGAAGCACAGCGCGGCTTCTCCTATATGCACGATGCTCCCCTGGATATGCGTATGGACCGCACGGCGGCCCTTACCGCCCGGGATGTGGTCAATGACTGGAGCTACGAGGACCTGCGCCGCATCCTCTTTGAATACGGCGAGGAGCGCTATGCCCCGGCCATCGCCAAGGCCATCGTCCGCCGCCGCCAGGAAGCGGCCATCGAGACCACCGGCCAGCTGGTGGACATCATCCGCGCTGCCATGCCTCCCGCCGCTCTGCGGGAAAAGCAGCACCCGGCCAAGCGCAGCTTTCAGGCCATCCGCATCGCCGTCAATGACGAGCTGGGCGAGCTGCCGCCCATGCTGCAAGCCGCCTCCGACGCCCTGCACCCTGGCGGGCGGCTGGCCGTCATCAGCTTTCATTCCCTGGAAGACCGCATCATCAAGAAGACCCTTCAGGAGCTTTCCACCGGCTGCACCTGCCCACCCAATTTCCCTGTGTGCGTGTGCGGCAAAATACCGAAAATGAAGCTCATCAGCCGCAAGCCCATCGTGGCAGGCGAGGCAGAATTGGTATATAATCCCCGGGCCCGCAGCGCCAAGCTCCGGGTGGCGGAAAAATTATAAAATAGAGAGAATCACCAAAGAAAGGAAGAGGCAATCATGGCCCAGAAATACGATCGCCGCAGATATGGATATACAGACGGCTCCCTGGCCTACGACCTGGACGCCCTGGCCCGTGAACGGGTGCTTGATGATGCCGGCCGCATGGAGCAGGCCCGTCCGGAGCCGGCTCCCCAGCCCAAGCGGCAGCCTGTGGCCCGGCCCGTGGCCAAGCCCTCTCCCTTGGTCTTGGCCTGCGCGGCGTTGCTTTCGGGCCTGGTGGTGGTGCTGCTCATGGGCTATGTGCGCCTGACCCAGGTTTCCACGGACATCTCCGAGATGAAAACGGAGATCAGCCAGCTGGAGGAGCGCCATGTGGCCCTGCTGACCCAGTATGAAAAGACCTTCGACCTGGCCACGGTCAAGCGTGTGGCCGAGGAGGCGGGTATGAAGAAGCCCTCCAGCGGCCAGGTGGAGTACCTGGAGCTGCCCTCCGACGACACCGCTGTGGTGTACCGCAGCGATGCGGGCACGGCCCTTGAAAATATTGTGGACACCATTGCCGGCGCGGCCAAGTCCGTGGTGGAATATTTCCGCTGAGTCCACCCATATAGTGGGAACACAAGGAGTAAGAAGGAGACTTCTTGCTCCTTCCTTTGGTCTAATAGCCACAACTCTAAACCCGCCCGCAGGTACTTCCTATTCCATTCCGTAGGGGCGACCCTTGCGGTCGCCCGTGGGAGGGGCAGAGCCC
>CAKTZK010000077.1 GCA_934635515.1 uncultured Oscillospiraceae bacterium
TAGTCCGTCAGCCCCACCATATCCACAAAATCCTCCGACAGCCGCAGCCGCTCCTCCGGGGTGCGCCCCACCCCGCAGGCCATGGCCACATTGCGCAAAACGCTGGTCCAGGTGATGACATAGGGGTCGGGACTTAATACCGCGCTGTGCCAGCCCGCAGGAATTTCGATCTCCCCGGAGTCGGGCTTATCCTGGCCGGAGAGCAGACGCAGCAGCGTGCTTTTGCCGCAGCCGCTGCGGCCCAGCAGCACTGTGAGCTTTCCCAGAGGGAAGGTCACATTCACATCCCGCAGCACCTGCCGGGTGCGGGTGGGGCGCCGGGCGTGGTCGATCATAATGTCTGTGGATTGGGTGGTGTAAGACTTGCACACATGGCGCAGAGAAATGTCGTTCATGGGTCTTGCCGCCTCGCTTTGTTCAGATTCATTCGTCAATCTTGCCCCGGGCGTGGAGCACGTCGTCGGGGAGAATTTGCATCAGGTCGTCCCGGGTCACCGTCTCCATTTTTGCCAGGCGGTTATTCTGGGCCACCAAGATATGCTCAAAGAGGTTGCGCACGCCCCGGGCGTTGCCGAAGGAGTCGGCGGCGCTCTCCTCGGCGATGAAGTCCCGCACCAGTTCCTCGGTGCCCTCGCCCAGCACATAGCAGCCCTTTTTGCACTGCATCTTGAAAATGGCCACCATCTGCTCCGGGGTATAGTCCTCAAACTCCAGGAAGCGGTTAAACCGGGACTCCAGGCCGGGGTTGGAGTGGATGAATTTATCCATCAGCTCCGTGTAACCCGCCACGATAACCACCAGATCGTCCCGGTGATCCTCCATGGCCTTCAGGATGGTGTCGATGGCCTCCTGGCCGAAGTCGTTTTCGCTCTTGCCGTTGAGGGCGTAGGCCTCGTCGATGAACAGCACGCCGCCCATGGCCTTTTCGATGACCTTCTGGGTCTTCAGGGCCGTCTGGCCCACATACCCCGCCACCAGGCCGCTGCGGTCCACCTCCACCAGCTGGCCCTTGGAGAGGATGTCCAGGCTGTGGTAGATGCGGGACATGATGCGGGCCACGGTGGTCTTGCCGGTGCCGGGATTGCCGGAAAAGACCATGTGCAGGGACATATCGGTGGTGGGTAGGTCGTGTTCTTTCCGCAGCTTATAGACCTGCACCATGTTGATGAGGCTGCGCACCTCCTCCTTGATGGCGTCCATGCCCACATAGCTGTCCAGCTCCGCCAGCAGGTCCTCAATTTTCTCCTTGGGAGGAATTTCCTCCTTCTCCTCAGGCTTTGCCGCCTGGGTCTGGGGGGCGGCCTTTTCCGGCTTTTCGGTTTTTTCGGATTTTTGCGGCCGGGCCGTCTTGTTCTCCATAAAGGGAGTACCCCAAAAATCCGTGTCCATGCTGCGAAGATTCCGCTCCGTCATAGAACGGATCAGGTCCATCTGCTGCAAAATGATCTCGTCTTTTTTATCCATAGTTTCTCTCCTCACCAAATAGAATTTGTCATTGCGAAGCCGGTGCGCACACCGGCTGTGGCAATCCGCACCTAAATGTATAAGGGAGACGGATTCCCACAGTCGCTTCGCTCCCTCGGAATGACAGGGGAAGATTTACTGCGTAAAATGTATGTTTTTCATAGTCCGGAACAGAAGGCTTGCCACGAAGCCTGTAAGCGTGCCCGTTATAAGCGACACGCCCAGCAGCATGGGCAGATACCCCAGCACCGCCGTGCCGCCCAGGACGATCATGGCCGCGCCGATCTGCCCTATATTATGGGCCGCCGCCCCGGCGATGGAGACGCCGTAAATAGACAGACCCTTGGCCCGGCGCAGAAGGATCATCACCAGCATGGCCCCCACGCCGCCCAGGAGGGAGAACAGCAGGGCCGAGGCGTTCCCCGCGAACAGGGACCCCAGCAGGCACCGGGCCACCAAAATGACCAGCGCTGGGGCCGCCCCCAGCTGATACAGGGCGAACACCGTGACGATATTGGCAAGGCCCAGCTTCACCCCCGGCAGGGGCACCAGCAGGGACACGGGAAAGAGATTTTCCAGGGTGCTGAGGCCCAGGGCCAGGGCCGTGAGCACGGCGCAGAGGGCCAGGTTTTTCGTTGTAAATTTCATCCGTGCGCCCCCTATCCCAGCACCACGTCCGCCGAGGAGGTCTTGCCCTCCAGGGTGACGACGACCTGCTCCGGCAGGCACACGATGCTCTGCCCCGCCCGGGTAATGCGCCCGGTGTGGACGCAGTCCTGGCCCGGACAGTCGCTCTCCGTGACGGCGGCACCGGTCTTATCCAGGGTGACGGTCAGGTGGTAGGTGCCGTCTATGGTGACGGTCTTCTCCTCTGTTAGAGAGGACAACGGCACCTGGGCCACCACCTGGCTCCGGTGCTTGACGGTGGCGGTGAGGGCATCGCTATTTTGGCCGCCGTAGGAAAGCCACGCCGCCGCTGCGGCCAGCAATAGCACCGCCAGGACCACCAGGGCATCCAGCGGCTTCGGTTTTAAATCAGGCTGGGACCTCTTGGAAGTCATAGTCTGCCCCCTTTTGGGAAATGTGATCGGCCAGGCCGGGAGTGTAGAGCACCCGTCCGTCCGCCGTGATGAGGACCAGATCAAAGGCCCCGCCGCTCTGCCGCCAGAAGTCGCAGGCGGCCTGCTCCCCCATGACATAGAGGGCTGTGGAATAGGCGTCGGCCATGGTGCCGTCCTGCCCGATGACCGTCACAGACAGCAGGTCCGTCTGGGCGGGATAGCCGGTGCGGGGGTCCAAAATATGCTGATAAACGGCGCCGTCCGCGTCGGTAAAATACCGCTGGTAGCCTCCGGAGGTGACGGCGAACACATCCGTCAGGTCCAGGGTCATGGCATAGGCGTCGGTTTTTTTCGGGTCCTGCACCGCCACGCTCCAGGCTGTGCCGTCGGGCTTTTGGCCGCAGACATAGACATTGCCCCCCAGGGACACGGCGGCCCCGGTGACGGCGTACTGCTGAAGGATCTGCGCCACCCGGTCGCTGGCATAGCCCTTGGCAATGCCCCCCAGGTCCACGGCGCAGCCGGGATCCAGGGTGACGGTCTGGCCGTCCAGGTGGACGTGGCCGCTCCCCACCAAAGGCAGCAGCGCGTCAATCTCGCTCTGAGACGGCACCCGGGGGCTGTCCGTGGTGATGCCCCAGAGGGAGACCAGAGGGGCAACGGTCATATCGAAGAGACCGCCGGTGGCGGCGCTGTAGGTCAAGGCGTTTTGGAGGAGATTTGCCGTTTCGTCGCTGACCACGGCGCTGCCGCTCTCATTTAATTTATAAATGTAGCTGGTGGAGACCGTCCGGGAGAGCTCCTGCTCCAGGCGGTTTATCTCCCGGGCCGCGGCGGCCAGGGCCTCCTGTGCGTCCTCGCCGTAGGCCGCCAGGCTCATATAGGTGTCCATGGCGAAGATCTCCTGCCGGGCAGGCTCCTCCGTCTTGCCGCAGGCGGTGAGGGAAAACAGCAGCAGCGCCGCCAGCACCGCGCAAATCCATCTTTTCACAGCTCCCGCCGCCCTTCCAGGGCCCGCATCAGCGTGGCATCGTCGGCAAACTCCAAATGGCCGCCCACGGGGATGCCGTAGGCCAGGCGGGTGACCTTCACCCCGAAGGGCTTTAATAAACGCGAAAGGTACATGGCCGTGGCCTCGCCCTCGGTGTCGGGGTTGGTGGCCATGATGACCTCCTGAATGCCCCCGGCGGCCACCCGCTCCACCAGAGACTTGATCTGCAGGTCGTCGGGGCCCACATGATTCATGGGCGAGAGAACGCCGTGGAGCACATGGTAGCGGCCATTATACTCCCGGCTGCGCTCGATAGCCAGCACATCCCGGGGGTCGGCCACCACGCATATCGTGCTCTCGTCCCTCTTGGGGGAGGCACACACGGGGCAGAGGCCCCCGGCGGTAAGATTCTGGCACACGGGGCAGAGGGTGACGCTCTTTTTGGCGTCCACGATGGCATCGGCAAAGGTCTGGGCCTCCTCCATGGGCAGGCTCAGCACGAAAAAGGCCAGGCGCTGGGCGGACTTGCGGCCCACGCCCGGGAGCTTGGCAAACTGCTCCGTCAATTTTTCAAGGGGTGCGGGAAAATACTCCATAAACTCAACCTCTCAGGGCCCGGATGCGGGCGGGAATATCCTCAGCCTTATAGACCGAGGAGCCGGCCACCAGCACATTGGCGCCGGAGGCGATGCAGAGCTTGCAGGTGTCGGGGTCCACGCCGCCGTCCACCTCCAGCTCGCAGAGAGGATTCATGGCGTCGATATAGGTGCGAATCTGCCGTGCCTTGGGCATCATGTCGGCCATGAACTTCTGGCCGCCGAAGCCCGGCTCCACGGTCATGACCAAAATCAGCTCCACCTCGTCGATAAACGGCAGCACCGCGGAGGCAGGAGTCTTGGGCTTTACCACCACGCCGGCCTTTTTGCCCTTGGCGTGAATTTTTTGCAGGGCCAGGTGAATATTCTCCTCGGTGTCCGCCTCCACATGGCAGGTAACGATGTCGCCCCCAGCGTCGCAGAACTGCTCCACATACCGCTCCGGGCGGTCGATCATCAAATGGACATCCAGGGGAAGCGCCGTCACCGGGCGGATGGACTTCACCACCGGGATGCCGATGGAGATATTGGGGACGAACAGGCCGTCCATCACGTCCACATGGACATAGTCGGCGGAGTCGATGCGCTGAATGTCGCGGCCGAGGTTGGCAAAGTCGGCGGAAAGAATGGAGGGGGCGATCTTGATCATGGCAGAGGGTCCTTTCTTAGGTGGGTTTGGCACCGGGCCGGGCCGGGGCGCATAAGATAGTGCAAGCGGCGCGGGGCGATGGCAGCCGTGGCCCGCCTGCGCAGTACGCCCGTCCCACCGGCTCTCGCCCGCCGCTTTTCAGATAGGGGGTCGGCGGCCCAGCCGCCGGCTCCCGGTGGGCATACTTTAACGCGTACATTATACCCCAACGGAAAACATAATGCAACGGAGAAAATACAAACCCTCTGCCGATGGGCGGAGGGTTTGTGACTGTCGAAAAACCCTCCGGGTTTTTCCCAGCATATCAAATCAAAATATCAAATTAAAGAGCGAAGTTACCGTTTACGAAGATGGGCACTTCCCGGCCATCCTGGGTGGTGCCCACGATGGAGAGGTCGGCGGTGCCCACCATGAAGTCCACATGGGTGACGGAATCGTTGAGGCCGTGGGCCTTCAGCTGGTCCTTGTCCATGTCGCGGCCACCCTCGATGCAGGGGTAGGCCTCGCCGAAGGCTATGTGGCAGGCGGCGTTTTCATCAAAGAGGGTGTTATAAAACAGCAGCTTTTGGTTGGAGATGGGGCTGTCGTAGGGGACCAGGGCCACCTCGCCGAAGTAAGAAGCGCCCTCGTCCACAGAGATGGCGGCCTCCAGCACCGCCTGGCCCTGCTCCGCGGAGACGGAGACGATCTTCCCCTGCTCCACGGTCATGCGGAAGCCGCTTATGATGTTGCCATCGTGGACCAGGGGCAGGGACGCCACCACCACACCGTTGGCCCCGGTGCGCAGGGGCGCGGTGAACAGCTCCTCCGTGGGCATATTGGCAACGAAGGGCTGGCCTGCCGCGGTGCAGTCGTCCCCGGCCTCCCAGATATGGTCCGGGGGCAGCTCCACGGTCAGATCCGTGCCCAGAGAATTGGTGTAGTGCAGGCTCTTCAGGTGCAGGGCGTTGAGCTTTTCCTTGCGGCGGGCGAGGTTTTCCAAATGCTCCTGCCAGCGCTGGACGCTTCTCCCGTCGCCGGTGATGCGGACGGCCTTGAAAATGGCCTCCCACAGGCTCTCCATGGCCTGCTCCTCGGGCAGGTCCGGGAACACCCGCTTTGCCCAGGAGGGAATGGGGATGGAGGCGATACACCAGGGGAAGCCGCTGCTCATTTGCAGGCGGTAAAAATCCTTCAGAGCCTTGCCGCTCACCCGGAGGGAGCGCACGCGGCGGTCCGGGTCCACACCCTTGAGATGCTCCGGGTCCTCGGCGTCAATGGCCAGGTAGGCGGCACCCTGATTGGCATAGTCGTTAAAGAAATGCCGCCGCCACTGGGGCACCTCGTCGAACACGGCGTCGTCGGCCCGGAGGAATTTCTCCCGGGCCAGGTAATCGTCGTGCCAGTTCATCACTACCTCCCGGCAGCCTGCATCATAGGCCGCCGTGGCGCACAGGCGGGCGAAAAAGGCGCACTCCACGGGGCTGGAGATGATGAGGGTCTGGCCCTTTTCCACATGGAGGCCCACCTCAATGAGGAGCTTTGCATATTCCTGCAGCTTTTCCTGCATGGGATCCATTTGAAACACTTCCTTTATTTTAAAATATCCGTCAGGTCGTCGGCGGCCATGGACTTGGTGACCACCACCACATGGTCGCCCTCGTGGATGCAGGTATTGCCGTCGGGGATGACGATCTCCTTGTCCCGGGCGATGGCCCCCACCAGGACGCCGTTTTTCAGCGGCAGGTCCTTCATGGGCTTATCCAAAAGCTCCCGGCACTCGGGCCCGGCGGTGAACTCCAGAGCCTCCACCTGGCCGCCCATCATCTTATACAGGCTTTCCACGGCGCTGCCCTCGGAATTGGCCAGGGCACGGACATAGCGGGTGATCTGGTTGGCCACCAGGTCCTTGGGACTGATGATGCTGCCCAGGTGGGTGTCCTGGACCAGGTCCATATAGTTGGGCCGGGTCATTTTAGCCAGGACCTTGCGCACCCCCGCCCGCTGGGCGCTGAGAGCCATAAGCAGGTTTTCCTCATCCCGGTCCGTCAGGGACACAAAGGCATCCGCCGCGAACACCCCCTCCTCC
>CAKTZK010000078.1 GCA_934635515.1 uncultured Oscillospiraceae bacterium
TAGTGGAGCTGCAGCAGAATTTTAACCTCCACAGCATCCTGGTCTCCATCGGTGTCACAGCGCTGATCTCGGGCCTCACCATCGGCGGTAAGGCCGCCTGCAAGCCCATCGCCATCAACGACAGTACCAAGGTCGTGTACCGTGTGGCACGCATCATGAACGCGCTGCACCTGTTCCGTTAACGGGGGAATTTACCTTGATTTTAGAAAAGATCCGTGATCCGGAAGATATAAAACTATTGAATAGTGCCCAAGTGGACCAGCTTTGCCGGGAACTGCGGGCTTTTTTGGTAGAAAATGTGTCGAAAACCGGCGGCCACCTGGCCTCTAATCTGGGGGTCGTGGAGCTGACGGTGGCCATTCACCGTGTGTTCGACACCTCCAGGGACCGCCTGGTCTTTGATGTGGGCCACCAGTGCTACTGCCATAAGATTTTGACCGGGCGACAGTCGCTGTTTCATACCCTGCGGCAGTTGGGCGGTCTTTCCGGCTTTCCCAAGCCCTATGAGAGCGAGCATGATGCCTTCGTCGCAGGCCACGCCTCCAACTCCGTTTCTGTGGCCTTGGGCATGGCCCACGCCCGAACCTTGCTCCACGAGGATTACAGCGTTATCGCCCTGATCGGCGACGGTGCCATGACCGGCGGCCTCAGCTTTGAGGGGCTCAACGATGCCGGCGCCTCCGGAGAGCCCATGATCGTTATTCTCAATGATAACGGTATGTCTATCGACGCCAATGTGGGCGGTCTCAGCCGCCACCTGTCCCGCCTCCGCTCCGAGGAGGGGTACAATAATTTCAAACGATGGTATAAGGATAAGCTTCAGGGAGACTCTCCCGCCAAAAAGCATCTGTATAATGCCAGCTCCCATGTGAAGCACTGGCTCAAGAGCAATCTCCTTCCCGAAAGCACTATGTTTGAAAAAATGGGCTTTTCCTACATGGGCCCTGTAAACGGCCACGATGTGCAGAAGCTGACCCAGATGCTCACCTGGGCCAAGGAGAAAAACGGGCCCGTGCTGCTCCATGTGCTTACAGAGAAGGGCCGTGGCTACTCCTACGCCCGGCAGGACCCGGAGCGGTTCCACGGCACGCCGCCCTTTGACCCGGCGACAGGCAAGCCGCTGCGTCAGAGCAAGCCCTCTTTTTCCTCGGTTTTCGGCGAGTCTCTTGTGGAGCTGGCCCGGGAGGATAACCGCATTTGCGCTATTACCGCAGCCATGACCTCCGGAACGGGTCTATCCCGGTTTGCCAAGGAATTTCCCGATCGTTTTTTTGATGTGGGTATCGCCGAGGGCCATGCGGTGGCCATGGCGGGCGGCATGGCAAAGCAAGGCCTGATCCCGGTTTTTGCTGTGTATTCCAGCTTTTTGCAGCGGGGCTTCGATATGCTTATTCACGATATTTCCCTGGATAATCTCCACGCGGTTTTCTGCGTGGACCGGGCCGGACTGGTGGGGGCGGACGGCCAGACACACCACGGCTGCTTTGACCCTGGCTTTTTGTCCCAGGTGCCGGGAATGACGGTTTTGTGCCCCTCCAGCTTCGGTGAGCTGAAGGAAATGCTGCACTACGGCACGCTTTCCACGGCAGGTCCGGTGACTATCCGGTACCCCCGCGGCGCGGAAAAAGTATATCGGCAGTGCGCGCCCCTGGAAACATTTACGCAGCTTCGGGACGGGGCTGACTTTACCATTCTGACCTACGGGATCCTGGTGAATCAGGCATTGGAAGCGGCGGATATCCTGGATAAAAGAGGGATCGCCACTCGGGTGCTGAAGCTCAACCGGATCGCTCCCTTGAGCCCGGAAGAAGTCTCCCGGATGCTGATAGGCACCGGGCGGCTTTTAGTGCTGGAGGACTGCGTAGATTCCGGCTGCGTGGGCCAGCGGGTGGCAGCTCTGGCTCTGGAGGCCGGAGTGAAGCCGGACAAGTTGATTTTAAAAAATTGTGGCTCGGTGCTGCCAACAGAGGGCAGCGTAGAGCAGCTTTACCATGCACTGAAGCTGGACGGGCCCGGTGTGGCCGCGGCCATTGAGGAGGCGCTGCATGAGCAATAAGACAAGGCTGGATGTGCTTTTGACGGAAAGGGGCCTGCTGGACTCCCGGCAGAAGGCACAGGCTACCATCATGAGCGGCATTGTGTTCGTGAACGGCCAAAGAGTGGACAAGGTGGGCACAGCGGTTGCCAATGATGCGCAGATCGAGATCCGTGGTGCGACCTTACAATATGTAAGCAGGGGCGGTCTGAAGCTGGAAAAGGCCATGCAGACCTTCCCCCTGACCCTGGAGGGCAAAATTTGCGCCGACATCGGTGCATCCACCGGCGGCTTTACGGACTGCATGCTGCAAAACGGCGCAAAGAAAGTGTACGCCGTGGATGTGGGTTACGGTCAGCTGGACTGGAAGCTGCGCAACGATCCGCGGGTGGTGTGCATGGAGCGGACCAACGCCCGATATCTGACCCATGAGCAGATCCCGGAGGAGCTGGATTTTGCGTCCATTGATGTGTCGTTTATTTCCCTCAAGCTGATTTTTCCCGCCCTGTATGGGCTTTTGCGGGAGGGGGGCGAGATCGCCTGCCTTATTAAGCCCCAGTTTGAAGCCGGGCGGGAAAAAGTGGGGAAAAAGGGCGTTGTCCGGGATCCCACCGTACATCTGGAGGTGCTGGAGCACTTCTTGATATATGCAAAGGAAAACAACTTTACAGTGCTTGGAATTACTTATTCTCCCATACGCGGGCCCGAGGGAAATATTGAGTATTTGGGCTTTCTGCGCAAAAGTGAGGAGCCGGACGCAGCCGTGGACCTGAGTGCCATCGTGGAGGCGTCCCACACCGCCTTGAAGGAGTAAACGAACATGAGTAAGCCGAAAAAAATCATCCTATGTCCCAACCCGTACAGAGACAAGAATATGGCGGTGGCCGCCCGGTCTAAGGAGATCCTGGACCAGGAGGGCTTTCATACGGTGGTCTGCCTGCCTTTTCAGAAGGAGGGGTACGGCGCAGAGCTGGGGGTGCCTATTCAGCAGCTGGACCGGGAGATCAAAAACGCCGATCTTCTGATTGCCTTCGGCGGCGACGGCACCATCCTGCATCTGGCTAAGACGGTGGCCATGAACCGGGTGCCGGTGCTGGGCATCAACCTGGGGAGCCTGGGCTTTATGTCGGAGCTGGAGCCGGATGAACTGGAGCGGCTAAGGGACCTGAAAAACTGGAATCTCTCCATTGAAAACCGCATGATGCTGGATGTATCCGTGGTGCGGGACGGTCGTACGGTGTATAATACCATTGCCCTGAACGACGCGGTCATCTCCAAGGGCTCCATCGCCAGGGTGGTGCGGCTGGAGATCTACACGGAGGAGGGCTTTCTGACCTGGGTGGGAGGCGACGGCGTCGTGATCTCTACGCCCACCGGCTCTACGGGGTATTCCATGGCCACCGGCGGCCCTATTGTGGAGCCTACGGCCCGGAATATCCTGATAAGCCCCATTTGTCCCCATTCCACCCGGTCCAGCAGCTATGTGCTGGATCCGTCCCACGTGATCCATGTAAAGGCACCGGATGCCAACCGGAAATTTGTGTATCTCTCTTCCGACGGCGGCAAGGCCTTTTCACTGAAAAATAATGACATCGTTCAGGCGAAGCTCTCCGGCCACTCTATGAAGCTGGTACGCCTGTCAAAAAAGAGTTTTTGCGAGATTTTGGACAAAAAGATGGCTATGGAGGCTGCTAAATATGAAAAATGACCGTCAAAAAACGATTTTATCCATTATCACCGATGAGGCGGTGGAGACCCAGGAGCAGCTTCTTTCTCTGCTGGAGCAGCGGGGCTTTGTGGCCACCCAGGCAACCATTTCCCGGGACATCAAGCAGCTGCATCTGGTAAAGGCACCCGCCGGCCAGGGGAAATACCGCTACGCGGTCTCCGACCACGGGAACAAGATCAACATTGCCAACAAGCAGCAGACCATCTTCCGGGAAAGCATCATGAAGGTCGACTATGCGCAGAACCTGGTGGTCCTGCACACCATGGTGGGCCTGGCCAACGGCGCGGCCGCCGCGCTGGACGGCATGAAAATAGATCAGCTTATCGGCACCCTGGCCGGAGACGACACGGTGCTGCTGATCATGCGCGATAACGAGAGCGCCGTGGAGCTTGCCGCCGGCATCAAGGCGATGCTGAGCTGAAACGAAGGGAGCACAATATGCTTGATCTGCTGCATATTGAGAATATTGCCATCATTGAGCAGGCGGATATCGCCTTTCGGCCCGGATTCAACGCCCTGACGGGCGAAACGGGCGCGGGCAAGTCCATTGTTATTGATGCCCTCAGCGCCGTTTTAGGTCAGCGGGCTTCCCGGGAGCTGATCCGCACCGGGGCCGACCATGCCTTTGTGAGCGCGGTGTTTTCCCACATTCCCCAGGGACTGGGGGAGGACCTGGGCGTGGAGGACGCGGAGGAGTGGCTTTTGCAGCGGGAAATTTACACGGACGGGAAGAATGTGTGCCGCTGCAACGGGCGGCCCATGACCGTGACCCAGCTGCGCACCCTGGGAAGCCGCCTGCTGAACATCCACGGTCAGCACGACGGCCAGCAGCTTTTGGACGAGACGCAGCACATTTTATACCTGGATCAGTACGGAAGGTATGAGCCTTTACAGTCGGCTTATTCTGCGCAGTTTTCCGTGCTGCAGGACATCCGAAGGAAGATATCCGACCTGGAGATGAATGAGGCGGAGAAGGAGCGGCGGATGGACTCGCTGCGGTTTCAAATCGCGGAGCTGGAGCGGGCTAAATTGCAGCCGGGCGAGGACGAAGAACTGAATGAGCGGCGGAATCTTCTGCGCAACAGCGAGAAATTCATCTCCGCCTTACAGGGGGCTGACTTTTGCCTGAATGGCGGAGACAACGATGCAGGCGCTCTGTCGCTGCTGCGACAGGCACAGGAGCATCTGGCCTCGGTGCGGAACCTGAGTGATAGCTTTTCGGAGCTTCACGACCGCCTGGAGGGGATATACAGCGACTTGTATGACATTGCCTACACGGTGCAGGACAAAAAGGACGAGTTTGACTTTGCTCCGGGAGAACTGGACGCGGTAGAGAGCCGGTGCGACCTGCTGTATCGGCTGAAAAAGAAGTACGGCGCCACGGTGGAGGAGATGCTGGACTATCTGGAGAAGTGCCGCCAGGAGCTGGATGAAATGGCTTATGCCGATGACACCCTGGCGCACCTAAAAAAGCAGGAGGAAAAGGCAAGGAAAGAGGTCATGGCGGCGGCTAAGGAACTGTCTCAGCAGCGCAAGACCGTGGCCAAGGAACTGGAGCAGCGGATCTTGACAGAACTGCAGGAGCTGAATATGGGAGCCATCCAGTTTGTGGTGGATTTTCAGGAGAAAAAGCCGGATGCCAGCGGCATAGACGAGGTGCGGTTTTTGATGTCGGCCAATCTGGGTGAGGACCTGCGGCCTATTCAGAAGATCGCCTCCGGCGGCGAACTGGCCCGCATTATGCTGGCTATGAAAAACGTATTTTCCCAGCAGGAGCGCATCGGGACCATGGTGTTTGACGAGGTGGACACCGGTGTTTCCGGCCGGGCGGCCCAGAAGGTGGCGGAGAAGATGGCCCGCATCTCCCGGAAAAAACAGGTGCTGTGCGTGACCCATCTGCCCCAGATCGCGGCCATGGCGGACACCCATTTTTCTGTGGAAAAGGGCGTGCGCGATGGACGGACCTTCACAAAGGTGCAGGAGCTTTCCCGGCAGCAGCGCCGGGAGGAGCTGGCTCGGCTCACCGGCGGCGAGCAGCTTTCCCAGACCATGCTGGACGGGGCGGAGGAGCTGCTGGCGGCGGCGGAGAAGTTCAAAAAAACAGTGTGAGAAACGGTTGACAAATGAGAAACCGGGCTATATAATGGTAAATAATTTCATATACCACAGTGCTGATGGGAAGAAGTAGCGCTTTTTGACCCCTGCCAAGAGAGACTCCGGGCGGTGCGAGGAGGAGAGGGGAGAGGCGGCGAATACATCCCGGAGCTGCCTTCCAAACGGACGGAGGTCCCAGTAGGAATGTGTCGGGTGCGCCCGTTACAGCGTTTGGGTGCCCGGCACCCGGTGAGGCCGCTGACCGCGAGGCTGCGGCGAATATGAGGTGGTACCGCGATTTTTACATCGCCCTCTGTCTATGGAGACAGGGGGCGTTTTTTCTCCTGTCGGAACAAAATTCACAGAAGAAAGGAACAAAAAGAGATGGGTATTTATGAGGAATTGGTTGGCCGGGGACTCATCGCCCAAGTGACCAACGAAGACGAGATCCGTGAAATGGTAAACAACGGAAAGGCAACCTTCTACATTGGATTTGACTGCACGGCGGACTCTCTGCATGTGGGACATTTTATGGCTCTGTGCCTGATGAAGCGGCTGCAGATGGCCGGCAACAAGCCCATCGCCTTGATCGGCGGCGGCACCACCATGATCGGTGACCCCTCCGGGCGGACGGACATGCGCAAGATGCTCACCCGGGAGGACATCGTACACAACGCCGAGTGCTTCAAGCGCCAGATGGAGAAGTTTATTGATTTCTCCGACGACAAGGCGCTGATGCTGTATAACTCCGAGTGGCTGATGCCGCTGAATTACATTGAGCTGCTGCGGGAGGTAGGCGCCTGCTTCTCCGTGAACAACATGCTGCGGGCCAAGTGCTATGAGCAGCGGATGGAGAAGGGCCTCAGCTTCCTGGA
>CAKTZK010000079.1 GCA_934635515.1 uncultured Oscillospiraceae bacterium
CGGCATGGCGGCCCATGCGGTGGCTCTGGTGGAAAAAAATAAAAGAGGCTGTCGATAAAGTGGTATAATTACGATAATGGTAAGGAAGGGAGTGTGAGGGAAACCCAAGAAGGGTGTCCCTTGCCATTGAAATCAATAGTTTTTGAAACTTTTTCAAAGTTTCAAAGACTTAGGCAGCGGGCGAAAAGACTTTTTCGACACGCTGTTAAAAAAGGGTTGACAAGCGAACTGTACTATGCGTATAATACGGTTAAAGGAACTGTATTATGCGCATAGTACAATTTTTTAGGACGCGATAAGGAATGTGGATTGCGGACCGGTGACAGACTGCGGAGATGATTTGATTTTTAGATGGGAGGTGCGGCCGGTATGATCTCGTTTGAGGAATTCCACAGCGTGGAGGGGATTCCCATTTACCTGCAGATGATACGCCATGTGAAGGAGGGGCTTGCCTCGGGCCGGATCGGGGACGGGGACGAGCTGCCGTCCCGGCGGATATTGTCGGCCACGCTGGCGGTGAATCCCAACACCGTGCAGAAGGCCTATCGCCAGCTGGAGGAGGAGGGGCTCATCCAGTCCCGGCCCGGAGCGGGCAGCCGCATTACGGCATCGCCCCAGCAGGTGGCGCAGATCCGGCGGGAGCTGTTTCGCACAGAGGTGCGGGATACGGTGGCGGCCATGAAGCGCATGGGCCTGGGCAAAGAGGAGGCCCTGGACCTGCTGCGGCGGCTGTATGATGAGGAGGAAGAGAGATGAATCGGTACGTATCCGTATTGGGCCTGGCGGCCCGGAGCAGCCTCTGGAAGGGGCTGGGGGTGATATTGGCCTCGGCGGCCCTGGCGGGGGCGCTGCTGTATCGCACGCCCTGCGGCGTTACGAGGGTGGTGGAAGACAATGTAAACGGCATGCCCATGATCTACGAGGAAACCGTGACCCTGGCGGACCTGCCGGCCCGGGGCTGGATCTTTATCCCGCTGGTGCTGGGCTTTATCCTGCTGTGCGGCCTGCTGATGACCACAGGCTGGGGCAGGGGAGCCAAGAGCGCGTACACGGTGCAGCGGCTGCGGGTGAAGGAAGGCACGGTGAGCCTGCTGTGGACCGGGTATAACTTTATGATGCTGCTTCTGTTCTGGGCGGTGACGGCGGCGGTGCTGCTGGGGGTGATGAGCTTGCAGGTGAAAAACTACCCCCATCCCCAGGAGGTGGGGCCGCAGACCCTGGTCCTGGCTCTTTACGGCAGCAGGCTGCTGCACCATCTGCTGCCTATGGGCGATGCGCTGACATGGATAGGAAACCTGGTCTGTCTGGCGGCCTGCGCCGTAGGCTGCATGGACGTGGCCCGAAAAAGGTGGGTGGGCCGTACCGGAGGAATTTTACTGGCCATCGCTATGGCGCTGACCGTGCTGAGCTTCCGCATCGATCTGCAGAGCGGCAGCATGCTCCTGGTCATTCTGATCCAGGCGGTGGTGACAGGCGTTGGGATCTACAGCTGGGAAGAGAGGGATGAAGGTGAAAAGACGACTGCTGAAGCTTGGCGGGCTTGAGAGGATGCTGCCGCCCAATGTGGACCCGGAGAGCACAGCGGCGGGACTTCTGACAGTGCTGGCCGGAGGCGTGCTGACGTCGGTGATCTGGTTTCTGATCCGGTACTGCCGGAGCTATCAGAGCCTGTATATCATCGACCAGGTCACGGAAAAAAGAGTGTTGGACCCGGGAATGAAGATGGAGCCTTTTTCCGACTTCGCCGGATGCGCCGGGTGGCTGCTGGTGTTTTTCGCGTGCATGCTTTTGGCGTGGGCGGGCATACTTTACGGCAGCTTCAGCCAGGGCAGCCGGAGCCTGTATCTGCTGCGGCGGCTGCCGCAGGGCAGAAGGATCTTGGCCGGATATGTGGCCAAGGGGCCGCTGCTGTGCCTGGCGGAGGCCGGGGCGGTATGCGCTGTGCTGCTGGGGATATACTACCTGGTCTGGCGGTTTGTGACGCCGGATATCTGCTTGCCGATGTAAGGAGGAACAGACGATGCTGGAAGTGAAAAATGTTACAAAGACATACGGAGGGAAGAAGGCCCTGGAGGATGTGTCCGTGTCCTTTGGGCCGGGGCAGATTGTGGGCCTGTTCGGCGAAAACGGCGCGGGCAAGACCACGCTGATGAAGTGCATTTTGGGCCTGATACACCACGGGGGAGAGGTGACGCTGGACGGGGAGGCCATCGGCCGGGAAAACATCGCCCGAGTGAGCTTTGCCACCTGCGAGCACAGCTTTTTTCCCCGGCTTACGCCCAAGGCGCACCGGGCGTTTTACCGGGAGCATTTCCCCCGCTTCAGCGATAAGCGATTTGCGGCGCTGATGGAGTTTTTCAGCCTGCCCATGGATAAGGCGCTGAAGGGCTTCTCCGTGGGCATGCAGAATCAGTTTGAGGTGGTGCTGGCCCTGTCCCAGGGGGCGGACTACATCCTCATGGATGAGCCCTTCGCGGGCAACGACATCTTTAACCGGGAGGACTTTTACAAGGTGCTGCTGGGCATCCTCACGGAGCGGGAGACGGTGATCCTGTCCACCCATCTGCTGGAGGAGGTGAAGGACTTCATCTCCCGGGCGGTGCTGCTGCGGGAGGGGAAAATCGTAGGCGACCACACGCTGGAGGAACTGGAGGACGCCGGGGAAGACCTGCTCAGCTGCATCAAAAAGACATACGACTACCGGGGCGACCGGATCCGCAGTACCATCGAGAGCCTGACGGAGGAGGAAAAGTCATGAAGCGTATAGTAGCTATGACCGTGGTTTTGTTTGTCCTTTCCCTGGGCGGCCTGGCGATGATGACCCTGTTTATGTGCCGGGCCCAGGACAGGGTGGAGTTTTCCACCGTGGTCACCCGGGGAGACCCGGCGGCGGCCCGGGGACTGCACATGACCGAGTATGACATGCTAGCAAGTCGCGTGCGGTGGACCACCGAGCACGACCTGGGAGCGCAGACTCAGGAGACCACCTCCGTTTTTTCCGGCAAAGAGATCCCTTATGACGGCTCCGGACGGACCTACGGCAGCAATTCCATTTGCACGCTGGTGCCCGATACGGAGCGGGTGCGGGCCTATTTGCGGCAGCAAAGCCAAGACAGCAGGGACAGCAACGTGCTGCTGCACCCGGCGGACTTCGTGGAGACCTACGACCTGTGCTTGTATTACGGCGGCTCGTGGCAAGCGGTGACGGCGGATGACAGGCGGAACGATCCGTCTATCCGGGATTTCTCTCTTATGCATATCCCGGTGGGGGCGGAGGATGCCATGGAGCTTTATATCCATGAAAACGGCGGGCAGATGCGCTACAGCATCAATTACGCCTTTATGGCCAACGACTATGAGTCTTGGGACGCGGACGTGAAAGCCGGGACGGTGATGACTGCGGGCTTTGATGCCGGCGTGGATGCCAAAGCGGAATGGGCCCCGGAGGGCTTCGGCCTGTGGCTTGTGGAGCGGGGCGCCCAGTCGGATCAGAACATCCGATTGGTGTATCCACTGAACATAGAGACCCAGCGGGTGGTGAAGCTGATCGCCAGCCCGGACCGGGAGAAGCTGCTTCTGTTCACGGCGGAGGGAGAGGACCTGACGCTGCGGGTGATCGCAGGTGAGGACTTCCGGCTGCTGCAGACCGTCCCTCTGGGAAAGATCGGGATAGAGGAAGCGGAGGAGACCTACTTTTCATCCAACGGAGAGGAGCAAACGACGCACAAAAAGCAGTATGAGACCGTGCGGGTGTGCAGCGGAGACGGCTTCTACGCCGTGGCCGTGGGCAAGCGCCTGACAGTGCTGCAGGAGGAAGAGAGCGGCCTAGAGCGGGTGTTCTCCTGCGATATGATAGATCTGTATGTCATTTCCACCGCGGACGGAGAACGCTACGTCTGGGAGGACCAAGGGGCAGAGACAGACCAGTGCATCGGCGTATGCACGCCCGTTGACGGCGGGTGGTACTACGACTTTGAGGGCATATCCATGGTCCTGCGGGACGGCAGGCTGGCCATGGCCTGGACCGATAGAGCGCTGGGCGATGGAAACGTCATGGTGGAGATATACTCCGGAGACGGCCTGGTGTATGCCAGAGAGATCGGCTGCGGACTGTACCGGCAAAACAGGTCCGGCACACAGACCCTGCAGGATATGACCAAGCCAACGCTGGTGTGGGAGGCCACCTGAGGAGAAGCTGCGGCGAAAAAGGATCAAACAGAGAGGTGCCGGAAGCGGCACCTCTCAAAATTTTTCATTTTATTTGAAAAAAAGCTTGCATTTTGCTTTTGAACATGATATTATATTCAAGTCGTCAGGAATGAGACATGCGCCGTTAGCTCAGCTGGATAGAGCGTCTGGCTACGGACCAGAAGGCCGGGGGTTCGAATCCCTCACGGCGTACCAAAAGTCCTCGAAATCGTCTGATTTCGAGGACTTTTGCTTTTCGTAAGTTGCTATTTTCGGACGCTGCTTTTTCCTGACCCAAACGCTGACCCCAACGGGAGCGGATAGCGGAAAGCATCAGACGGCACGGGAGAGGATATTGCCCATTGTTTGCGCCGCCTTGAGCTGCGCGTCGGTGGTCACATGGGCGTAGGTGTCCAGCGTGAATCCTGCGGAGCAATGACCGAGCATCGAGGACACGGTTTTTACATCCACGCCGTTTTGCAGCGCCATGGTGGCGAAGGTGTGACGCAGATCATGGAAGCGTATGCGGGGGAGACCGGCTCGTTTTAGGACTCGGTGCAGCATGTGCAGGACGCTGTCCGGGGACATGGGGCCGCCGGTGGGGGAGGGGAATACCCACTCGCTGCCGCTGGCTTTATTTTTCTGCATTTTTAGAATGTCTATCGCATCTGCTGAGAGGGGTAGGATGCGGTAGGCATTTTTTGTTTTCAATGGGGCTTCCACTACCTTGCCGTTTTGGCGGGAGATGGCTCGTTGGACTTTTAATATACCACGGCCGAAGTCCATGTCTGTCCATTTCAGTCCCAGCAGTTCGCCCCGGCGCAGGCCGGTGGCGAGGTCGAGGTAATATAGCTCATACACGCCGCTGTCTTTTGCTTCCCGAAAGAATGCGCTTAACTGGTCGGCGGTCAGTGTTTTCATCTCTTTGTGTTCTACCTTCGGCAACGCACAGCCCTGTGTGGGATTCTTGTTTACTAGTTTCTGTTCCATGGCGAGGTTGTAGGCCGAACAGATCATCTGGTGGATGTTGCGGACGGTCTTGGGTGCCAGTCCTTTCGGCTTCTTCTTGGCTTCTATGCGGTCTACCCGCCCGCCTTCCAGCAGGTGCTTGTAGAATTTTTGTAAATCCAGAGAGGTCAATTTTGCTAGAGGGATGCTGCCGATTTGGGGTTTGATGTGGTTTTGCAGGAAACCTTGCGAGGTCTTGAATGTGGACGGTCTGAGTTTTACTTTGGCATAGTTCTCCATCCAGACCTCCAGCCAACTTCCTACGGTGTAGGTTTTCGCCCGCCCGTAGTCGATGCCGACATTTTCCTCGATGGCTTTCTTTAACTTCTCTTTGACCTCAGTTTGTGTCTTGCCGAGAACATTCTTGATGATGGCTTTGCCGGTTTCGGGATCGCGACCGGCGGTGTAGCGGCCCTCCCAGCGGCCATCCTTTCTCTTTCGGATATTGCCCTCGCCGTTGGCTCGTCGTTTTGGCATGGTATCGACCTCCTTTGTAAGGGGACACAATACCGCAAAGGGAGGGGAATAGCTATGGGGAAGCTGCGATGTTATCAGAAAGTTATCAATTCATTTTCGGCTTATTCTTTGCTTATGGCGTGGCAATTTTTGGGCTGCGAGAATTGAAATCCAAACACACCGCAGCGCCGCCGCAAAGCCTTGTAGCACGGGGCTTTGCGGGGTCCTTTCTCGAATTTGGCGTCAAACAGTTCCGGGAGTCTCAGAAAAAGCGTCATTCGTCGTAGCCAGCAAACCCTTGTGGCAACCCGCACTGCGGGCTGCTGTGAATGGCAATGGTGCAGAAAAGCGCCAATGCCTTTCTCCTGCCCCGATTTCGGCGTACTGAAAATTGGGCCCAAAACGGGCAAAACTGCCGGGGGGCTATCTTTACCTGCCTGTGCTCCTGCGAGGGCACACAGCGGCTTACGGGGGCAAACACGGGGCCTCTGCGGCCAATGCGGAGGTGCTCGTTTTCCCCATTGCAATATGCCGTATCCTGTGCTATAATGCACTCAAACTGAACAACGGGACAGCGTGAGCCGGGTTTATCCCGGCGGCGGAATGGGGTGAGAGGCCCCGCGAGACGGTCACTGTGATGCCGGTTTATTCGGCTAAGTCAGATACGCAAGGCGCTGCTCCCGGGCACCGCCATCTCCGGAGCCGAAGCTGTCGTATAGAATTTGCTTCACCCGGCTGCTTTTTGGCGGCCGGGTGATTTTTTGCTGCCAGGCACCATGGTGCCTCATGCTTTCCATGGAAAGCATGATAGCCATTTCAAGCCGCCGGGGCGGGGGAGGACGGCAGACCTTTCCCGTCCCGCTTTCCAGAAAA
>CAKTZK010000080.1 GCA_934635515.1 uncultured Oscillospiraceae bacterium
TTCGGGAGTTCAAGTCTATCCACAAAGGGAAAACGGCGATTTTACATCTGTGTTTTGGTACAGAGAAAAATCGCCGTATGGGCAGCAAAAAACCCCGATAAAATCGGGGTTTTCGCGGAACATATCTTTTTTATGTTCCTTTTATGGCGCAGAAGGAGGGATTTGAACCCTCGCGCGGGTTTTTAAGCCGCCTACTCCCTTAGCAGGGGAGCCCCTTCGGCCACTTGGGTACTTCTGCAAACAATATAAATGCTTTGGCGGAGAGAGTGGGATTCGAACCCACGGATGCTTTCACATCGCCGGTTTTCAAGACCGGTGCTTTCGACCACTCAGCCATCTCTCCGTGTGTGAAAGTGCACTCAACCAAACGCAAGAATTATTTTATCATAGGGCGGCTGCTTTGTCAACTACAAACTCACCGTTTCCTCTGCTCTTTTCCGAAAAAACTCCTGCCTCCACAGGGAAGGCAGGAGTTCCGAAAAATACTTTTATCCGTTGGCCGCGGCGGCCTCCTTGACCTCTTCGGCCTGGTCGGCCTTGCAGTTCACTTCCTCCGGGTCGTGATAGGTGGGCACGGTCTTGCGGATGACCTCCAGCACGGCAGACTGCTCCTCTGTGACGATGGCCTGACGCACCAGATCCAGCTTGCGCTCCACTTCCTCCCGGGGCAGGCCCTTGTCTCGCTCGATGAAGATCATGTCGTTGCTGGTCTTGTCCAGCTCCTCGGTCTTCATCAGCAGCTCCTCATAGAGCTTCTCGCCCGGGCGCAGGCCGATCTCCACGATGTCGATGTCCTTATAGGGGGTGAGACCGGACAGGCGGATCATGTTCTCCGCCAGGTCCAGGATCTTCACGGGCTTACCCATGTCCAGCACAAACAGCTCCCCATTGTGGGCCATAGCGCAGGTGACCATCACCAGCTGTACCGCCTCGGGAATGGTCATAAAGTAGCGGATGATGCGCTTGTCCGTCAGCGTGACCGGGCCGCCGGCCTCGATCTGCCGCTTGAACAAGGGGATCACAGAGCCGTTGCTGCCCAGGACATTGCCGAAGCGCACCGCCGTGAACTCCGTCTTGCTGTTTTCCCGGCACTGGATGACCATCTCACACAGGCGCTTGCTGGCACCCATAATATTGGTGGGATTCACGGCCTTGTCCGTGGAAATGAGCAGGAATTTCTCCACGCCGTACTTCTCCGACATCTCCGCCACATTGTATGTACCCAGCACATTGTTCTTCAGCGCTTCCACGCCGGAGTGCTCCATCAGCGGCACATGCTTGTGGGCGGCAGCGTGGAACACGATCTGAGGCCGCAGATCCCGGAAAATATGCTCCAGGCGCTCCACATCCCGGACAGAGGCGATGATGACCTCCAGGTCCAGCTTGTCGCCGTACTTGCGGATCAGCTCCTGCTGCACATCGTAGGCGTTGTTCTCGTAAATATCCAGGATCGCCAGCTTTTTCGGGTGCAGAGCCGCAATCTGGCGGCACAGCTCCGAGCCGATGGAGCCGCCGCCGCCGGTGACCAGTACAGTCTTTCCGGCGTAGAAAGCCTTGGTCTCGGGATTTTCCACATGGATGGGATCCCGGAACAGCAGGTCCTCGATGCGGAAGTCCCGGAGGGTGCGCTTGGCGGTGGTCTTCTCCTCCGTACCGGAGGGATAGTCGTAGATCTTCACGGAGCAGCCCGTGCGGCGATAGCGCTCATACAGGCGCTGCTTGCGGTCCACCGTCAGGTCCGGCAGGGCGATGATGATCTCCTGGACCTTCATGCGCTTGAGGAGGTTTGCGGTGTTGTCGTCCTCCGGGTAGATGGGCACGCCGTTGACCGTCTGGCCGATCTTCTCCGGGTCGGTGTCGATGAAGCACACCGGCACATACCGGGAGCGGGGATTGCGGAAAAACTCGTCTGCCAGGGTAGCGCCCACATTACCCGCGCCCACGATGGCCGCCTCCACCTTGTAGATCTGGTTGATGGAGTTGCCCTCGATGGTCTTGTCTGCATTTTTGCTGCGGTAGGCATAGAGCAGCTGATAGCAGTACCGGGACAGCAGCGTCACCAGCAAGATCGCCATAGCCACGATCATGTGGACGCCGATGCCCAGATTCACGGCAAACCAGGCCCGGCCCAAAAGCATCAGCACCAGGTTGGACATAAAATCCGAGACCATAATGGTCAGGTATGTCTCCAGATTGGCATAGCGCCATACATTGCGGTACACACCGCAGAGGATACGCCCGGCCATCAGCACGATCACCAGGGCCGCCAGGCGGGTGAAGTTCAAATCTCCGTTGAGAACGATAGAGTGCAGCTTCAAAATGCCGATCAGCGCGGTCATATAGTACACGCAAATGATGATGGCAATGTCCACCAGCATCAGCTCGATCTTCCGTTTACTCAGTTTCATCACAAGTCCATTCCTTTGTGTTGTCAGGAGAGCTTACCCCCCTGAAATTCAGTTAGTCAATGCAAGTCTGATTATTATAGCACAAAAGATCGGGCTTGTCACTATTTCTTTCCCAAAGATTCGCTTCGCGCGGAAATTATTTGTGCAGCCACTGGCGAAGCTGCTCCCACAGCTCCACGCAGCGGAATTTTATCTGGTACTCCTCCCCCGCTTCCTGCATAAGGTCCAAGTCCTCCTGCTCCATGCCGCAGGCGATGCCCGTCCCCTGCACGTCCGCAGCCGCTGTCATGCACAGGGGCGGATACACCACGCACCACCAGTTCTGCCCCGCAGCCTCCCCGATAAGCACCCGCAGGGCCATGTACTCCCCCGCCGGCAGCCGGAATCCGTCATAGGCCTTCAGGGGAAACTCCGCCGGCTCCAGCCGGGCCTCCACACTGTCTTCACAGCCGTTTTCCCGCAGAGTCTCCTCCGCCATGGTCCGGATAGTAGGTAGCGCCGCCCGGAGAGCGCAGTTTGCCTCCTCCCGGCTGGCCGAATCGCGCATGGTCTTCTCTGTGAAGGCCAATACCTTGTCGCGCACCTGAAGCTTCAGAGCCTGGTCCCGTTCACTGTCGGAATTGGCCACCACGTGGAGCCGGATCATTTTTTGCTGGAGCGCATCCTGCCTGCCCAGGGCCGCCGCCCCCGCCAGCAGGCACACGGCCAGCATGATAAGCAGCGCACATTCCACCGCGTTCCACTTGCTTTCGCTTTTCATTTTTTTCATAGAAAAAACACCGTCCTATGTAGATTTTTCTACAGTATAGACGGTGTTTTTTGATTTTATACGCTTTCGGCAAACCAGGTCCGGGGATAGGTCTTTTTCAGCTCCTCCGCCGCGGCCTTAGCCGCGTCCTCCTGGGTAAACAGGCCGTAGACCGCCGAGCCGGAGCCACTCATGCAGGCGTTCCGGGCGCCCAGAGCCAGCAGCCGCTTCTTGATTGTGAAAATTTCGCTGTCCTCCCCCAACACTCCTTCAAAGCAGTTGCCCAGGCGGTCACTGATCTCCAGCATGTCCTGGTACTCCAGGGCCTTGATCAGTCCCAGGCTGTCAATGGTACAAGTAGGTTTTTTCTCGTCCAGCCGGGCGTACATCTCCGGGGTGGAGAAGGAAACATCCGGCTTGCATATAACAAACCAGCACAGGGGCAGCTTCGGAAGCTTCAAAAGCTGCTCTCCCCGGCCCCGGACCATGGCCGTAACGCCGCGCACACAGAAGGGCACATCGCTGCCCAGGTCCGCGGCCATGCGCTCCAGCTCCTTTATCATCATCTCCGGGCGATAGAGCTTGCGCAAGCCCCGCAGGACCGCCGCCGCGTCGGCGCTGCCGCCGCCCAGTCCCGCCTGCATGGGGATGCGCTTGGTAAGGCCGATGCGCAGTCCATCGCAGGCAATACCCGTCTTTTGGAAAAACAGCTTTGCCGCCCGGAGACAGAGATTCGTTTCATCGCACGGCAGGTCCGGGCAGTCGCAGCTCATGGTGATGCCGCCGCCTACGCCGCGCTCCAGCGTCACTTCATCATATAGTGCCGCGCAGGACATTACCGACTGCACCTCGTGGTACCCGTCGCTGCGCTTTTCGCCCACCTCCAGCGTCAGATTCAGCTTGGCAGGGGCCAGTTCCGTCACTTTCATTTTTCATCCTCTTTTCCTTTCGGCAGCGTGCCGCCGTATTTTTCACGAAGAGCCCGCTGCACCGCAGGCTCCACCAGTTTGGTAGATAAAAGCTGCAGCGCAATGGCCGCGGCTGTCATGATCTCCTGAGGCAGGAAGCCCACCAGCCGCACCGAGCGCATCACCATAAGAGTCAGCGCCGCCAGGGCCAGGCCCAGCTGCCACAGGCTGCGGCAAAAGACCTCCCGGGCAAAATGCAGCTGCTCCGCCGTCAGCGCTTCCTTCCGCCGATAGGGAAGCCGCCCGATGCACTTCCAGCCCAGGCCGCCCAGCACCATACACACCGGCACCACAAAGCCCGGCCACCATATCCAAAACATGGCCGCTTCCCTCCCATCAAGTAAAGCCGCCGGGAGATAGTTTCTCCCAGCGGCTCTATTTTAGCACAAGTTGCGCGCAAATGCCACGATTATTTTACGATCTTGCGGGCCTCGATATAGTAGCGCTTGTCCTGGGCATGGCCCATGGAGAAGGTCTTGCGGGGCAGCACGCCGTCAGCCATGACGGTCTTGAAGAGCTGCTCCTTGCCCATGGCGGGCAGCTTGATGCCGAAGTTGCCGGGCTTGCTGCCCAGCTCGTCCACCACGTCGTCGCCGTGGATGTAGTCCACCTCGCCGCCGAACTCCTTGAGATACTGGTCCAGGAAGGTCTGCACGGAGGCGACGCACAGCTGCTTTTCAGGATGGGGGATGGTGATGAAGCCGGCCTTGCCCTCGTAGTTATAGGCAAACACATGGCCCTCGCCCTGGCCCTCATAGCAGTCGGGATAGAACTTCTTCAGCTGGGAGAGCAGATGCTCGGGCTTCACGCCGAACAGCACCCGGTGGATGGGCTCAAACTGCAGAGCGTCGTCGTGGTTGTTCACCACCTCCACCAGAGCGTAGCGGGCGGGCAGAGCCAGGTATTCCTCGGGGGTCTTGCCCTTCTTCTGCTCCTCGTAGCAGGCCTTGGCGGTAGCCAGGGAGTGGTTGCCGTCGCCCACGGCGAACAGCAGGGGTGCCGCGCCGGAGAGGTTGTACTTGGCCATCTGAGCCTCATCGGAGCACAGGCCGGTGAGGGCATCGGCCACGGCGTCGATCTGGGCGTCGGAGAGCTTGTAGCCCTTGATGTGGCCGCCGTTTTGCATCAGGTCGAAGTCATAGACCACCTCCATGCTGTCAGCGGCAGCGGTGAGGGGCTCGATGACGGTCTTCTCGGGGTCGTCGATGAGCAGCATCACGTGGGGCAGCTCGATGGGGGCGTTGCGGCGCACCCGGGCGCGGGGAGGAATACGGTCCTGGACGGTGGCCTCGGTGGCGCGGATCAGGGCGCCGGAGCCGGGGGTAAAGTCGTAAGCGTCCAGGTCCACCATGCCCACCAGGCCGTGGCGGATCTTGCCGTCGGACTGCTCGCGCTCCACATAGATCAGGGAGTCGGACAGGGTCTTGAACACGCCGTCATCCATGTACTTTTTCATAGAGGCGTTGATGTCCTCGATGAGCTCGTCCACATTGGGAGCCTTCAGGTTGGCCTCGGGCAGGATCAGGCGCAGGGTGGAGGGTGCGTCGCCCACCTGCTTTTCCACTGCTTCCCAGTACTCCGGCTCGGAAGTGAACTGGTCGCAGGCCACCACAGCCCACTTGGTCATGTCGCAGTCCTTGGGCATGAGAATGTCAGCGGGATAGAAGCCCAGCTTTTCAAACTTCTTGTTCATGTTGTTCCTCCTATTCAAAAATACATTGCATCAAGCATTTTTTTGCTCCTACACATCATTATACATAAGTCCGCCGCCCTTTTCAATCACTTTCCGCCAAAAGTCAAAAATAATTTCAGCTTTCCTCACTTTTTTTGCGCCGGAATATTTCCGCCCGCTCCGGACAGACTACCTATCGGCGTATTATTTAGGAAAAGGAGGAGATCCATCGTGAAGATCGTTGATCGCATCGCTCTGATCCTGGTCATCATCGGCGCGCTGAACTGGGGCAGCGTGGGGCTGTTTGCCTTTGACTGCGTGGCGTTTATCTGCGGCGGGCAGCTGGCCGCCCTCAGCCGCATCATCTACGCGCTGGTAGGCATCGCCGGTCTGTGGTGCATCACGCTGCTGTTCCGGGACTCTTCGGAGAGCAACTGAATATGCTGAAAAAGCGGGCGTCCAACAGGATGCCCGCTTTAATGCGTGATTTTTTATTTTATCGCCAGCCGCCGGACCAGCTCCTCCTCCTCGACGACCAGCTCGAGGGCGAGGACCAGCCGCTTGCGCCTCCGGTCGGGGGGCGGCGCGGGCGGCGGGCCGGGCGGGGTGAGCAGGACGAATCGGGTGACGGCGCCGGGGTTGTCGGCGACGTCGTCG
>CAKTZK010000081.1 GCA_934635515.1 uncultured Oscillospiraceae bacterium
GTAGATACCTGACCATTATATAAGCTTTATGCGATTTTTGCAAGAGAAAAAAGAGAATGAGGGGAGAAAGTAATGGGAAAGGGGGAGGGGGACCCCTCAGTCACGGCGACCCCTCAGTCAGCCTGACGGCTGACAGCTCCCCTTGCGCAGGGGAGCCCTGGGAGGCGGATTGCGAAGCCAGTGTGCGCACCGGCTTCGCAATGACAGGCTACAAGAAGCGCGGTGCAAATCCAGGCGGGGCGATGTAGGCATCGCCCCCTACGAAATGTAACAAGAAGTGCATACGAATGGGGCGTCGGGACGCCGCCCCCTACGAAGGGACAGGAGATGCCTGCATGTAGGGTCGTCCGGGAGGGCGGCCCTTACGGGTGCGTTGTAGGGCGGATGGGTTTGCCGGGATAAAAAGGCAAAAAGATCCCGTCCAGGGGGCAGCAGTCAAGTTATAACCTGCACCGGATCAGCAGGTGGGTTGTCTCCAACGTGCTTCGTTGCTTCCAACTTCCAGCCGCAGAAGGCAGCCGGGAGGCCTGCGGTTCACACATTGATCCGACATCCCCTATAACAAAATGTGAGGATAAACAGACTGCTGCCCGCCGGACGGGATCCGCCGGGGGGACTATGGGTTTATTTTAGCAGATAGGCGGAGAAAAAGAAAGGGGGTTTTGGGCAGACGCGGCGGGAAATTTCCGGAAGAAATTTTTGCCGGTTACTCCTCGTCCTCCAGAAGCTGCTGGGTGAACAGGTCGAAGACCTCGTTCAGCTCCTCGTCGGTATCGGGGGTGGCCAGCAGCTCCTCGCCGTTTTCCATGACGGACTTGAGGATCACCAGGCCGAAATCCTGGGCGCTCTCGGCCTCCTCCTCGGTGTCGGCGGTGGGGAAGAAAGCCATATAGGTGGTGCCGTTATGCTCCAGGGCGTCTACATATTCCAGCTCAATGTCATTACCGTCCTCATCGGTGATGGTAATGAAATTGGGACCGAATTCTTCGCTCATAAGGGGATACCTCCTTGTTTTTTCCTACACTATATAGTAGTTTGGGCCGGATTGCAAGGAGGATTTGCGGAGAAAAAATGGAAAATGGGAACATATCTATGCAAAAAAATAATATAATCTTATGATTTACCGGTACTTTGGAAATTATTGCAGGAAAAAAGTTGCTTTTTTGGAGTTGACAGGTATGGTAAAATATAACTTATATTGGGTTTTTATGTTTTTATGAACGGATCCGGATGGAAATACGGAAGAAAGGAAGGTGCCTTGTTATGAGCGAGGGCAAGCGAGAAGAAAAGGGCCTGGAAAGCAAGCTGAAACAGAGCGCCGAGAATATAAAAAAGAACGCTCAGGAGGCGGCGCACCGGAAAAAAGAGGCCCGGGCTAGCCGCAGCCCCCGGGAGGTGCAGGCCAGGCGGCGGAAGGTCTGGTTTGTGGTGGGCACGGTGTTTGCGGTGCTGCTGCTGACGATGATCTTTTTCTCCATTCTGTTCTCCATGTACATCAACCGCACCATGAAGAACAAGGTGGAGGTGGACCTGTCCGCCTACGACATGTCCCTGGCTACGGAGATGTACGCCAAGGAAAAGGGCAGCGACGACTGGGTCATGTATCAGACCCTTTACGACGGGGAAAACCGCATCCTGCTCACGGCGGACCAGATCCCCGAGAATCTGCGCAAGGCCGCCGTGGCCATTGAGGACAAGCGCTTCTACACCCACCACGGCGTGGACTGGAAGGGCACGCTCCGGGCGGTGCTGAGCACCGTCACCGGCGGAGGCGTGCAGGGCGGCTCCACCATCACCCAGCAGCTTATCAAGAACATCACCGGCAACGACGAGACCACGGTGAAGCGGAAGGTAACGGAAATTTACCGGGCGCTGCAGCTGGAAAAACGGTACGACAAGGACGAGATCCTCAACACCTATCTCAACACGGTGTATTTCGGGGAGTCCTGCTACGGGGCCCAAACGGCCTCGAGAATGTATTTCGGCAAGGACGCCCAGGACCTGACCCTGGCCGAGTGCGCCAGCCTCATCGGCATTACCAATAACCCGTCTATGTATGACCCGCTTATCAGCGACTGGACCCTGGCCAACAACCGCAGCCGCCAGCTGCTGGTGCTGGAGAACATGTACAAGCAGGGGCTCATCGAGGACGAGGAGACCTACAAGGCGGCCTGCGATGAAAAGGTGGTCTTTACCAACGGATACACCTGCATGGGCGACCTAGTGGAGGGCTATGAGGCTCCGGCGGAGGAGACAGAGGAGACCGCCGAGAAGGTCACCAAGGCCAACAACTCCTATTTCACCGACCAGGTCATTGAAGACGTGGCGAAGAAATTCGTGGAGATCTACGAGCTGCAGGACAGCAAGCCCGACAGCGACGGCAACGTCATCAGCGCCTATGAGCGGGCGGTGGGCATGGTATACAGCGGCGGCTACAAGATCTACACCACCCAGAACCTGACCTATCAGCAGATCGCGGAGGAGGAGTTTGAAAACACCGACTATCAGGAGCAGACCGACTCCTACGGCCAGCCCCTGCAGATCGCTATGACGGTGATGGACCCCTACACCGGCGACGTGGTGGCCATGGTGGGCGGCACGGGCATGAAGACCGCAGACCGGGCCTGGAACTGGGCTACGGAGGTGCGGCCCTGCGGCTCGGCGGCCAAGCCCATCAGCACTTACGCGCCGGCGCTGGACAACGGCACCATTACCGCCGCGTCCATCATTGACGACTATCCCATCGACCTTAACGGCAGCGCCTGGCCCAGAAACGTGACACGGATCTACAGCGGCCTGACCAGTGTGCGCGAGGCCATTGTGCAGTCGCTGAACACCTGCGCCGTGCGGACGAATATTCTGTACGGCACCAATAATTCCTATAAGTTCATGACCGAAAAGCTGGGCTTTACCACCCTGACGGAGACGGACGCCAACCAGTCCGGCAACATGGCGCTGGGCGGCTTTGAAAACGGCGTGACCACCCTGGAGATGGCCGCGGCCTACAGCGCCTTCGTCAACGACGGCGTTTACACCACGCCCAGGACCTATTCCCGGGTGGAGGACGCCCAGGGCAATGTGATCATTGACAACAACACCGAGTCCCATGTGGCTATGAAAAAGACCACCGCCTACATTATGCGGGACATCCTGCGGGATGTGGTGACCCGGGGCTCCGGCGGCGGTGCGTACTTCTCCGGCATGTCCATCGGCGGCAAGACCGGTACGACGGATGACGCCAGAGACCGCTACTTCGCAGGCTTTACGCCCTACTACTGCGCGGCGGCCTGGAGCGGCTACAAATCCAACGAGGTGGTGTATTCCGACACCAACCCCTGCTCGGCCATGTTCCGAAGGGTTATGAGCCGCATACACGAGGGACTGGAGGACCCGGGCTTTCACAGCTGTGACGGCCTGGTGAATGTGACCGTGTGCGCCGACAGCGGTCAGCTGGCCACCGAGGCCTGCGCGGCCGACTTCCGGGGCAGCCGGGTCAAAACGGTGCAGGTGGCGGCGGACACGGCGCCTACCACCAGCTGCGAGATGCACAAAATGGTAGCCTACTGCAAGGACGGCAAGCACATTGCCACCGCCAGCTGCCCGGCATCCTCCGTGGTGCAGGTGGCGGCGCTGGACTACGCCAGAGAGACGGTACACGACATTAAGGTACCGGACGATGCGTACCGGGTGCAGGTGCTCTCCAGCGGACCGTGCCCGGTGCACGGCGGCGCAGTGACGGATCCGGATAACCAGGACAAGACCGAGCCGGATGACAAGAAGGACAAGGCAGACGAGGAGAGCGACCGGCTGCTATGGTTCAATTAGGCCGGGCCCGGCTGGATCATTACAGAAAAAGGGAGATGCTTCATGCATCTCCCTTTTTTGCTTTTTTAGGAAAACTTATGGCCGGACATCCCAGACAAGACTGCAGTGCTTTTCGGGATGGAGCTGCTGGAAATAAAGCTGCTCCAGGGGGATCCAGTGGTCAAAGAACTGCTGGGCCTTCTCGGCGGGGCAGCGGCACAGGATGCGCGCGTGCTGCGCCTCCGGGGCAATGCGGAGGAAAACGGAGCAGGTATAGTAGGGAGCCAGGTCCGGGTGCATGCAGTAGGTGCCTTCTATCACCTGAAAAGGCTCATAGGGCACGCGGACCGGCGGCTGGAGCGTCATGGTGCCGCAGTCAAACCGGCGGCAGAAGACGTCCTTGCCCTGGGACAAGGGCAGCAGCACCTCCTGCAGAAAGCGCTCCCGGTCCATGTTGCCTCCGGGCTGGGAAAGGCGCTGGGGCGTGCACTGGTGGGGCTGGAGAAAATAATCATCGGTATGGAAGACCGGGCAGCCGTATTTTGCCTGCAGGTGCCGGGCCAGGGAGGTTTTCCCAGCGGCGGAGCAGCCGTCGATGGCAAGGGTCAGGGGACGGG
Organism: uncultured Oscillospiraceae bacterium; assembly: GCA_934635515.1. Next base: position 4,422 of record CAKTZK010000081.1, read on the forward strand.
CGGCGGACAGGTGCCGGTCGATAATTTGCAGGAGCTGCTGGGCGGCTTCGTTGTGGAAGGGCATGAAAGAGAACTCCTTTTCTGAAGGATACCATCGATTAACAAGGGTAGACATGTTTGCCCTTGTCAATCGATGGTAGTGTCATAATAGCATGTTTTTGCGCATTTGTAAACGGGCGAAAATATCGGATTCGGTAAAGAACATTGACAGGGAGGTGAAAATATGAGATACTATATAGATAACACTGCCGGAATACGGCGACATTCCGGCCCGATAGAGAGGGAATACAAATGAATTTATTGGAACTGGTACTGCTGGCAGTGGGCCTGTCCATGGATGCCTTTGCGGTGGCTATATGCAAGGGGCTGTCCGTACAGAAGCTGAACTGGAAGCACTATTTGATCGTGGGCGCGTGGTTCGGCGGGTTTCAGGCACTGATGCCCACCCTGGGCTACCTGCTGGGTACCACTTTTGAGCGGTACATCACCTCGGTGGACCACTGGGTGGCCTTTGTGCTGCTGTGCCTTATCGGCGGGAACATGCTCAAGGAGGCATTTGCCAAGGAGGAGAAGGAGGAGAGTGCCTCCTTTGATTTTAAGTCCATGCTGCTTTTGGCGGTGGCCACCAGCATAGACGCTCTGGCGGTGGGTATTACCTTTGCCCTGCTGCCGGATGTAAACATTTTCAGCGCGGTGGGACTGATTGGCTCCATTACCTTCTGCCTGTCGGCAGTGGGCCTGAAGGTGGGGAATATTTTCGGGCTGAAGTACAAGAGCAAGGCCGAGATCGTGGGAGGCATCATCCTCATCCTCATCGGTGTGAAGATCCTGCTGGAGCATTTGGGCGTCATCAATTTTTGACGGAGGAAAAACATGGCGGATATTCGGGAAATAGCGGATTTTTCCGCGCCGGAGCTGGATATTTTTGCGCGGCTGCGGGAGAGCCAGCTGGCGAATTGGGAGTGCGCGGAGAAGGGCATCTTCATCGCTGAGAGTCCCAAGGTCATTGAGCGGGCGCTGCTGGCCGGGTATGAGCCCATCTCGTTTTTGATGGAGCGCCGCCATGTGGAGAGCCAGGGTAAGGCGCTGCTGGAGCGGTGCCCGGAGGTGCCGGTTTTCACGGCGGAGGAGCCGGTACTGGCCCAGATGACGGGCTTTCACCTGACCCGGGGGATGCTGTGCGCCATGAAGCGCCGGGCACTGCCCGGGGTGGAGCAGGTGTGCGCAGGCACCCGGCGGGTGGCGGTTTTGGAGCGGGTGATGAACCCCACCAATGTAGGGGCTATTTTCCGTTCGGCGGCGGCTTTGGGCATGGACGCGGTGCTCCTGACGCCGGAGTGCAGCGACCCGCTGTATCGCCGCAGCACACGGGTGAGCATGGGGACGGTGTTTCAGGTCCCCTGGACCTATCTGCCGGAGGGGAGCTGGACGGAGAAGCTGCACACGCTGGGGTTTCGCACGGCGGCTATGGCCCTGCGGGAGGACTCGGTGCGGCTGAATGACCCCCGGCTCCTGGCAGAGGAGCGGCTGGCCATCGCCTTGGGCACCGAGGGGGACGGCTTGGCAGACGGCAGCATTGAGGACTGCGACTACACGGTGTGCATCCCCATGGCCCATGGGGTAGACTCACTGAATGTGGCGGCAGCCAGCGCCGTGGCCTTTTATCAGCTGGGCCAGGTTCGGGAATAAAAAAAGAAGATTTTGAAGAAAAAAGTGTTGACAAATGCGCGGGAGTATACTATACTAAACAAGTCGGCAGCCAAAGAGCTGCTAAGTGAATAAAGCTTGGGGGTATAGCTCAGCTGGGAGCCTGGTTGAAGCGGTAAACAACCCCCGTACTTAAAACTCAATATTTACACTCTCTTCCATATGGGGGTATAGCTCAGCTGGGAGAGCAAGTCACCAGTAAAGCAACCCGCAATCGCAACGCGGCATCTAAAAAGTTA
>CAKTZK010000082.1 GCA_934635515.1 uncultured Oscillospiraceae bacterium
TCCCGTCCGGCACCGGTGAATCTTCACCGGAAACCGGGCGGGAAGCGTTTTTGACCACATAGATTACCACAGACGGCTCTGGAACACCCGGAAACAGTGGAAATAAGAGCGTCAAAGAGTAAGTGAAACAAATTAAAAAGCGCCGAAAACCGCTATAAACGAGCGGAAAAAGTATTCCCGATAAGTTTGGGACCAAGAGACCGTGCGTTCGAGCCGCACTACTCGGACCATCCCCCTGAAATTAACGATTTCAGGGGGGTCTTGTTCTTTTTCTGTTGCGGTGTGGAGAGTGAACGATATCCACAACTATTATTGCTCTTTGCACCACTTGCAGCGTTCAAGGTACTTCTGACAGCGCTCGGAGCAGTAGCGCTTGTTTTTGCTGGTCTCACATTAGTCAGACTCATCCGTGTCATCTTCTGAGTACGGAAATAGAGAAAGGAGTGAACTCATGCGGAAGATATTCACAAGACCGGTCACTGTGATTGCTGCCCTGCTGCTTGAGAAGATCAGGAAGATGGATCACCCATTGGAATAGTGTCAACTCTGTGATATAATGATAAAAAACACGCAAGAGGAGCCGGATATGCTGCGAATACTTGTTGTGGAGGATGATCAGAAGCTCTGCCGCATCGTGTGCAATCACTTGAACAGCCACGGGTATGAGACCACGGGCTGTCTGAACGCCCAGGACGCTTATGACCGGATGTACCACCGTCCCTATGCGCTGATCGTATCGGATATTATGATGCCGAACATCGACGGCTTTGCGTTTGCCGCCGCTGTGCGGCGTATCAACCGCGAAATTCCCATTCTCTTTATGACCGCCAAAGATGACTACGTCTCCAAGGAGAAGGACTATCAGGTGGGCATCGACGATTACATGGTCAAGCCCATTGACTTAAATGAGCTGGTGCTGCGGATCGGGGCGTTGCTGCGCCGTGCCAACATCGCCAGCGAAAACAAATTGACCGTGGGCAGCTTCATGATGAACGCCGACGATATGACAGCCGTATGTAACGGTGAAGAGATCGCGCTGACAGCCCGGGAGTTCAACATCCTGTTCAAGCTATTGTCGTACCCCAAGCGTATCTTCACCCGCGCCCCAGCTCATGGAGGAATTCTGGGACGTGGACACGGAGGCCACGCTGTGCTCGGTGGATGTGTATATTGCCAAGCTGCGGGACAAGCTCTCGGCGTGTCAGGATTTTCGGCTGATCACCGTTCGCGGTGTCGGCTATAAGGCGATGTTCTGATGAGGGGGATCTCTAAATTCAAGCCCATCAGCAGCCGCTTTTCTTGGTGGCAGTATCTTTTTTCCTTTGTCCTGTTCTCGGCGCTGACCGTTCTGCCGGTGCTGATGTTCGGCGGCCTTGATCTTATGCTGAAAACTGGCTATTACGCCATCTGGTTTTTCCTGTATTGGGCTGCCATTGCGTTTGTTTTCTGCATCGTGACCGCTTACCAAAAATATCAGGCTTTACCAGCAATCAGACCGTGCCGATCCTGCCGGAGAAAATGCTGGCCTTCCTGCGGGAGCAGGGGATCCAGACGATCACAGAGAGCGAAAGGAAGTACGAGGGATGACAATGACTTTGAAAGAAAATATTTGTAAGACCATAAACACCCTGCGTCTGCTGTGGATGGCAGGGCTGACCATTTCCAAACGGAAAATCTTTATCTAACCGTCACCAAGGAGATGCAATACTATAAGATTTCTCGTAATTGGCTATTCAGAAAATGTGATCCTCCTTGCCTTTGTTTACAGCAATGCAAATTTATACCTGTATATAAATGCCAAAAGGGAACTGCTCCGTGCAGTTCCCTTTTGGCATTACAGATCGCTTGTGATTTGAAGTCCCGACACTTCGGTTTCGGCAGCTTGTTTTTCTGCTGAGCTGTTGACAGCGCAATGCACCTGCCGAAGAGCTAAATTGAAAACGGTGCGCCGTGTTCATTACCACCGACATAGATCCGCTTTCGGTGACCAGCGGGTCCTTGCGGGCTGCCAGATGCCTGCGGCGGCTGTTTACATCCTCCGTCAGCGCCTGTATAATGGAGTCAGAAAGCCCTGCGCAGAAACTTGGCATTATTAGAAGGGGGTGTCACCATGAAATGTCCATCCTGCGGCGCGCCCAAGGTGATCCTGCACAAAGAAATATGGGAGTGCGGCTGGTGCGGCGACAGCGGACCTATCCCGCGCCGCTTCCTGGAGCAGCGCAAGGCCGCCCGCGAAAGGCAGGAGGTGTGGCGGCAAAATGCCGCTTTGACTGTGCGAAACGCGGCGCACACATTTGTGGAGGCGGTCACAAAGCTGCTGCCCTCGTACCCGGATCCCAAGACCCTTGCGTGGAAAACCCTGCTTTGCCAGGTCTCCGTCGGCCTGATCGAGAGCCGTTTGTGGATGGCAAGATGGGTAGATGAGGTGGACGAGGAGACCATCGGGCATATTTTCTACCCCTACCGTGCGCTGGTCATCGACTTGCTGCATCTTAGCGGTATCGCCGGCGTGGAAACCATGAAAAAGGCCGTTTTCTCCAGGAGACCGCTGTTTCAGACGGAGGGTCAATTAACAACGGAGGCCTGCGGAACATTTTGGGAGCTGCTGCTAAGGCAGATGCGCCCCTACGCAAAGCAGGAGCCCGCCATGTGGGATGGGCACCTCACCATGAACGGTCCTTTCGGAATAAGCGCGGATGTTGAGGAGGAGGTAAAAACCGCATTGTGCAGCCTCTTGCCCTTGGCGTCGTTCTTTGCGGGGGCGAAGGAGGCCGCGGCGGACGCCCGCGACAACCGTTTCCTGGCGTATCTCACTGTGCATTGGAAGCGGCTTCGGGGAGAAGTGATCGATCCTATGGACTTTGACGACTCCGCCGTGGCGCGCATGGTAGAGCGATTCCCGGACCTGCGGGACAAGTGCGGAACAGATGTCCTCAAGCGCATATCCGGTCCGGAGCTGCTGGAGCGGGTCTACCGTACCGACCCCCAAAGGGCCATTGCCCTGTGGCGCGCCGTACCGCAAACGCAGGAGCCGCTGCGCGATCCCGCCCGGGCGGAGGACCTTTTCTGCCTGCTGGATTTTCTATGGGACCATGAAGACTATAACGGAGACGCCATCGCTCCGCTGCTGGACGCTGTCCGGAAGGAGGATGCCCTGGCGGAGATGGTGTTCCGCAGCAGCTATGTGTGCCCGCTGCACCTATACCTTATCCGGGCGGCCATGGAACAGGGAAAAACAGAACTGGCGGAGCACCTCTGCGCCTTGCTGCAGTCAAACCCGCTGCCGCGGGACAAATGGGGTGTGGACAGCAGCTGGCTCCAGGCGTTGATGGCAGCACACCGCGCCCCGGTCTACCGTTACTGCACCGTGCAGGTGGACGGTGGCCGACCCTGCGCCTACCTGACCGCCGGACTGCCGGTGAAAAGGGGAGACACTGTGCGTGTGCCCTACGGCAGCAAAAATGAGCCGAGAAAGGGCACCGTCCGTTCCGTGGATGACTACACCCGCGATACCGCCCCCTGGCCGCCGGAAAAGACGAAGGGGGTGCTGGAAATATTGCAGGCCCCTGCAAAAAAAGACCCTGCTGCGGCTTTGCCGCAGCAGGGAAGCTGCCGATAAAATAGTAACCTTATGGCGGCGGCAGGGAAGGGGAAAACATCCGGAAAGGTGCTATCACTCCGCCTGCAGCTGCTCTGCCCACTGGGCCTCCTTGAAGCCCACCAGGACGAAGTCGTCCCCCACCAGCAGCGGGCGCTTGACCAGCATGCCGTCCGTTGCCAGGAGGCGCAGCATCTCCTCCTCGCTCATGCCCGGCAGCTTGTCCTTCAGCTCCATGGACTTATACAGCAGGCCGCTGGTGTTGAAAAACTTTTTCAGGGGCAGTCCGCTGCGTCGGTACCAGGCACCCAGCTCCTCAAAGGTGGGGTTGTTCAATTTGATGTCCCGCAGATCGTAGGCGATCCGGTGCTCCTCCAGCCATTTTTGCGCCTTCTGGCAGGTGGTGCATTTGGGGTAGCAAAGAAAGGTCATGTTTTTTCACGCTCCTATTGAATTTGTGTGGGGGGTAAACTGCGTATTTTACTGTACCATGTCCGGCGGGTAAAAGCAAGAAGCGGCAGCCTGCGGGGGGAATTTCTCCGCCCATTTTTGCCCGGGGCCTTGCCTATCCTTTTTCCGCCTGCTACAATGAAAGAAAACGGCTCCAACAGCAGGAGACGGACCGCCGCAGGGGGATACTGCTATGATCTTATATTTTTCCGGCACCGGCAACAGTAAATATGTGGCCCTGCGCCTAACGGAGGGGCTGGACTCTTCGCATTTATGCATGAATGACCGCATCAAGGCTGGGGACACCTCACCGGTGGATACCGGGGCGGACCTTGTGATCGTCACGCCCACCTACGCCTGGCGCATCCCCCGGATCGTGGAGCGCTGGCTGGGGCAGACGCAGCTACGCGGCGCAAAGCGGGCCTGGTTTGTCATGACCTGCGGCAGCGAGATCGGCAATGCCGATGCGTATAACCGCAGGCTCTGCCGGGCCAAGGGCCTAACGTACATGGGCACCGCCCAGATCGTTATGCCCGAGAACTATATCGCCATGTTTAACGCGCCTGAGACGGAGGAGGCCCGGACCATCGTGGCCAAGGCCCAGCCGGATATCCACCGGGCCGCCCGGCATATCCGGTCAGGGGAGCGCTTTGGCCCCACCCGGCGCAACCTTTACGACCGCTTCATGAGCGGGCCGGTAAACCCGATTTTCTACGCCTGCTTTGTAAAGGCTCACGCCTTTGCCGCCGGGGATGCCTGCATGGGCTGCGGCCGGTGCGCCCGGCTCTGCCCCACCAATAACATCACCCTGGAGCGGGGCAGGCCGGTCTGGGGGAAGAACTGCACCCACTGCATGGCCTGTATATGCTATTGCCCGGCGGAGGCCATCGAGTACGGGAAAAAGAGCCTGGGCAAGCCCCGGTACCATTTTGAGGCCCTTTAAATTAGAACAAAAAGAGGACGGATTTCCGTCCTCCTTTTCGTTATAAACCCATTCTTTGTAGTGCCCGCGCTCAGATCACGTAGTCATATCCGTCCGGCCCGTTTTTCGCCAGGTCCGATAGGGTGACGCTCTCAAAGTAATCGGCAATGAGCTTGTCCAGCCCCTGCCACAGTGACAGCGTGCGGCACTCCCCGGCCCGGGGGCACACATCCGCGCCGGGCTCCAGGCAGGATACAGGCGACATGGAGCCCTCCGTCACCTGCAGAATACTGCCCACCGTGTACCGGTCCGGGGCTTTGGTCAGCTGGTAGCCGCCGCCCTTGCCCCGCACGCCGGTCAGCAGCTTTGCCTTCACCAGCAGCTTGATGATGCTCTCCAGATATTTCTCCGATATATTCTGCCGCTGGGCGATTACCTTCAGCGGAATAAAACCGTCCGCCTGGTGTTCCGCCAGATCGATCATCACCCGCAGCGCATAGCGTCCCTTGGTCGATACCAACATTTTTACCCCTCCTCGGATGCTTTATCTTATTATATACCGGGGAAATGGGTAAATCAATGAAAATTTTTCCGGAAAGGGTATTGACAAATGGGGGAAGTGGGTCTATAATCCGTATCAACCTACAAGAAAGGTTGGTAAATAAAAATGAGTTTTACCACCGGCTTCCGATGTTGCCAGGGTGTACGGCACAAGAGGATAACATCCCATTAAAATATTCGGCGTATCAAAAAGCCTCGCAGAGTTTGCCGCCCGCAGGCGGAAAAAAATTCAAATCATTTTTCACCGCGACATGTGCGTGGGGAAAAATACTTCTCAGGCTGCAAGTGTGGAATTTTGCCGCAAGGCGGCAAAATTATGCGCGCAGCAGACTGTAAGCCCTTTGCCGGAAAATTCCAAAGGAATTTTCGACAGTGAACTTTAGGAGGAATATAAAATGAGCAAGATCTATACATCTGCAGACCAGCTGATCGGTAAGACCCCGCTGCTGGAGCTGGTACATATTGAGCAGGCCGAGGGCCTGGAGGCCAAGATCCTGGGCAAGCTGGAGTATTTTAACCCCGCCGGCAGCGTGAAGGATCGTATCGCCAAGGCCATGATCGACGATGCCGAGCAGAAGGGCCTGCTGAAGCCCGGCTCCGTCATCATCGAGCCCACCTCCGGCAACACCGGCATCGGCCTGGCCTCCGTGGCCGCCGCCCGGGGCTACCGCATTATCATCGTTATGCCCGAGACC
>CAKTZK010000083.1 GCA_934635515.1 uncultured Oscillospiraceae bacterium
GATGATGAGGGTATCCGGCAGCTCGGAGGACAGGAGGATGCACTTCTCATGCTTCATCTCCACGATCTGGGACTTGATGCCCCGCTTTTTCAGCTCCCACACCAGGTACATGGCCGTGCGGCTGCCGCCCAGGATGGACACGGTGCGGACCTTCTGCTGGGAATGGCCCAGCTTATGGAGCATATCCTGCAGCTGGCCCTTGGCACCGATCATGTACAGCTTATCCCCGATCTGGGGCACAAAGGCACCGTTGGGGATGACCATCTCCCCCTCGTGGACGGCCACGCAGAAGAGCACCTTGGCCGAGCTATGGGTATTGAACTCGCTGAGAGGCTGCCCGGCCACGCTGGTTTGGGCGGTGACATCGAAGCCGATCATATCAATGCGGCCCCGGGCAAAGGGCTCCACGGAAAAGGCCGAAGGGGTGGAGACGATCCGGGCGATCTCCTGGGCGGCGGCCAGGTCGGGGTTTATGACCATGTCCAGGCCGATCTCCTGCTTGAGCATATCCGCATCCCGGCGGTACTCGGTGCTGCGGACCCGGGCGATGGTATGGCCGGTGCCCAGCTTCTTGGCGATAAAGCAGCACAGCAGATTCGTCTCGTCCATATTGGTCACGGCGATGACCAGGTCCGCCGTCTGGGCTCCGGCCTCCTTCAAAATGCTGATGGATGAGCCATTGCCCTCAATACACATGACATCCAGGGCGTTTTCCGCCCGGTGCAGCGCAGTGGAGTTATTATCCACCATGACGATGTCGTGGTGCTCGCCGGCAAGCTGGCTGGCTATGGCATAGCCCACCTTACCGTTTCCCACAATGATAATCCTCATTCTGATTTTTCCTCCTCATTGGGCCGCGGGGTATGCCCCACGCCCCTGTATGCAAGACGGGCGCCGTTGTATTCTGCGCCCATGACCAGCACCTGGCCGGTCATATACAGCCACAGCAAGACCACCACGATGGTGGCGATGGAGCCGTAGAGCTCCGTGTAATGGGCCACCTTTTCCACGTAGTAGGAAAAGGCCACGCTCAGCGCCAGCCAGGCGGCCATGCTCAAAAGCACCCCGGGGACCACCTCCCGCAGCGGACAGCGGCGGCCCTGGGCCACCATATTCAGCGGCACCAGCACCAGCAGCATGATAAGGCCCAGGAGCACGAAACGGAGGTTGCCCCAGAGGTCGATGAAGCTATCGGGCAGGTGGATAAACTTGGCGGCAAAGGCCAAGGCACGGCGGCCCACCGTGGTGAGCACGATGCTGGCGGCGATGGTGACGATGAGCCAGAGGGTGAAGAAAAAGTTGCGCAGGGTGCCGCCGACCATGCTGGGCGGGGCGCCCACGCCATAGGCCTTGCGCACCGAGTGCATCAGGCAGCTGGTGGCCCGCATGGGAAACCAGATGGAAAAAATCAGGCTGAACACCAACAGCTGGCGGCTGGGGCTGGTGGACACATACTCCAGATAGCTGCGCATGATGGAAGCCACCTGGTCCGGCAAAAGGCGGCTGACCGTTCCCATCAGTTCCTCGATGTCCAGGTCCATCAGGCCCACCAGGGTGCTGATAAAAATCAGCAGCGGGAAAATGGCAAACAGCAGATAATACGTCAGCGCCGCGCCGTCACGGGCCACATCATGGGCATAGTAACGGTCAAAAAGATCCTTGGCCAGGGTAAAGGGCTTTAAATGCTTTCCGGTTTTTTTCTCTTTGATCGCTGCTCCCCCCTTTTCTCTGCGATAACGCTTACAGTGCTCCGGCCGGGGGACGCACCCCCAGGCGGAAAGATCCCAAAGGGATCCTGCGAATTTTATATATTATACCATAGTGCTTCCGCAAAATAAACCCCCACTTCCGCCCTGCCGCTTTTCTGTCCATTTTCTGCACTTTCCCCAAAATTTCCGTCATATTATCTAAAAATTTTTTTGAATTTTGGAAAAATCTTCCTATTGGCTTTTCCCTATCATTGTGGTAGAATATTGTATGTAAATTTTGCACTGAAAAAGAGGGATGCAATCATGGATAATTTGACTAAAATTGTTCGCACAGAGATCGCACGCCAGTATAAAAGCGTGCGGCAATTCGCCTTTGCCGTGAATATTCCGTTATCTACCATTAACAGCGCCCTGCACAATGGCATTGGAGGTTCTTCTTTCGACACCGTGGTGCAGATTTGCAAGGTTCTGGGGATCAAGGCCCTGTCGGATGACTCCGCGTTCTATCTGACGGACGACACCCAGGATCTGCTGACGCAGTATGCCCAGCTGGACAGCTATGGCCGGCACACGGTGGCCACCGTTCTGAAGGTGGAAGCCGACCGCTGCCGGGAAGCGGCAGACTCCTTCTCCGGTCAGGCAGCAGCCTTCGGCGGCAGCTTCACCAGCGTGAACATGCCCTCCGAAAGCGCCGCAGACGCTGCGGATGCTCTGCGCAGCCTGAAAAATAAGGAATAATAGGGAGGGGTCGTTTTTATGACGGCCGTGCAGCGTAAAGCGCACACATTTCTCGCGCAGTTTCATCACCGCCCATTCACTGTATCAGATTTAGAAAATGCCTTGCAGGCACAGGGCTTTACTCTGGTGGAGTACAGCCGCCTGTCCAACTGCAGGGAGGTGTCCACTCTGCTCAGCTCCCTGCAGCTGTTCGACTACGCCTCCCGGCAGTCCGCCTTTACCTATCAGGACCCCAATTTCCGCATTGTTTTTCTGCAGGAGAACCTGTCGGAGCAGGAGAAGATGGTGCTTTTGAGCCATGAGCTGGGGCACATCCTCTGCCATCATCTGGACCACACCGCGGTGACCGGACCGGGCGCCGGGGTACTGGAGGAGCAGGAGGCCAACGAATTCGCCACATATCTCATGCGCTACAATCAAAGCCGCCGGCCCCGGCGCGTTGTTATGCTGCTGTGCGCCGTGCTGGCCGTGCTGATGCTGGTGGCAGGTGGGATCGTCTACGCCGCCAGCCGGGATAACCCCACGGTATATCTGACCGAGTCCGGCGAGTGCTACCACAGAAGCGACTGCAAGTATATCGCCGGAAAGGACAACATCACCGCCGTGACGCTGCGGCAGGCCAAGGAATCCGGGTACGACGCCTGCAGCTGGTGCTTTGGATACGGCGAGGATTGAGTACGTATTTCAGGCAGCGAGGTGAAGATGCCGTGCACGCGAAGCCCGAAAAATGGGATTACATCATCACCGGCAGGCCCTACGGCATTATGCGGATGGTGATCGCGGGCGTTTTAGCCGGGTTTTTCATCGTGCTGACCATAGACCAGCTGCAGCCGGGGCCCGGCAAGATGCCCTTTGTTGCTCTGGCTTTCGGCGGGATCGCGACGCTCATGACGGTGACGCTGGTAAAGCTCATCGGCCGATACTTTTACTATAAAATTTGTATCGGGCCAAAGGGTTTTTACTTCAAAACCAATCCGTTTAACGGAAAATACTACGAATATACCGAAATCGAACGCTGCGGCAAGGGGACCATCAAAGTCCATCACGCCGCTACCCTCGCCGCCCCCGCCCAGGTCAGCCGCCAGTTTTTCTGTTTCACCGACCGCAGCGGCAAAAAACACGAAGCCATCCTGGAGGGCAGCCTGAACGACGATGAGATCGCCATCCTAATAAGCCGCATCGACCGCGCCCGGGATGCGCAGTGAGTTAATTTAAAACCTCCGGCTAAGCCGGAGGTTTTTGATTTTTTATTCAGGGCGGTGGCCCTATTTTTTACTTGCTGGCCTTATGGACGCTGTAGAAGAAGTAGCGGCCCAGGTTATCCCCGAAGACGCCGGTATACTGGTCCGACAGGCTCCAGGAGATGGTGCTGTAATACAGGTGGATCACATTGCCCTGCTCCAGCAGCAGGCGCTCGGCATCCTCCAGGTAGGCGTCCCGGGCCTCCTGGCTGGCGGACACCGCCGCCACGCCCAGGAGCATATCGTAGGCGCTGGAGTAGAAGTTGGCGTAGTTCTCCTCGCTGCCCTTGCGCCAGTTATTGAGGAAGCCGGTGGCGTCATTGCGGTCACTGGTGACGCGCAGAGCCGCGATGGTATACTCCCCTCTCTGCAGCGCCTGGCTGATCTCGGAAACCGTCACGCCCTGAAGCGTGACATCCAGGCCCAGCTTTTCCTTCCAGGTCTTTTGCAGCAGGAGAGCCAGGGAGTCGGTGATGCCGTCGGACTCATAGAGCATGGTCACGGTGCCCAGCTTTGCCAGGCCGCTGGCGGTATAGCCCGCCGCCTGCATCAGTTCCTGGGCCGTCTGGCAGTTCTTCTCATAATTTTCACTGTCGTTATCCACCACTGCGCCGAAATCCCGGAACTGGCCGCCTACGGTGCTGCGGATACCCCAGGTCACCAGGCCCTCCGCCGCAGGGTGGGTCCGCTCGCCCAAAAGCTCGGCGATGGCGTTGCGGTCGATGACCAGGCCCATGGCCTGGCGGACACTTTCGCTGCTGGTGAGGCTGGAGAGCTGGTTCAGCAGGACCACGCTGATCTCGGGATAGTAGTCCGGGGTCCAGCTGTCGATCTTCTTGGCGATGCTCTCCTCCGTCAGACCCAGGACAAAGTCCACCTCGCCCCGGTCATAGAGGGAGTTGGCGGTCTTGGCATCGGCGGTGAAGCGGAAGGTCAGAGTCTCCGGACCCAGGCGGCGCTTATCGTGATAATCGGCGCTCTGGGTCAGGGTCAGGGTATCGTTCTCCCAGGTGGAGACGGTGTAGGGGCCGTTGGTGACCAGAGTCGCGGGGGACATAGACCAATCCTCCTGGGCAGCTGCGGCACTCTGGACGGGCATGGTGGCCGCCGCGGTGCAGACGCTGTCGATAAAATACGGACAGCGGCCGGTGAGGGACACCACAAAGGTCTCCTCGTCCGGGGCGGACACCTGGAGGGCATCGGCATCCCCGGCCCGGGCGGCGCTGTAGCCGGCCACCATGTCCAGCAGTCTCGCGTTTTTCGAGCCGGTCTCCGGGGCCACCAGACGCTTCCAGGCGTAGACAAAGTCCCCGGCGGTGACCTTGGACCCGTCGGACCAGGTGGCCGAGCGGAGCTTGAAGGTATAGGTCTCCTGGCCCTCGGCGGTGGTGTCCACCTGGTAGCTGCGGGCCATGCCGTTTACGGCGGTGGTGCCGCCGCTGCCGTCGGACTGCAGCTTCATCAGATTTTCAAACAGGTGGCTCACCACGATCTTTTCCCCGTCGGCGGAGGCCAGGGCCGGGTCCAGGGTGGCGGGCACGCTGCTCAGCCCCACCCGGAAGGACAGGCCCTCCTCCCTGCCGCAGCCGGCCAGCAATCCCGCCGACAGCACCAGCGCCAGCAGCAGGGCCGCATATCGTTTCATTTTCTTCATAATACGCTTGCTCCTTTTGCGCGTCACTTCTTCTCCGGCACCACATGGCCGCTTTCATCCACCACGGCGGGGATGATCTGGCTGCGGGTATTGCGGGCGATATCGTCCAGCCGCATGCGGCTGGGGAAATCCGACAGCAGTGTATAGGCTACGCCGTGGCGCTTGGCCCGGCCCGTGCGGCCGATGCGGTGGATGTAATACTCGTTTTCATCGGGCACATCGTAGTTAAACACCGCATCCACATCATCTACATCAATGCCCCGGGCGGCCACATCCGTTGCAACGAATACATGGAGCTTGCCCTCCCGGAACAGGGCCATCACCGCCTCCCGCTTGCGCTGGGGGATGTCGCCGTGGATGCACTGGGCGTCCAGGCCGCGCATCTGCAGGAACTTGGCCAGGCGCTCCGTGGAGCCCTTGGTATTGCAGAAGCACATGACACGCTCCAGGTTCTCCCCAGCGATGATGCGGGCAATGGTATCTACCTTTTGGTCCGAGGGCACCTCCAGACGATACTGCAGGATGTCGGGCTTATTCTCTTGGGTGGCCCGGACGGTGATCTCCTCGGGGTCCCGCTGGTAGACCCAGGAGATGTCCATAACTTCCCGGGAAATGGTGGCGGAGAACATACCGAGATTTTTACGGTTGGGAATCTTGTCCAGAATGCGGGTAACATCGTGGATAAAGCCCATGTCCAGCATACGGTCGGCCTCGTCCAGCACCACGGTCTGCACCTCCTTCACCGAAACGGTGCGGCGCTTCATGTGGTCGGACAGGCGGCCGGGGGTGGCCACCACGATCTGGGGCTTGCGCTTGAGGGCGTTGATCTGCTTGCCGATGGGCTCACCGCCGTACAGG
>CAKTZK010000084.1 GCA_934635515.1 uncultured Oscillospiraceae bacterium
GCCCAGCCCCGTGCCGGAGGCCGCCGCCTCGTTGGTATGCTCGCGGGTAAACGGCTCAAACATCTCCTTTTGAAATTCCTCACTGATGCCGTATCCCGTATCCGACACGGTAAAGCGGACCGTAACATCGCTGGTGTCTTTGGCGGCCATGTTTTTGCTGACAAAGCTCATGGGAAACAAGCAGGTATCGCAGATGAACCTGTTTGACTATGTTATCGGCATCACCGTGGGCTCCATCGCCGCGGAGATGGCCACGGAGCTGGACACGCCGGAAAATTCGTTGGTTGCCATGGTGGTGTATGCGGTGGCGGCGGTGTGCATATCCCTATGGACCAACAAATCCCTGGGGGCCCGACGGATCATTACGGGAAAGCCGCTGACTTTGATGGATGGCGGAGTGATTTACCGGGAGAATCTGAAAAAGGCCAAGATGGACCTGGGGGACTTTCTCATGTATTGCCGCATCGGGGGATATTTTGACCTGGGGCAGATACAGACGGCGCTGCTGGAGCACAACGGGACGGTGACCTTTTTGCCCGTGGAGATGCAGAGGCCCGCTACACCGGCAGACCTATCCATGCAGCCGGACCAGACGCTGCTGCAGACCTCGGTGATCCAGGATGGGGTGATACTGCGGGGAAATCTGCAGCGGATCGGAAAGGACGAGAGCTGGCTTGCGCGGCAGCTGGAAAAGCTGGGGTACAAGGAGGCCGGAGAGGTGTTTTTGGCTATGGCGGACGGAAAGCAGGTGACGGTGTTCCCCATGGAGAGCAAGCGGGAGTCGGCAGACCTGGCAGATAGGTAAGGGGGTTGAGACTGTCGGAAAATTAGAAACGGATTGCCACGCCGGTCTGCGGACCGGCTCGCAATGACAGGCTTTTTCGACAGCCGCAGAAAAGCCCGGCACAGGCCGGGCTTTTCTGCGCGTAGGTGGGGGGAGACTTTCTCGAGCCGCAGAGGGCGAGTTAGCCTTGGCCGCAGAGGGCGCCGCTATCAGCGGCGGTTTTTCTTTTTGCTTACGACCAGGGCGCTCACCGCTGCGCCGCCGCTGACAACGGCCAGACTAAGCCAAAGGAGCATAGAGCCGCTGTCGCCGGTATGGGGCGTGTCGCCGGGCTTGGGAGGCTCGGGCTTGGTGGGGGTGGGGTCAACGGCGTCCTTGGTGTAGACCACGGTAACGACCTTGTTGCCGTCCAGAGTGCCGGTGACGGGGTCGCCGGTGGCAGCCTTATAGGTATAGCCCTGGATGGTCTGGGCGGTCTGGGCGGTCACATCATAGGCGGAGCCCTCCGGCAGACTGTCGGAGGTGTAGGGGGGAGCCAGGACGGCACCATCCCCGTCTACATAGCGGACGGTGACGGTGTAGCGGAGGATCTCCTTCACATGATAGGAAAGGGTGGGGCGCAGGAAGTGCAGGCCCTCTCCCACGACCTCTGCATCGGTAGCCATGGGGTAGAGGACGGCGCTGGCGCAGGTATGCAGGCCGTCATGGCCCAGGATGCCGCTTCGGTCATAGAAACCATAGGTGCCGGGCTCCGTCTTGGGGTTCATGAGCTTTATGGTGTAGTGCAGCTGCACATAACGAAGGTTGGTAACGGGCGCATGGATGTGCCACCGGAAGTGATCCCGGCCGTCCTCGGCAGGGGTATAGGTCAGGAAATAGTCATAGGATTCGCCGCTGTCCTGGTCCTGACGCTTGCCGAAGCCATAGACATTCTCCCGGATAGGCACGGCCTCCAGCTTCTCGTCTCCGACGGTGACGAAGATCTTTGCAGGGTCATTGACAAGGTCGAAGTCGTAGTCGCCCTTTGCATAACCCAGGTGGGTGTCCACATAGGAGCCGGCGTCCACGGCATAGAGGATCTCGTTTTGAATGTCGCCGAAGTTCAGGCTTCTGCCCTGGTTCAGATAATTCATAAAGCAGAGGGAATCGTCGGCGTTTCCGGCGCCGGCCATGCCGTCCTTCGTGGCGATGGAGTAGGCGTTATACCCGGCGGCCTTGAGCTGCTGCCAGACCAGGTGGGCATAGTAGAAGGCCATATCCCGGTTGTTGGCACTGCGCTTTACGGCGGGCTGGGACTTGAAGTCGTCACTGGGCTTGCCCTGGTTAAAGTTCAGATCATAATCGATGTGGTAATCATACAGGTCTCCGTTGCTCTCCCGGTTTCTATCCTCCACATCCTTCAGATAGGCCTGCCAAGCGGCCACATCGGATGTATCCTTGGGGCGGGGAACATTGACCTCGGGATAGTTGTTCGGCTCATAGAGCCCGTTATCCCAAAAGCCGCCGGCAGCGCCCTGGTAGTTCTCCTTGGTATAGTAGGTGCGGGAGAAGGGCGTTTTGCTGGCCCAGTCGCCGTCCTTGCTGTACAGATAGGTGGAGCCATCCGAGACCAGAATCAGGTACTTTTTGGCAGAAGAGATGTTCGGATGCTCCTCCAGAGCCGCCTTGCCGGCCAAAAGACCGGCGTGGATATTGGTGCCGCCGGAAATCCTGCTCTCTATGGCCGATTTTATGGCGTCATAGCTTGTGGCCAGATCAAACCAGCCGGATTTGGCAGCATAGCGCTTAAACTTTACGATACACACCTTCACGGCTGCGCCGCTGTCTGTGGCGGCGTCCTTCAGATTATCCAGAAGGGTGAGGGCCTCATTCTTCACATTTTCATCGGCGGAAGAGGAACCATCCAGCACGAATACTACCTCCGACTCCAGCTTTTCCTCTGCACTGGGCAGGGAGAGCGTTATATCTGAGGTCCAGGTTTCAGGGTCCAGGGGTGTCGCCGTTTTAGAACGGGAGACACCGGTGGTGAAACGGGGTGTGTCGGTGGGGACCTGATCGGCGGCCAGAGTTGCCGCGGGCAGAACGCCTGCCAGCATCACAATGCACAGCAGGGCCGCTAACAGGGTGCGCAGTTTCTTTTTCGACTTCATAATTGCTTTCCTCCATATTCTCTAAATTCTTTTGTTTACGGATCGCCTGTTCGGCTGTCGGCAGACAGAGCACCGGAATGGCGCAGCTTTGCCGATGTCGATTTTCTTAGCGGTTCGATATGGAATCACCTCCCTTCACTGATGCACAAAAAAGCCTAAGAAAGGGCACAATACACCCTATCTTAGGCAGCGATTTTCCTGTGAAATTTACAAGGCGGAGCTTGACATGGCGGGAGTAGGGCGCTACGCTCTGTCTGAGCTGAGCTGAGCTGAGCCGAGCCGAGCCGAGCCGAGCCGAAAAGCTTCGCATCGTCAAGTCCTCCTTTCGCGGTTTTTGTAAGGTTAATTACATTATAACAAAAAGTTTTTATAATTGCAAGCGGTTTATGAAATAAAATAATATTTATAAGATGACATTTAACGTAAAAGTTCTTAGTGTGGGGAAAAGGCTTTGTTATAATGCCTTAAAAGCCCGAAGGGGCGGTGGTCGGAAGGGGAAAAGCGGATAAAATGGGGAGTCTGTTCTCCGCCGCTGAGAATACCTGACACTGTTAGATAGCTGTTAGAAATTGGGCGGTTTTGCTGCCCACAACGGAAAAAGAAAAAGTCCCGAAACCCTTGTAGTTTCAGGACTTTTCCTTGGTGGAGATAAGCGGGATCGAACCGCTGACCTCTTGAATGCCATTCAAGCGCTCTCCCGGTTAGTGCGGTTACATACCCCCCCTAAACCGGGTTAAAAGAGCGCTTCAATACGCGGGCCACCTCAAAACACACTCTGAATGTCTTTCATTATAGTCAAAGAAAGCCCGTATATCAAGGAAAGAATTTTTCTGCTTTGCGCCCCTCCACAGTATAACATTATTGAAGTAGCTCAATCTGACGTTCAAGCAAATCAATACGATTATTCAGGTCTGCCGCTTGTAGGGTTGATCCGCTAAGAAGTTCTTGTCTAAGTGCATTTAATTGCAATTCCAAAATCTCACGAGTAATATTATCGGCATCAAGTTCATCAATTCGTTCTTCAATAGATGATAGCCTACTTTCAAAAACGGCACAGTCAATTTTCAAATCAATAAGAGTTTTAGCATACCACCCTGCTAATGCCACGATGATAGCCATAAATGCCCCTAAAACTGATTCAAAAATATGAGTTTTGAAAAAGCGTTTTGCGCGCAGGCGAAAAGAAATCTTTGCACTCTGCGTTGATGAATCCAGAAATGCTATGTTGTTAGCTTCTGCACTACCTGAAAGGTTATTATTTCGAAGATCAACTGTGCTTTCAAGAGGAGTAGTATTTGACTTTATACTTTGTCTATATGCCCGTGCCTCACTCTTGCTCTTTCTTCTTCCGTTACCGTTTCCCACAATATTCCTCATTGAATATTTCCTCAAAGAAGCATTTTTTGCTCGTTTCAAAAAAAGAAGTTATTTTTGAAGTAATTTCAGGTTGTGGTGGCTGAAAATATAGCTGATAGTCAAAAGAAATGCCTTGAATGGCATCGTCAATACTACCAACTGTATAGATTTTGTTTACATAATTATCGTTTCCAGAAAACGCCAAGCCCTCTGGTGTTGTAGTTCGAATTGCAAAACGACAATCTGTTATTTCTGATGATTTAGAAAAATATTGCTGCTTAAATGATGAAATGGAAGTATTATCCATTTCACATATGTAGACCATGCCAATCCGCCGGGTGATTAGTGCGTATTTATCTATAATTTTAGGGATCAGGCATTTTTCTACACGAGAAATGAATTCCTTATACTCAGATTCAAAATCATTTTGGATTGTATGGGTATAAATTAAATTATTCGAAGTCAATTCTAAACTATGGCCTAAATCTTGATTACTTAAAAAGCGTGATGTGGTATACTGCTGACTTATCGTCGGAAAATACCGAGACGAAAAGCCAGGTGATTTTTTGGAAGTGTTATAGAGCAGTGTATCTGCAATTTTTCCCCATTCATCGAGAATAGAAAATGAGGGATTGAACATTATTCCGCAGACTATTCGCTTAACTGTAGCTTTTCCCATATTTTTCACCTCGTTTTGTATTATACGACTAAATTCGTTATAAAGCAAGCTATTGAGCCATGCGTTGCATAATTTTGATTAGGTATAAAGTATCAAGACTTAGTGGGTGTTCAAAATTACCGTTATTCTCCGCGATAATTCCTCTTTCCAATAACATCTCTATCAAATCATGGTATTCTTCCGGGAGTTCTTGTAGATTTTTGAAATACATTTTCAATTTCTCCTTTACTAAAGATTCGGAAAATAACTATTAGTTCACCTACATCAAAATACAGGTGCTCTGTTGTATATAAAAGTGCAACAACTCTTTACACATTATGTTTATTAGTATGACTGCCAAATGAGACATCTAAGCGGTCATACTCCCATTTATCAAAAAAATAGAAAGGAGATTTAATTTCTTTATCTTCAGGTCAGTCTGCGGACTGGCTTTTTTCATGCCACGAAAAGGAGGTTTGCAAATGGCAGATGATAAGAAAAATATTCCCGAGGCAGCCCCACCCGCCGAGGCTCCCGCTCCCACGGTAGAAAATGTAGCCGTGCCGGAGCAGCCCGCTCCCGAGCCTGTGCTGACCGACGCAGAGGCGGTCATGCTGGAGCATGAGGGGCAGGCGGCGCTCTTTGAAATGGGCGAGGCCGTACCTGATCCCGCTGACGCTGTTACCCACGCCGAGGTGGAGGAGCCTGCCGCTCCCGAAGTCCCCAAGGCTGAAAAGGAACAGGAGCAGCCGCCCGCTCCCGGCAAGGATGCCCCCGCCCCGGCACATTCCGGCAAGGTGGTGGATTTTGCCGCTGTCCGGGACGAGGCGGCCAAGGAGGAGAAAAAGGCGGTCAAGCAGAAGCCGCCCACCGAAAAGGACAAGGCTGCCAAGCCCGGCAGAGGCCGTCCGCCCAAGGATGGTAAGGCCGCTCCCGATAAGTCCAAGCCGCCCAAACCTCGGGACAAAAAGTCCCAAAGCAAGCCCACCCCGGAGAAGCCTGCCGTGGATAAGGGCGGCGCTCCCGCTGGTGCGGAGGTCACGCCGGAGCCGTCTGCGCCCCGTGACGCCACCCGTGCCGAAAAAGAGGAGATCGTCTATCTCAACCTGTCTGACCTGCACCCGTTCAA
>CAKTZK010000085.1 GCA_934635515.1 uncultured Oscillospiraceae bacterium
ACCGGAGTTTTTTCCCGCAGCCTTACCAAATGCCCATCACATGCTGCATCAGCAGACTCACGGCGGTGATGCCCGCCCAGCAGCATCCGCCCAGCAGCAGGGGCTTGCCGCCGCTTTTCACCAGTTTCACGATGTTGCTGTTCAGGCCGATGGCCGCCATGGCCAGGATGATGAAGAACTTGCTCAGTTCTTTCAGGGGCTTGAATACCGCCGCCGATACCCCCAGGGACATGCACACCGTTGTCACCACCGACGCGCACACAAACCACAAAATGAACATGGGAAACGCTCCCTTCAGCCGGAACCCGCCTTTTCCGCCGCCTGCCTTTTTGGCCTGCACCAGGGAGAGTACCAGCGTGATGGGGATAATAGCCAGGGTCCGGGTCAGCTTCACGGTCACCGCCTTGTCCAGGGTCTGGCTGCCCAGGCCCCACATGCTGTCCCAGGTGGAGGCCGCCGCCGTCACGGAGGAGGTGTCGTTCACCGCCGTGCCCGCGAAAATGCCGAAGGCCTCCCCGGAGGCGGTGTCAAAGCCTATGGCCTGGCCCAGCAGGGGAAACAGCAGCGCCGCCAGCACATTGAAAAAGAAGATCACCGAGATGGCCTGGGCCACCTCTTCGTCGTCGGCGTGGATCACCGGTGCCGTGGCGGCAATGGCGCTGCCGCCGCAGATGGAGGAGCCCACGCCGATCAGGGTGCTGATGTTGCCGTCAATACGCAGCGCTTTGTGCAGCAGGAAGGCGATGAGCAGGGAGGTGGTGATGGTGCACACAATGATGGGCAGGGACTGCTTGCCCGTCTGCAGCACCACGTTCAGGTTCAGGCCGAAGCCCAGCAGCACCACGGCGGTCTGCAGGATCTTCTTGGAGGTGAATCCGATTCCGGGCCTGCACGTGGCCCCCGGCGTCCAAAACAGGGCGATGACCATGCCGATAACAATGGAAAACACCGGCCCGCCGATCACCGGCACCAGCTTCCCCAGAAGCCACGACGGCACGGCGATGCCCAGACATACGGCCATGCCCGGAATATATTTTTTAAGGGTTTCCATGATGCGATTTTCTCCTTTTCTTGTCAATCGATGGTATTATAGCAGAATGTGTGCGCACCGGCAAGCCATCAGGTATAAAGAAAGGCGAACTTTTCCCGCTTAGGGGGATTTTCACGGCTTTCCCCGCTGGAAACGGCGGGGGAAATGTGGTAAAATACCCCTATATAGCTTAAAGGGAGAATCCGATATGAAACTTACCATGCTTGGCACGGGCAATGCCATGGTCACAAAGTGCTATAACACCTGCTTCGTCCTGCGGGAGGGGGAGGAGTGCTTCCTGGTGGACGGCGGCGGCGGAAATACCCTGCTGCGCAGGCTGGAGGAGGCCGGGGTGGACTGGCGCCGGATCCGCACCGTTTTCGTCACCCACCGGCACATCGACCATATCCTGGGCATTGTGTGGATCATGCGGCTCATCTGTCAGAACATGGCGGAGGACCACTACGAGGGCGACGCCGTGATCTATGCCCACAGCCAGGTCATCGGCCTGCTGCGGGACATGGCCCAGGGCCTGCTGCAGCGCAAGCAGGCGTCGTTCCTGGATAAGCGGCTCCACCTGGTCCCAGTGGAGGACGGGGAGCAGAAGCAGATCCTGGGGCGGACCGTCACCTTCTTCGACATCGGCTCCACCAAGGACCTGCAGTTCGGCTTTACCATGGACCTGCCCGGCGGGAAAAAGCTCACCTGCTGCGGCGACGAGCCCTATCACGACTGCGAGGAGCCCTATGTCCGGGGCAGCACCTGGCTGCTGCATGAGGCCTTCTGCCTGCACAGCCAGGCGGATATCTTCCACCCCTACGAAAAGTACCATTCCACCGTGGCGGACGCCTGCCGCCTGGGAGAGGAGATGGGCGTGGAAAACCTGATCCTCTATCACACGGAGGATAAAAACCTCTCCCGCCGCCGTGAGCTTTATACCCGGGAGGGCAGCGCCTATTTCCACGGCCGGCTGCTTGTGCCCGAGGACCTGGAAACCATTGAACTATAAAAATCTTCCGGAGGTGTGCTCTATGACCCTGTATATAAACACCTGCGCCCGGCCCGCGTCCCGCACAGACCGCCTGGCCCGTGCCCTGCTGCAAAAGCTGGGGCCTTACGAGGAGCTGCGGCTCTATAGCGAGCCCCTGCGTCCCATGACTGCCCGGCGCGTTGCCCGGCGGGACGCCCTGCTGGCCCGAAAAGACTACGATGCGCCGATGTTTTACTACGCCCGGCAGTTCGCCGCCGCGGACCGGATCGTCCTGGCCGCCCCTTTGTGGGACCTGTCCTTCCCGGCCCAGCTGAAGGTCTATCTGGAGAACATCTTCGTCACCGGCATCGTCACCCGTTACAGCGAGTCGGGCCAGCCTGTGGGCCTGTGCCGGGCGAAAAAGCTCTACTATGTCTCCACCTCCGGCGGCCCCTACGACTCCCGCTTCGGCTTCGACCAGATCCGGGCCATGGCCACGGAGAACTTCGGCATCCCCTCGGTGGAGCTTATAAAAGCGGAAATGCTGGATGTGGACGGCTGTGACCCCGAGGCCATCCTGCAAAAGGCCATGGCCCACTACGGCCTGGCAGAAAATACGGAAAAGGAGACCGACCATGCAACCTAACGACCTGCTCCGGGTGCTGCACACCGCGGAAAAACTGAAGGATACCACCCGCCACTGCTATACCTCCGGCGGCCGCCACGAGAGCGTGGCCGAGCATAGCTGGCGCCTGGCCCTCATGGCCTTCTTCCTCCGGGACGAGTTTCCCCAAGCGGACATGGACAAGGTCCTGCGCATGTGCCTCATCCACGATTTGGGCGAGTGCTTCACCGGCGACATCCCCAGCTTCAATAAGACCGCCGCCGATGAGGAGCAGGAGGACCGCCTGCTGCACCGGTGGGTGGATTCCCTCCCGGCCCCCTACGCCCGGGAAATGCACGAGCTGTACCGGGAAATGTCCGCCCTGGAAACAGAGGAAGCCAAAATCTATAAGGCCCTGGATAAGCTGGAGGCCGTCATCCAGCACAACGAGTCGGACCTCTCCACCTGGGAGGAAAACGAATACGCCCTGAATCTCACCTACGCCGATAGCAACGTGGCCTTTTCCCCTTACCTCACTGCCCTCCGCCAGGCCATCCGCCGGGAGACAGAGGAGAAAATCCAAAATGAAAAGGGCGGTGCCAAATCATGATCATAGAACAATTTGTTATGGCCTACGGCGTAGACCAGGACCGGCTCCGGGCCCTGCTGCCCGAGGGCTTTCAGTCCCTGCGCCCGGTGATGCGCATCAACGCGGAGATCCGAGACGGTAAAACCGGCTATCTGGAGCTGAATACCGCCGTGGAAAAGGACGGCATCCGGGGCTGGCTGAACATCGCCGCCTGGGAGAATGTGCCCTTCACCCGGGAGGGTAAAACCACGGTTTTCCGCCCCGACCACCTGGAAATTTCCTTCACCGGCGTGGGCATCCGAGGCGGCTGCCCGGCGGAAAAGGACAACGCGGGCTGCTTCTTCCCGGGCCGCACCCCCGCCCTGCGCCCCAGCGAGGAGATCACCTCCGGTAAGGAGTTCTGCGACTGCCGCTTCCGCTGGAGCTATACCCCGGGCGATGCCCGCGGTGTCAGCATCGGCAAGACCCTGCCCGCCATCCCCACGCCGCCCCGCACCGCCTATCCTAAGCAGGCTCTCACCGCCCCCAACGCCGCCAAGATCCCCTGCCAGCAGGTCCTGGGCAGCTATCAGGTCAAGTTTGAGCGGACGCGGGAAGACGAGCAGCTGCAAAATGACGAACGCTTTATGCGCCGGGCCATCGAGCTGTCCCGGTCCGCCGTGGCCCATGGCAACGAGCCTTTTGGCGCGGCGCTGGTAAAGGACGGCGAGATCGTCTTTGAAAATGAAAACCAGATTTATACCCGCCATGACCCCACCTTCCACGGCGAGGCGGGCCTCATCCGGGAGTTCTGCGCCCAAACGGGCATCACCGACCTGCACGAATACACCCTGTACGCCAGCTGCGAGCCCTGCTTCCTGTGCAGCGGCGCCCTGGTGTGGGTGAAGCTGGGCCGCCTGGTCTACGGCGCCGGCAACGGCGACCTGGAGGCCCTCCTGGGCAACCGGGGCTGCTCCTGCTCGGCCCTGGTCTTTGAAAATTCCTTCTGGCAGCCCCGGGTCACCTCCGGCGTCCTCCGCCAGGAAAGTCTCCGGGTCTTGGAATCCTACTTTGCCCACCACGAAAAGGGCTGACTCCGCCTGCACCGCACTTCTTGTTGCGTTTCGTAGGGGCGACCCTTGCGGCCGCCCGCCCAGGTCTACACCGCACCCCCTGTCCTTTTGTAGGGCGGGGTGCCCTCACCCCGCCGCCTGGATTTGCACCGCACCTCTTGTAACCTGTCATTGCGAGCCAGTGACCGGCGTCACTGGTGTGGCAATTCGCGTCCCCCGTCCCCGAGGCTCCCCTTGCCAAGGGAAGCTGTCAACCGCCAGGCTGACTGAGGGGTCTGGCCCCCTTGCCTAAAGGGGGGGCTGTCAGCGAAGCTGACTGGGGGATTTCCCCCCGCATTTTTGCACCAGCTGCATGGTACTTTCTACCATCAGCGGCAGAAAGTACCCAAAGAACGCCGCCAAAACCAATGATTCAGGTGGCTTGCTGGTAAAACGGGAAAACTGCGACTGCGGTAAGGAAGGGCGTGTGAGGGAAACCCAAGAAGGGTGTCCCTCACTATTCAAATCAATAGTTTTTGAAACTTCTTCAGAGTTTCAAAAACTTAAGCAGCGGAACGAAAAAACCATTTCGTTCCGCTGCTGGAATCCTTGCGCGGGCGTAGTGCGCTCCGGAACGAAACCCACCTACCCCACGAATCAAATAACGCATACCCGCGCTGTGCTTTCGTATCGCCTCTGCGTCTATCTCCGTGCAAAAGCGCTTGCGCGCTGGCACTGGCCTGTCGAAATTACAATCTACGCTGCACCCCTTGTCCTTTCGTAGGGGGCGATGCCCTCATCGCCCCGCCCGATAACGACCGCACTTCTTGTAGACTTCCGCAGGGGCCGATGCCCACATCGGCCCGGTTGCAGGCACTCCATGTAACCTGCCATTGACACGAGTGGCAATCCGCATCCCCTATCCAAATAAGAACGCCCTCCTTCGGGGCACCATCCGTAAGGAAGGTGCCCCGGGGCGGCTCTTGTATCTCAGTTTAATCAGTTCTTGGAAACGGTGTAACCCTTGTGGTTATGCCGTTTTCTCTTTGTTACGCTCTGCGAGGTGCTGCTGGAAGGCTTCTTCCATCTCCTCCGGGATCAACTCGTGGAGGATACCCACGCCGCTGTAATAGATGTCCAAAAGCTGCACCCGTTTGCCGTCAAGATATCTGGGCGCATACACCACGATTTTGTCCACGAACTCGTGGATCAGTTCCGGCGTCAGCGCTTTCAGCTCCGTGATTTGTTTCACCTTCTGAATGAACCGCTGCAAGCTCTCGGTTTTATCCGTTTCGGTTTCCAGATAGGCCTGCATCTCCGGAACAGCGGATTTCAGCGTTTTCTGTTCCTCCTCATAGGACGGGGACAAGGTGGCGTAGCGCTCGTCAGATAGCTTTCCGCTGGCGTTGTCCTCGTAGATTTTCTGAATCAAGGCATCAATCTCCGCAATGCGTTTCTTCGCCTTGCTCAACTCCCGGCGCTTGGCGGCAAGCTGCTTTTTCTTGTCCTCCGTGTAACAGTCCATCTGCTTGCGGGCAAATTCTTTTTCAAATGCCTGTACATTCAGCAGGATACGCTGCATACTCTCCAGAACGATTTGCTCCACCACTTTCTCACGGATATAGTGGGCAGAACAAACCTCGGAGTTTTTGCGGTAGGAGGAGCAGAAGAAATAGGCTTGCTCCCGCTTATAGTTGCCTGTGACGCTGTAATACAGCTTCTCTCCGCAATCGGCGCAGTAGAGCAGGCTCGAAAAGGGACTGACG
>CAKTZK010000086.1 GCA_934635515.1 uncultured Oscillospiraceae bacterium
TTATGCGGAAAGCATGGACCCGGCAAACGGTTGGGACGGCTGGGAGATGCAGTATTACGGCATCACCGAGAATCTGTTGAAGCTTGACGACGATTTCAACGTCGAGCCGTGGCTCGCCAAGTCGGTCGAGCAGGTCGACGATTTGACGTGGAAGTTCGAGCTGCGCGATGATGTAACGTTTACCAACGGCGAAAAGATGACCGGCGACGCGGTGAAGGCGTGCCTTGAGCGCACGTATAAGGAAAACGAGCGCGCCGCCGAAACACTGGCAATCAGTTCTATCGAGGCCGATGGCCAAACGGTTACCATCACTACCAAAGGGCTGGTTCCGGCGTTCGAAAACTGCATGTGCGACCCCATTTTCTCGATTTACTATGTGGGCGACGGCGTCGATTACGCCGCTGCCACGCCGTGCACCGGCCCGTACAAGATGAGCGAATTCGTCTATGAGGACCACACCACGCTCGTGCCGAACGAGAACTACTGGAACGGCACGCCGAAGCTGGACAAGATTGTGCTTCACACCTTCTTCGACGACGAGTCGCAGATTCTCGCCATGCAGAACGGCGAACTCGACGTGCTGGCGATGCCCGGCGCTTCGGCCTATACCACGCTGGTCGACAACGGAAACTTCAAAAAGGTTTCCAAGACTTCGACGCGCGCCGATTTCGTGCGCTTCAATATGACCCATAAAGTTGTGGCCGAGCCCGCTGTGCGTGAAGCGATTTCGTGGTGCATCGACCGCGAGAACTATGCGAACGTCATCAATATGGGTACCGAAGTTCCCAGTTACGGCGTGTATAGCTCGCAGCTGCCCTATGGCGGCACCGACGGCCTTGATGTGACCGTCGACGGGTTCAATACGGCGAAGGCCGCCCAGGTGCTCGATGATGCGGGCATCGTCGATGTGAACAACGACGGCGTGCGCGAGCTTTCCGATGGCACCCCGGTGGAAATCACGCTGTACAATTGCTCGACCTACGAGCGCTTCGTGCGCCTGGCCGACGATTTGCAGTCCAAGTTGGCCTCGATTGGCGTGAAGCTCAACATCGTGTCCGTCGATTACTGGCTGCAAGACGCCGAAACCTACGACGGCGACAACCCCGACATGACTATCGACAGCTACGGCATGGCGCCCACCGGCGATGCGGGCTACTTCGCGAACATGTGCTTCGCTTCGAACGGGTCGGGCAATTTCGGCAAATATTCCAATGCCGATGTCGATAGCGAGATTGAGGCTTTGAATACGGCGTTCGACGATGACGAGCGCGAGGCTCTTATCAAACAGATTTCGCAGAACGTGCTCAACGACAACGCGTTCATCTTCTTCGGCAATTCCGAGACTTCCTACATTGCCTCCGACAAAGTGGTCGATTTCGCTGCTGCGCCGAGCGAATATTACTTCATCACCGTTGATACCGATGTCAAATAATCGCGACATACCGGTATTGAGCGCGCGCGGCCTGGGCGTGTCCTACGGGGACGTCCAGGCCGTGCGTGGCATTTCTTTG
The DNA here is from genome assembly GCA_934635515.1 of uncultured Oscillospiraceae bacterium. The sequence continues at coordinate 1,512 of CAKTZK010000086.1, forward strand.
GATGTGCGGCCAGGCGAGGTTGTGGGCCTGGTGGGCGAGAGCGGCTCGGGGAAGTCCTCGGTGCTGCGCGCCGTCGTGGGCCTGCTTGGTGCTTCGGGACGCGTGGACACTGGCGAGGTCGCTTTTTGCGGGGAGCGCATCGACGTGACGTCGCGCAAACGAATGGCGGCGCTGCGTGGAGCGGGCATAGCATACGTGTTCCAAGATGCCGCGGCGTCGCTTGACCCTTTGTCGAAGATCGGCGCGCAATTCGACGAATGTCTGCGCGTGCATGGCGTGGCGCGCGGCGCGTCGGCTCGCGAAATCGAGCGGGCGATGCTTGCCGATATGGGTTTCGATGATGCCAATCGCGTGCTTTCCTCGTTTCCGCACGAGCTTTCCGGCGGTATGTGCCAGCGCGCCGTGCTGGCCATGTCGGCGGCGCTTTCGCCGAAGTTGCTTTTGGCGGACGAGCCAACGAGCGCGTTGGACGTGGCATCGCAAAACCAGGTGTTGAATTTGCTCGCGCGGCTGCGCGATGAATCGGGATGCGCGATGCTCGTGGTGACGCACAACATTGCGGCCGTGTCGCGCATTGCCGATCGCATTGGCGTTATGCGTTCGGGCGAGCTTGTGGAACTGGGCGAGCGCGACCAGGTGCTGTATGCGCCGAGGCATTGGTATACGCGCGAGCTTATCGCGGCAATTCCTCGCGCGAATGGCATGCTGCCAGGTTCGGGCTTCGTTGATAAGGATAATTGATGTCCCTGTTCGAAATGCGAAATGTAAGCAAGGATTATCGTGCGCGCGGCGGTTCTTTCAGGGCTCTTGACGACGTGAGCCTGCGTGTTTGCGCGGGCGACTTCGTTGGGCTGGTGGGAACGAGCGGCTCGGGAAAATCGACGGCGGCCCGCATCGCGGTGGGGCTCGAGGCCGCCGATGACGGTTCGCTTGCGTTCAAGGGCCAACGTTGCGATGCCGCCACTCGCGTTGCCCGTCGTTCGCCGGATTTTCGTCGCGCGCAGCTCGATATGCAGATGGTATTCCAGAACCCCGCATCTACGTTCTCGCCGCGCATGAAATTGGGCGAAGGCATCGCCGAAGGCGTCGCGTATCGAGGCGTGGAAAAGGCCGACCGACGCGCGAAGGCGCATGAAGCCCTCGACGCCGTGGGGCTTCCGCGTGCGTACGCCGAGCGATATGCGTGGGAGCTTTCTGGCGGTGAGTGCCAACGCGCCGCAATAGCCCGCGCCATCATTGGCAATCCCGATTTGCTGATTGCCGACGAACCCACCAGCGCGCTTGATGTGACCATTCAGGCGCAAATTGTGCGCCTGCTATACGATTTGTGCCGTGACCGCAATATGGCGTGCCTGTTCGTGAGCCACGATCTCGCTCTCGTCTACGGATTGTGCAATCGCGTGTACGTGCTCGACGGGGGGCGGGTCGTCGAGGAAGGCCCTACCGAGCATGTGTTCAATCATGCCGAATCGGATGCGGCGCGACGCCTAATCGCGTCGATTCCCGAAATCTAGGACGGCGTTGTGGCGAGGCGCGACCTGACTCAAGGCGGCATCGTGCGCGGTATCGTCGCTTTTGCGTTGCCGCTTTTGGGCGCCTCCGTCGTTCAGCAATTGTATTCCACGGTCGATATGCTGTTCGTTGGCAACGTTGTGGGCACGCAGGCCGTGGCCGCGCTCGGCGTAGGCTCGCTGCTCATTACGCTTATGATGGGGCTTTTCAGCGGCATGTCGGTGGCTGCGAATGTGCGGGTTGCGAATTTCGCCGGCGTCGGCGATGCTGCCGAGCTGAGAGCCGCTATTCGCGCATCGATGCGGATTGGCATCATGGGAGGCCTTGCGCTTGCGGCGTTGGGCGAAGCGCTCGCCGATCCGTTCATTGCCGCCATGGAGATTCCTAAGGAGTCGGCGGCCGATGCATTGGGCTACCTTCGCTTTGCGGTGGCCGCGACACTTCCCATTGCCATTTTCAACATGTGTTCGGGCGCGCTGCGCGGTTTGGGCGATTCTTCGACGCCTTTTGTCGCCCAAGCGGCCGGCGGCGTGGCGAATGTCGGGGCGAATTGGTTTTTGCTATGCGTTTTCGGCTTGGGCATTGAAGGGTGCGCTTTGGCGACGCTCGCTTCCAATGGGCTCGCCGCGAGCATTGCGGTCTGCGTGCTTGTACGTCGTGCTCGCGAGTGCGGCGTGTCTGGCGGCGGCGCGGGCCAAAGGGGGGTTTCTAGCGGAGGTGCTCTACGGTGGATGCTGGGCTTCGGCGCTCCCATCGCTGTGCAGACGGTTGCCATCACGCTGTCGAATGTGGTGGTGCAACATCAGGTGGATATACTCGGCGTGGTGAGCGTTGCGGCGTTCGCGGTGTATTTAAAGGTCGAGTTGCCTATTTACTACACCATTTTGGCGATTGGGCAGGCTACGACGACGTTCGTTGCTCAAAACTATGGGGCCCGCCTGCATGAGCGATGCGCGAAAGGGTCGCATGCTTGTCAGGCGCTGTGCTTGGCACTCGCCCTTGCCACTTCCGGCCTGATGCTCGCTATTCTGCCGTATGCGTTTGGAATTTTCGACTGGAGCGATGACGTGATTTCCGTAGGCGTCGCGTTTGCGCGGACGACGTTTCCTTTCTATGCCGCATATGCGGTGCTTGAAGTGCAGGCCGATGCGATGCGTGGTTTTGGACATTCGCTGGCGCCGGCGCTTGTGGTGCTGCTGAACACGTGCGTGGTTCGCGTGGCCATCGTGTATGCATCCGTGGGCTGCGGAATGGGCATGCAAGGCATTGCCGCAAGCTATCCTCTTACCTGGACGAGCTCGGCAGTTATGCTCGTAGTGGTGCGCATGATATTGAAACGCGGTCGCGAGCGCCGAAGTAGGTTAGGCGGCAGTGGGTCAAGGGGGCAGTCCCTTTGACCCACCATTGACCCACGGGGCTACCACTAAGTTACACCTGCGCTTCTGCGAAAAAACTTGCATGCGCGGTTGGAAAAGGCGGTGGGCACTCTTATAATCGTGGAACTATGTCTGAAACGAATTTGAAACATAACCAGACGGTCGCCAACGCGGCCGTCGAATCGAACGCCGCCGACCAAGGCGGCGTTTCTGGCGCACTGCTGAAAGAGGCGTTTCAAGCCGCGTGGCCTATCGTGCTCGGCTACATCGTGCTGGGCATTCCGTGCGGCATTTTGGGCGTCGCCGCCGGCATGGACGTGTGGATGATCGCCGTCATGAGCCTTTTGTTCTATTCGGGCGCTGGCCAATACATGATTCCCAATATGTGGCTCGCGGGCAATCCGATTTCGGCCATTATTGCCAGCGTCGCGCTCGTGAACACGCGTCAAATGCTTTATGGCGCATCGCTTTCGCAGTTCTGCGGCAGCGCGGGCAAACGCCTGGCGTTCATTTTCGGCGCCACGGTAACCGATGAGAGCTTCGGCGTGAATTTGGCGCGCATGATTAACGGCGATTGGTCGGTGAAGCACGCTCTGCTCGTTAATTTGTTCTCGCTTACATCGTGGACCGTTTCCAATGTCGCGGGCGCGCTTATCGGTTCGGCGATTTCGCTGCCCACCGCACTCGCTTCGTTCGCCATGACGTCGCTGTTCATTTGCTTGTTGTGCATGCAGAAGGTGACTCCCGCAAACTTGGTCGCCGTGTTTGGCTCCATTGTCGGTGTTATCGTGTGCAAGTGCGTGGGCCTTGCCGGTCCTGCCATTCTGATCGGAGCGCTTGTGGGCGTGGGTGCCGCGTTTGCGTTTTCGAGTGTGCGCCACGATGATCGCAACACGACCATGAAAGTGGGGGAGTAGACAGTGGACGTTACGAGCTTCCTCATTATTTTTGGTGTGTGCCTGGCATGCATGCTCGCCTGCCGCTGCTTGCCTATTTTCTTATTGAAGGGCAAGCAGCTGCCTGAAGGGTTCGTGCGTGCGCTAAACTTCATTCCGCCCGCGGCTTTTGCCGCCCTGGTGACGAATGACCTCTTCGATCCTGCGAAGGTCGCTTCGGGCGACATCGCACTGTGGGGTATGCCTCTGCTGGCTGCCGCCGTAGTGCTTGTGGTGGGTGCGAAGACGAAATCGATGGCGGCGTGCATCGTAGTGGGTGTTGGCATGCTTGCCGTGCTCATGTATGCGCCTGCGCTGCTGTAGGTTTTTGGCTCTGCTGCTCTACTAGTTTCATTTTAGATATGGTTTGAGGCTAAGGTTTGACAGGCCCCGTGGCGGTATGTACGCCACGGGGCCTGTTGTGTTGAAGGCTCAGCGTAAATGATTTTCCCGTTTTCTGCCAAAAGTTGCGAATTCGGGGGCGTAAAACGCCGTTTTTCGAGGAAAGTCGCCGTTTGCGGGCCTGATTGTCCGTTGAATAGTTTACATAGGCTAACCGCGACCTGGGGTTATATAGCCAAAGCAAAAGGTTCGCGCTTTTGCAAAGCCCC
>CAKTZK010000087.1 GCA_934635515.1 uncultured Oscillospiraceae bacterium
ATCACGCCCACCACCGTCAGCGCCGCGCCGCCCAGGTAATATAGGGTAAACTTGGGCGTGCCCCATTCCCGCTCCAGGGTCGAGCCGATCCAGTAGTAAAAATACAGGGCGATGAGCAGTGCAAAGGGACTGCTGTATCCAGGCACAAAGATGTAGGTCACGATCCGCCAGATCTCGCCGTGGAGCAGGCCGTTGAGGTTAAAGGCCAAAAAGTCCAGTGCCGCCGCGTCGGCGTTGCGGCTGAGCATGGACAGGAAGTACACCACCGCATTACCGATGACGATGTACCGCATCAAATTGGGAATACCAAACCGGGGATGGCGGGCGCAAAAGCGCTCCACCGAGTCGTAGATTTTTTTCAACAGGATGTCCTCCTACTTTTATTTTCACCTTATTGTAGCCGAATCCCCGGGAAAAGTCATTACATTTCTTTGAATTTTTTCCCCATAGCCAAAAAATCCCCCCGTTGACGGCGGCAAAACGGCGCAGTATAATAAAGAAAAAGAAATCTGCGCCCGAGAAGGAGGCCCCCATGAGCACCAAATGCGAAACCTGCGTCTACTATTCCTACGACGAGGAATACGACGATTATATCTGCGACATGGACCTGGATGAGGACGAAATGGTCCGTTTTCTCTCCGCCCGGGCCGATGCCTGCCCCTATTGGCGGCCCGGCGACGAGTACATCACCGCCCGAAAGCAGTAAAATGAAAAGCAAGAGAAGGTGCCGATCCTCTGTCGGCACCTTCTCTTATTTTTAAGGTCTGATCGGATTTTCAATGTCCACGGTTCCCAGCTTGGCCCGGTAGCCGCCGTTGACCATAAACTGCACCCTTTCCACACCCTTCAGGCTGCACAAAGAGCGCACAAGGCCCTGCACCAGGTTTTCCTGGTCGATATTCGTGGTGTCGCAAAGGGTTTTGTAGTCCCCGTAGGTGAGATTCAGGCAGCAAATATCCCCGTCCAGCCAGACACTGGAGAGATTGATGCCCTCCGGCAGAAGGCTCACCAGCCCCTCTGTTTCCGGTCCCTCCAGCAGAGCCTCCAGTACACGGCTGCAGTGATTCTCCCCCTCGTAAATGAGCAGCTCCCGCTTTTCAGGCCGCAGGACCCCCTCCCTATCCGGAAAATACAGGGCTACCGGCACCACCTTTACCACGTCCTCCGAGCTGGTCAGCAGCACATCTCCCGTGGTCAGTGCCTGTCCCTGCTCCCCTGACAGCGACTCTCCCTCTACCAGGATCTGGATCCGCCGCACGCCGGGGATCTGGGAGGCAGTCAGCGTAATGCAGTAATCCGCCACCGTCAGGTCGAACTCGGACAATCGCCCGTAGGCCCCGGAAAAATCCAGCACCGCCACTCCCCCGGACACGCTGCACTGCAAAAGCTGCGTCCCCTGAGGAATGGGAGACGAGAAATCCAGACCTCCGTCCGTATTCATCAGCAGCCGCACCACTTCCCGCACCTGCCGCTCGGCCTCCTGCTCCTCCCACTGTGACCAGTCAATGGCCTGGGACTGCAGCACATCGCCCCCCGCTTTAAACTCCGCAGCGGGGTAGAAAAGGTGCATCTGCCGCTCCTCCTCCGGGCTTCCCGAGCAGCCCGCCAGCAGCAGTGCCAGCACAATACAGGTGAACAGTATCCATCCTTTTTTCATGCCGTCACCTCGCCTGCCTGCTTAAATCGCACCGTAAACACCGTTCCGCCGCCTTCCCGGGCGGCAACGGTAATTTCACCGCAGCGCCTGCGCACCGTGTCACCCACGATACTCAGGCCCAGGCCCGTGCCGCCGATCTCCCGGGAGCGGGCCTTGTCCACCCGGTAAAAACGCTGGAAAATATGGGGCATATCCTCGGCCGGGATCCCCATACCGTTATCCTCCACGGTCATCAGCACCCAGCCGTCCCGTGCGGCAGCAGCCGCATGCACAAAGCCTCCCGGCGCCGTATATTTCACGGCATTTTCCATGAGATTATACAGGATCTGGTGAATGTCGCCCTCTGTCGCCAGCACCACCGCGCCCTCCTCTGCCTGCCAGGTAAGGTCTATTTCCCTCTGTCCTGCCACCGGCTGCAGCATACGTCCGGCACGGTCCAGGACCTTTTTGACCTGCACCGGGACCGCTGGCTCCAGAACGCCGCTGTCCAGCCTTGTCAGCCGCAGCAGATCCTCGGTAATGCGCTGCAGCCGGGTGGCCTCATCACCGATGTCCGCAACAAATTCCCGGGTGGTCGCCGGGTCAATGTCCTCCGTCTGCAAAATGGAATCCGTCAGCAGCTTGATGCCGGCCAAAGGCGTTTTCATCTCGTGGGACGCGTCGGACACAAAGCGCCGCCGAGCCTCCTCCGTTGTCTGCAAACGGCTTGTAAGGCTGTTGAATTCCGCGGCGATCTGGGCGATCTCGTCTGAGCCCTCCACCGCGGCCCTGTGGTTATAAGAGCCCTCCCGCACCTGACTGATGGCCTGCAGCAGGCGGCTGATCCGCCCGGCAAAGAGCCGGGACAGCAGCAGACTAATTCCAATGGCTATGATCGCCACCGCCGCCGAAATGGTAATAAGGTTTTTCTGCAGATCCTTCAGCAGCGTTCCCTGCTGCGCATCATACTGATAGGCGTAGACCACGCCGATGATCTGGTTTCGATACACCACCGGTGCCGCCCCCCGGCTGAGGAAGGCTTCCCCGTCAAAAGCGCAGTAAAAGGTGTCGTCTCCGTCCAGCGCCTGGGCGATTTCCGTGTAAAAGGCATACTGCCCCCTGGCGTTTTCCTGCAGGCGGGTGTCATAGAGCACCCGGCCTGCGGTGTCCGTGACCATCACGCGGCTCACGCCCGTCTCCTCCAGGCCGGAGAGGGCCTTCTCCACGTTCCCCTCCGTCAGGGACGAGAGGCCAGCCAGCGCCGACTCCATCACCTTCACGCTGCTGCTCACCGTAGCTTCCTTGGAGCGAAATACTAAGTTCTGAGAGGCCAGGAGCGGATAGGTGTTGAGGATGATCAGCACCACAATAATGATGGACAGATAGCTCAGGCCGATCTTAAACTGCAGACTGCTCTTCATTTTGAAAATAGTATCCCACTCCCCACTTGGTCAGAATATACCTCGGCTGTGCCGGGTCCGGCTCCAGCTTTTCCCGCAGCCGCCGGATATGCACATCCACCGTGCGGTAGTCCCCGGCATAAGTGTAGCCCCATACCTGGTCCATCAGCTTTTCCCGGCTGAACACATGCCGTGGATTTTTCATCAGCACCTCCAGCAGCTCATATTCCTTGGCGGTCAGGTCCACCACCCGGCCCTCCCGCAGGGCCACCCGCTGGCTCATGTCCAGGGTGAACTCGCTGCAGCGCAGGCGTGTGTCCTCCTCCTTTTGGCGCTTGCTTCCGGCGGCTCTGCGCAGCAGCGCCCGGATGCGGGCCTTCAGCTCCAGGATATTAAAGGGCTTTGTCACGTAGTCGTCCGCCCCGCAGGCAAAGCCCATGATCTTGTCGCTGTCCTCGCTTTTCGCCGTGAGCATAATGATAGGCACGTCGGAAAAGCTCCGTATCTCCATGCATGCCTCGCTTCCGGATTTTCCCGGCATCATCCAGTCCAGGATGATCAGGTCAAAGCACTCCTTGCGCGCCAGCTCCACCGCGGCGGTGCCGTCATAGGCGGCCTCCACCTCATATCCCTCATTCTGCAGGTTAAAGGTGATTCCCTTTACAAGCAGCTTCTCGTCATCAACGACCAGTATCTTCATGGTGTATCCTCCGTGCAAACAAGATATCTAATGTTCTCTATAAGGCTGGGCCCGATGCCCTTCACATTGTCCAGCTCCTCGATCGTCTGAAACGGCCCATTCTCCTCCCGATAGGCAATGATGCGCTCCGCCAGGGTCGGACCGATCCCCTCCACCTCCACAAGCTCCTCCTTGGAGGCGGTGTTGATGTTCACCGGGCGGATGGGCTCCGTCTGGGCCTGGGTGTGCTCGGTGGTGATCTGCCACGCGCTGTCCCCCTGTCTTGAGACCCGAAGCAGCACCATGGCCGCCGCAAACAGTACCGCCAGCAGCAAGATCGCTATTTCCGTTTTTGTCAGATGAATTCCGTGTTTCACTGTTGACTCCACCTTGGTTTTTGCTTATAATTGACTTTAGTTCACATAATTCGTTTATGGGCTATTCTGTATTATATCATAACTGGAGAAGAACGACCATGAAAATTCGACGATTTTTATCTGTTTTTTTGCTTTCCGTCCTTATGACGGTGCTTTTCCTGACGCCCCAGGCTTCTGCGCTGGAAAATCCCACCCTGGACGCCAAGTGCGCCCTGCTGATGGACGAAAGCACCGGCCGCATGCTCTACGGTCTCAATGAAAAGCAGAAGGCCTATCCGGCCAGCATCACCAAGGTCATGACCGCCCTGCTGACCCTGGAGGCCGTGGACCGGGGCGATCTGTCCCTCACCCAGCCCATCACGGCCTCCCAGGTGGCCGTCAGCAGCATTGACGAGGACAGCAGCACCGCCGGCATCGAGGCCGGCGAGGTCCTTACGGTGGAGCAGCTGCTCAACTGCCTGCTCATCGTCTCCGCCAACGAGGCCGCCAACGTTCTTGCCGAGGCCGTGTCCGGCTCCATTGCGGACTTTGTTGCCCTGATGAATCAGCGCGCCCAGGAGCTAGGCTGCGAGGGCACGCATTTTGCCAATACCAACGGTCTGCACGACCCCGACCACTATACCACCGCCTGGGACATCTATCTTATCGCCCATGAGGCTATGAAGCACGACGTTTTCATGACTATCTGCGGCAGCAAATCCTATAATGTGCCCGCCACCAATATGTCCGACGTCCGGGAGCTCCATTCCACCAACGCCCTCATCTCCAACTGGCGCACCCTGGGCTATATCTATGACTATGCCGACGGGCTCAAGACCGGCTATACCGACGAGGCGGGCCGCTGCCTGCTGTCTACCGCCATCAAGGATGGCCGCCGTCTGGTGGCCGTGGTCCTGGGCAGTGATACAAAGGTCATCGGCGGTGAAGAGAAACTCATGAACTTTGTAGACTCCGCCACCCTGCTGGATTGGGGCTATAATAACTTCAGCATGCAGACCATCTTCACCAAGGAGGATCTCATCCAGGAGGTGCCGGTAAAGCTCAGCAAGGAGACCAACGCCGTGCTGGTGCACACCGCCGAGGACGTGGAGATCCTGCTGCCCAACGATGTCACGCCCGACCTGCTGGAGCGCAAGGTCACCGTATACGGTGACACCGCCTTCGCCCCCATCGCCGTGGATCAGGAGCTGGGCGAAATGACCCTGAGCTATGACGGCTATGACTATGCCACCGTAAAGCTCCTGGCCGCCGACAGCGTCAGCGTCAACCATTTCCTCCAGGGCAAGTAC
>CAKTZK010000088.1 GCA_934635515.1 uncultured Oscillospiraceae bacterium
GACTGTGGGGCCAACGCCGAGTGTACCCCGGAGTACCTGGTGCAGTTCGCCTACTTAGGCAATTTCTACGCCCAGCAGGTGCTGGGGCTGGCAAAGCCCCGGGTGGGCCTGCTGAACATCGGCGCCGAGGACAGCAAGGGCACAGACCTGCAAAAGCAGACCCTGGCGCGGCTGAAAGAGGCCGATGCCGCCGGACACCTGCACTTTATCGGCAACATTGAGGCCAAGGAGGCCATCAAGGGCGGCTGCGACGTGATCGTAACGGACGGCTTTTCCGGGAACATCCTGCTCAAGACCATGGAGGGGGTCGGATCCTTTGCCGGGTCGGCCCTGAAGGGGATGTTCAAGAAAAATCTGCTGACCAAGCTGGCCGCCCTGGCGGTGATGCCGGGACTGAACGCCTTTAAGGCCAAGCTGGACCCCAACAAGGTGGGCGGCACCGCCTTCATCGGCATCTCCAGGCCCGTTATCAAGGCCCACGGCTCCTCCAACGCCGAGGCCATTGAAAACGCCATCGGCCAGGCGGCGGCTTTTGCCCGCAGCGGCCTCATTGAAAAAATTGAGGAAAACATTGATTTGATGAAAATTGAACAATAAATACCAATTTGACTATTGACATACATACACGGATGCAGTATTCTTTTTCAAGAAAAATCCGAAAGGAGAAGAACTCGATATGACAGCAGAGGAAATCTTCAAAACTATGCAGGACCTCATCGCCGAGCAGTTTGCCATCGACGCGGAGGAGATCACCATGGAAAGCTCCTTCGTGGACGACCTGGGTGCCGACTCCGTGGACCTGGTGGAGCTGGTGATGGCCATGGAGGAGGAGTTTGATGTGGGCGAGATCGACGAGGAAGATCTGGCCGGACTCAAGACCGTGGGCGACTGCGTGCAGTATTTGAATCATAAAATCAACAGTTGAAAAAAGAGACCCCACCACTTAAAAGGCCTCGCAGAGTTCGCGCCGGCAGGCGCGAGAAATTAAGATCATTTTCGCCCGCGTCGTGTGCGTGGGCGAAAATTCTTATGGGGCTGCGGAGAAAAAGACCTTTTCGGCACGCGGGGTTTCCTTTTTCAGTTGTGGAGAGGAGTTTTTTCATGTTCACACTGGAGGAAAAGCTGGGCTATGTATTTAAAAACAAGGCCCTGCTGGAAAACGCTTTGCAGCACAGCTCCTACGCCAACGAGCACCGCAGCAGCGGCATGCGCAGCAACGAGCGGCTGGAGTTTTTGGGGGATGCCGTGCTGGGCGTGGTGACGGCGGACTATCTGTTTCACAAGCATCCGGACCTGCCGGAGGGTGATCTGACCCGGATCCGGGCGGCGCTGGTGTGCGAGGAGAGCCTGCACGAGGTGGCCCAGAGCCTGGAGTTGGGCCGGCACCTGAAGCTGGGACGGGGCGAGGAGCAGGGAGGCGGCCGTCAGCGGCCCTCTATCCTGGCGGACGCTACGGAGTCTGTATTTGCCGCGGTCTATCTGGACGGCGGTATGGAGGCGGCGGCGGAGCTGATCCACCGGGTGCTGCTGGACAAGGAGCGGGAAGAGGACGTGGAGGAGCGGCGCCGGGACTACAAGACCCAGCTGCAGGAGCTGGTGCAGCGCCACAGCGGCTCTACTCTGGGCTATCGGCTGGTGGGCTCCAGCGGGCCGGACCACGCCAAGGTCTTTGAGGCCGCCGTGCTGCTCAGCGGAGAGCCTTTTTCCACAGGCACCGGCCGCAGCAAAAAAGAGGCGGAGCAGGCGGCCGCCCGGGCGGCTCTGGAGCTGCTGCGGGAAAAATAAGCGTGTATGATAAAAGACGTCCCTTCGGCTTTCGCCGAAGGGACGTCTTTTATCAAAGTCTTAATACTGGAAGCAGCTGCCGCCCACGAACTCCCGGACGATGGAGTTCAGGGGCACATAGGGGGTGTGCAGGGGCGGGACGCTCTCCACGGCTTTCATCAGGTCTGTGAGGCCGTACTGGCTGATAAACTCCGGGGTCAGCTCCTCCCGGAAACAGGGGATCTCCTCCAGGTACTTGGCCAGGATGCAGGGCTCATAGTCGTGGAAGGTGTCAATGTGGATGGCGGCGTTGTGCTTGTGGGGCTGGATGTAGTTCACCTCGCCCCGGTCTACGCTCTGGGCCTTGCGGACGGTGTCCTGCAGGGAGTGGCCCCGGGTCTTGTAGTCCCGGATCATGCGGCGGACCACCCGCAGCTGCTCGGGGCGGACGATCCTATCGTCGTTGGTGATGATGCGGGTGCGGGGGGCCACATAAATGCCGTTGGCCTCGCTGCGCAGCTGGTCGAAGATCAGGGGGTTGAGCATGTGGATGCCCTCGGCGATGATGATGGCGTCCTTATCCCCCTGCATTTTGCGCCAGCCGCCGGTTTTGCCGGTGACAAAGTCGTACCAGGGCACCTCCACCTCCTGGCCATCGGCCAGACGGTGGATGCAGTCCACCAGGAGCTGGCGATTGACGCAGTAGGGGCTTTCCCAGTCGGTGGCCTCCGGGGGGCGCTGGTCCAGGGGCAGGAAGAAATTGTCCATGCTCAGCATGCAGACCTTGACGCCCAGATTCTCCAGGTACTGCTGCAGGCGCATGGCTGTGGTGGTCTTGCCGGAGCCGGAGGGACCGGTGAGGGCTACGATGGGCTTTTTGGTCTTGCCGGCCAGGATGGTGGCGGCGGCGGAGCCGATCTTATCGTGGAAGACCTCCTCGCAGCGGAGAACGAATTGCTCCTCGTTGCGCATGGCTGAGTTTATATTTTCCAAATCTATGACGCGCATAAAACAGAAACTCCTTTCAAAAACTGGCGAAAAAAACTTCAATATAAATTTTATTATAGCAGAAAGAGGGCCCGGGTGCAAGTTTGGCCTTGATGGGGGCGGAATTATGGGCGAAAACGATAGAACAGGGAATTCTATGCAGTAAATCTATTTTACATTCCGGGGATTTGTGCTATTCTAAATAGAGAATAAAGGGGGGCATCCCATGGAAAACGAAAAACTTTTTTGTAAGGGCGGCGGCTGTACGGCTAAGCTGGGCGCGGGGATCCTGAGCCGGGTGCTGGAGAGGCTTCCGAAGTTTGACAAGGACCCGGCGCTGCTCATCGGCTACGACAGCAAGGACGACGCTGCGGTGTATAAGCTGACGGACGATATAGCGGTGGTGCAGACCCTGGACTTTTTCCCGCCCATGGTGGACGACCCCTACACCTTCGGGCAGATCGCGGCCACCAACGCCCTCAGCGATGTGTGGGCTATGGGCGGCGAAGTGAAAACGGCACTGAACATCGTGTGCTTCCCGGAGAAGTCGGATTTGAACATCCTGGGCGAGATGATGCGCGGCGGTGCGGAAAAGGTGGCCGAGGCCGGGGGCGTCCTGGCCGGGGGACACTCCATTGCCGACAGCGATGTGAAGTATGGATTGTCCGTGATGGGTATCGTCCATCCGGACCATATTTACGCCAACAATACGCCCCAAAAGGGCGACAGGCTGGTGCTGACCAAGCGGCTGGGCGTGGGTATCCTCTGCACCGCAAACCGTGTGGGAGAGGCCAGCCGGGCGTCCATGATGGACGCCATCGGGTCCATGACGACCCTCAATAAGTACGCTGCTGACTGCTGCCGGGCGTATGATGTGCACGCCTGCACGGATGTGACGGGATTCAGCTTCCTGGGCCACCTGCACGAGATGATGGACGGACACCACAGCTGCCGGGTAGATGCCGGGGCGGTGCCGGTATTTCCCGAGGCGCTGCGCCACGCGGACGAATTCCTGCTGACGGCGGCGGGGCAGCGAAACCGCAACCACACGGGACCCTTTGTGCGGTTTGAAAACGTCTCCTTCGCCATGGAGGAGGTGCTCTTTGACCCCCAGACCTCCGGCGGACTGCTGGTGGCTTTGCCGGAAGAGCAGGCGGCGAGCCTGGTGGAGGACCTGCGCCGCATCGGCGCCCCGGCGGCCATTGTGGGCGAGGTGACGGACGGCGAGGACATTGAGATCCACGTTATTGGATAAAAATAATTGCATTAGGAGGATATTATTATGCTGAAAGTGAACGCTATGGGCGACACCTGCCCTATCCCGGTGGTAAAGACCAAGGACGCCATTCGCCGGTTGGGCGCAGACGGCGGCGTGGTGGAGACTTTGGTTGACAACGAGATCGCCGTGCAGAATCTGACCAAGATGGCAAACCAGAAGGGCTACGGCGTGGAGAGCCAGAAGCTGGGCGAGAACGAGTACCGGGTGACCATGACCGTGGGCGCCGGGGCCGACCTGCCCGCCGAGAACGAGGAGACCGTGTGCATCATCCCCGCCGGGCAGAAGAACACCGTGGTGGTGGTCAGCGCCGACCACATGGGTGAGGGGGAAGGCGAGCTGGGAAAGAACTTGCTGAAGGCATTTCTCTACGCCCTGAGCCAGCAGGAGACCCTGCCGAAAACCATCCTGTTTTATAACGGCGGCGCGTTCCTCACCTGTGAGGAATCCCTGTCCCTGGAGGACCTGAAGAGTATGGCGGACCGGGGCGTGGAGATCCTCACCTGCGGCACCTGTCTGAATTTCTACGGGCTTACGGAGAAGCTGGCTGTGGGCGGCGTGACCAATATGTATGACATTGTGGAAAAGCAGATGGCTGCAGACCTCATCGTGAAGCCCTGATATGCTTAAAAAGAAACTGTGCCTGGTGGTGACCTTTGACGCCACGGCAGCTGCTATGGCGGCGGAGAAATACTGTCTGGAACGGGGCGTTCCCGGGCGGCTGATCCCGGTGCCCCGGGAGATCACCGCCGGGTGCGGCCTTGCGTGGAAAGCGGAAGTGGACCAGGAGGAAACCGTCACCGCCGCCCTGAAAGAGGCAAACATTGCGTACAGCGGGGTGCATCGGGTGGTGATTTAAGAGGCGGCCATGGCCTTGCACAGGGCGGGGCGATGTGGGCATCGGCTCCTACGGATGCGCGGCGAGAGAAGTGGCGTGTCGACTCCTCAGTCACGGCTTTGCCGTGACAGCTCCCCTTGCGCAGGGGAGCCAGAGGGACGGGAAATACGGATTGCCACACCAGTGACGTCGGTCACTGGCTCGCAATGACAGGCTGCAAGGAGTGCGGGGCAGATCCAGGCGGGGCGATGTAGGCATCGCCCCCTACGAAAGGCAAGGAGCGAATACGGGTCTTGACTCCGGCAGGCCAGTGCCAGCGCGTAAGCGCTTTCGAACGGAGATAGACGCAGAGGCGATGCGAAAGCACAGCGCGGGTATGCGTTATTTGATTCGTGGGGTAGGTGAGTTTCGCTCTGGACGGCACCGCGCCCACGCAAGGAATCCAACAGCGGAACGAAAAAATTATTTCGTTCCGCTGCTTAAGTTTTTGAAACTCTGAAAAAGTTTCA
>CAKTZK010000089.1 GCA_934635515.1 uncultured Oscillospiraceae bacterium
AGAATGCCGCACAGCTTAATCAGGTAGTGACAGATCTGCTGGAAGGAGCAGTCTCTGACACAACTGAAGAATCAAAAAACAAGTGAGCTCTGCGCATCATCAAGTTATTCTTGCTGTAATACACCGATTTTTTGAAAGCAAATTTCAAAAAATCCATAGTGTTGAGTTATGACAAAAAGAAAGACACCCATACGGGTGCCTTTCTTTTTGGAGCACCACTTTTGCAGAGCAAAACCGGTTGCCTGCGGGTGATCTAACATGCAAGGGAAAGCGGACGAAGGTTTCTCCCGCACACATTGCGTTCCTGCGATATGGGGGAGTGTCAACAACAAAACCTGTGGACAGCCACAAAACGCATCTGCCGTTTCCGGCCCTCTGGGGCCGGATTTTTTATTTCAAAAATTTGCAAAGAGACCGGAGGGATATCTTGACAGAAAGATGGATTTTTGCTACTATTTCCTTGATTATAGAATGACCTTACAGCGGGACCGCCGAATGCGGTTTTTCTGATACACGATGGTTAGTTTGCTCTAACCATATTTTACGGATGTGGGTTAGATTGCTTTAACATTATGGCTGGAGATGATCAGAGTGCAAAAACGCGCCGATTTCTGGGACAGAAATGCCAGGCTTTATGACCGCTTCATGCGCAAGGATCAGGCGGCCTATGAGCAGATGTACCAGCTGCTGCGCCCGGTGGTGCGGCATAAGACCGTCCTGGAGCTGGCCACCGGCACCGGGCTTATCGCAAAGAACATCGTCAGCTGGGCGGACCACATCGAGGCCACGGACGCCTCCGGAGAGATGATCGCCCAGGCAAAGGCGGAGAGCCACTCCGCCAAGCTGTATTTTTCCGTGCAGGACATGTTTCGCCTGCCCTATGCGGACGGGTCCTTTGACGTGGTGATCGTGTCCAACGCGCTGCACATTGTGCCCCATCCGGAAAAGGCCCTGCAGGAAATTCGCCGGGTGCTGAAGGACGGCGGCGTGCTGGCGGCGCCTACCTTCGTTCATGCGGAAAATTCGTTTTCCGGCAAGGTCCGGGCCTTTTTGATGAAGCTGGCGGGCTTTCCCCTGCACAGCAAGTGGACCGGGGAGGAATACCTGTCTTTCCTGCGGGCAAACGGCTGGACGGTGCGAAAAAGCACGGTGCTGAAGGCGTCCTTTCCCCTCTGCTACACGGAGTGTGAAAAATCGGAAACGCCTGCACGGGACTGTAAGGGGATGGAAATATGAAAGTGCTGGAATACGGGCAGGAGCATGATAAGACGCTGCTGTTTCTGCCGTGCACGGCGGAGCCGGCCTGGGCGTTTGCGGATTCGGTGGCGCTGCTGGCGCAGGTATACCATGTGGTGCAGATCGTCTACGACGGCCATGGCCAGACGGGGGAGGATTTCCTGTCCGTAGAGCGCACGGTGGACCAGGTGACGGACTGGCTGCACAGCCGCGGCATCACACATCTGGATGCTGCTTATGGCTGCTCCCTGGGCGGCGCGTGCCTGACGCGCCTGCTGGCGCTGGGAGAGCTCCCGGTGGACCGCGCCATCATTGATGCGGGCATTACGCCGTATCAGCTGCCGCTGCCGGTGCGCGGCGCTATATGCCTTGCCGATTGGGTGGGCTTCAAGCTCATGGCGGGCAGCCGAAAGCTGCTGGAGGCAGCCTATCCGCCCCAGCGGTGGACGCCGCCGGGACATGATCCCGTGAAGGAGTATGACGCATTGGCGGCATATTTGAAAACCTATTCGGGCCGCACCATCCGCCATATTTTCTGGTCGGCAAACAACTACGCCTTGCCGAGAGAGCCGGCCGGGACGGACTGCCGCATGATCTACTGGTATGGCGACGAGGAGAAAAAGGCCCGGCGCAGAAATATCCGGTTTATCAAGGGATACTTCCCCCATATTCGGACCCGGGGCATCCCCAAAATGGACCACGCGGAGCTGGTGATGCTGCATCCGCAGGAGTTTTTCCGGCGTGCGATGGACTTTTTTACCCATGCTCCCTGCGGGAATCCCGCTGGGCATCCTGAGACGGGCCGGGAGGAAACGCACGGCGAAAATACGGACTGTGAAATTTCAGAAAAGGAGCGCCTATGAAAGACAGCCAGCTGCAATTTGACCGGAAATGCCATGTGCTTTATTCCAAAGCCTGCAAGAGGGAGATCCTTGCGAAAATCGCGCTGCACTACCCTCCGGAGGACCGGGAGGCGGTCTGGGAGAGGGTGCAGCGGCAGTATGTGGACTTTCTCTCCGACTGGCGCACTGACCTGGGCGGCAGCAAGAATTTTCACAACGGTGTCGGCGGCACATACGACTGCATTGCCATACTCAGCTATTATGTGGCGTGCAAGGCCGTTACCTCCTTCCGGGAGATCGAGGAGATGGAGGAGAATCTGATCCTGCCCGCCTTTCGTCGGCTGCGGTTTGTGGACTGCAACAAGCCGTTTTTCCGGAAGCTGATGTATAGGGCCTTTCTCAAGGCCAAGGCGGGCTGCGACAGGTGGCACGACTATGAGATGACGGTGGCCCCTTATGAAAAGGATAAGCCCATTTATTATGAGTTTACAGCCTGCCCGGCGGCGGAGTTTGCCCTCCGTCACGGGCTTACGGACATTATGCCCGCCCTGTGCAACGTGGACTTCGTCTCCATGGAGCTGATCCATGCAAGGCTGGTGCGCACGACCACCTGTGCCAACGGCTGCAAGTGCGACTATACCATCTGCGGCGACCGGGATCCCTATCTCAAGGATCATCCCGAGTACCGGGATGCGGCGGGGTATCGAAGAAATAAGTAACAGGCCCCCAGAAAGGACGTGAAGGAGATGGAGGCGTTTGTCGGCATACTGATCCCGTTTCTGGGAACGGCACTGGGCGCAGGCTGTGTATTCTTTATGAAAAAGGCTCTGGGCGATCCGGTCCGTCGCGTTCTGGCGGGCTTTGCCGCCGGGGTGATGGTGGCCGCCTCTATCTGGAGCCTGCTGATCCCGGCCATAGAGCAATCGGCGCATTTGGGTAAGGCTGCCTTCTTCCCGGCGTTTGCAGGCTTCTGGCTGGGGGTCCTGTTTCTGCTGGCGCTGGACCATCTGATTCCGCATCTTCACGTGGGCAGCGACCAGACGGAGGGCCCCAGGAGCGATCTCAGCCGCACGGCCATGATGGTCCTGGCAGTCACCCTGCATAATATCCCGGAGGGGATGGCCGTGGGTGTGATGTACGCGGGCTTTCTGTCCGGCGGCACGCAGATCACCGCCGCCGGCGCTTTGGCCCTGTCCCTGGGCATCGCCATCCAAAATTTTCCCGAGGGCGCCATTATCTCCATGCCCCTCCGGGCGGAGGGGGAGAGCAAGGGCCGGGCGTTTCTGGGCGGAGTGCTCTCCGGCGTTGTAGAGCCTGTCGGCGCGGTGCTTACCATGCTGGCCGCGCACCTTATTATCCCGGCGCTGCCGTATTTGCTGAGCTTTGCGGCGGGAGCCATGCTCTATGTGGTGGTGGAGGAGCTGATACCGGAGATGTCCCAGGGCCGCCACTCCAATGCGGGAACGGTTTTCTTCGCGGTGGGCTTTAGTCTGATGATGGTGCTGGATGTGGCATTGGGCTGAAAAGGAGGAGATCATGCGCTTTATAACTTTGGGGGATCGACAGAGCCCCGCGGTGCTGTTTTTCCATGCCATGGGTGTGACAGGGGAGAGCAGCCGGCCGGTGGCGGAATATCTGCAGGACCGGTTTTTCTGTATCCTGCCCACCTCCACGGTCTACTGTCCCGGACAGAGGTATACCGGCAAGGAAAATGAGGTGCGGCAGGTGGAGGACTTTCTGCGGGAGCAGGGCGTGGAGCGGCTGGCCCTGGTGGTGGCCTCCTCCATCGGCGCGGATCTGGCCATGGCCTTTCTAAGGCGGACGGCTCTGCCGGTGGAGCATATCTATTTTGACGGCGGCCAGTTCGCCCAGATCGGAAAGGGTACCCGCCGGTTGATGACACCCTTTTTATATCTGGCCATCAAGAGCCTGTACTGGACAAAGGGCGGCACGCTGAAAAAGATCCTCTGGTGCGATGACGAGAGCATCAAGCCCTACTTCATCGCGGCGGGCAGGGCCCTCCGCTATGGCAGCTTGCGCCGCCAGCTGGCGGACAGCCTGGAGGATAAGCCGCTGCCGCCGCTTCCGGAGGAGCAGCAGCGGCGCGCATATTTTGCCTTTGGCAGCGCCGAGGACCACTATAAGTACCGCGCGGCGGTGATGGAGGCCTACCCCCAGGGGCATTTCCCGGTATTTCAGGGGTATGACCACATGCAGTACCAGATCCGCGATCCCCGGGGCTTTTCGCAGATGCTTGCTTTCCTGATAGAGCGCGGTGATATACCGGATCTTCCCTTTGTCAGAAAGTGAGGAATGTATATGAAATACAAAATAGAGAAAAACACCGTCCAGGAGACCCTGATCATCCCCCTTTACGCCCGCAAGGTGTGCTCAGAGCTGTATCCGGACCTCTACCGGGATGAGGCGGCGGTGCGGCTGCTGAATGAGATCGACTATGATTTTTCCCAGGCGGAGCGGAACTCCCGCAGCCTGATGCAGCGCTTTGGCTCCCTGGAGGTGGCTATGCGGCAGAACGACCTGGCCTATGAGGTGCGGGACTATCTGAAGGACCATCCCCGGGCGGCGGTGGTCAATCTGGGCTGCGGCCTGGACGGCACCGGCCGGGCCTGCGATAACGGCAGCTGCAGGATATATAACCTGGATTTTCCCGATGTGATCGCGGCGCGCAGCGCCCTGCTGCCGGCCGGGGAGCGGGAGGAAAACATCCCCTGCGACCTGAACGATACCGCCTGGTTTCACCGGATCGACGCGTCCGGCGGCGCGGTGTTCTTTGCCTCCGGCGTGTTCTATTATTTTCTGAAAGAGCAGGTGCAGGCCCTTGTGCGGAAGATGGCGGAGGCCTTCCCCGGCGGCGTGCTGGTGTTTGACGCCGCCAACGAGCGGGCCGTGAAGATGATCGCAAAGACCTGGCTCAAGGGCGCGAAGATCCGGGACGTGGGGGCGTATTTTGCCGTCTCGGATGCCCGGGCGGAGCTGTCCCCCTGGGATAGCCGCCTGCAGGTCTCCAGCCGGGGCTATATGCTGGGCTACCATGACCTGAGATCGCCCTCCGTCAGCGGATTTTTCCGGTTTCTGGCAAAGCTGGGAGACAATATGATGAAAATGCAGATCGTGAAGATCGGGTTTGGAGGCGGAAAATGAGGATCCTGATATTCGGCGCGGGCGTGCTGGGCTG
>CAKTZK010000090.1 GCA_934635515.1 uncultured Oscillospiraceae bacterium
TTCCCAGTCCACGCAGCCGGAAGAGCCGACCCAATGAGGGGCCGTATTGAAAAGGCCCTGAGCGGCTTCTATTATGTAAATACCGGCCACCAGGTGCTGCAGTGCCGGGCCCGGGGCAAGTTCCGCCGGGAGGGCACCAGCCCCCTGGTGGGCGACTGGGTCCAGGTCCGGGAACTGGGCGGCGGCGAGGGTTTCGTGGAGGAGATCGAGCCCCGCACAAACTGCTTCACGCGTCCCTCCGCAGCCAATATCGACCAGCTGGTCATCATCGCTTCGGCGGCCATACCGGTGACGGATCCGTACCTCATCGACCGCATCGCCTCCATCGCATCGCTTAAAAACTGCCGGGTGCTGGTCTGCCTGAATAAAACGGATCTGGACCCGGCGGAGGACCTTTATGAGATTTATGCCCATTCGGCCCTGCCGGTGCTTCGCCTCAGCGCAAAGACCGGGGAGGGGATGGACGAGCTTCGCAGCCGTATTCGGGGGAGTCTCAGCGTGTTCACCGGCAACTCCGGCGTGGGAAAGTCCAGTATTCTCAACTGCCTGTGCCCGGACCTTGCTCTGCAGGTAGGCGAGGTGAGCCAGGCTCTGGGCCGGGGCAGGCATACTACCCGCCACGTGGAGATGTTTCCCGTGGAGGAGAATACCTGGGTCATCGACACCCCGGGCTTTTCCTCCTTCGACACCGAGGAGCTGAACTTGGAGCTGCAGGCCCACCTGCCGGAGACCTTTCCGGAGTTCCGCCCGTATCTGGGCCAGTGCCGCTTTGTCGGGTGCAAGCATATAAAGGAAAAGGGCTGTGCCGTGCTGGAGGCAGTGCGGCGGGGCGATATTCCGGCCCGGCGGCACAAAAGCTATGTGCGGCTGTGGGAGGAAGTAAAGGATATTCGCCCCTGGGACAAAAAGTGAATCCATATAAAAGCTGCTGACATCCAACCGGAGGCAGCAGCTTTTTATAGGAACGCCAAGGCGATTCCCCGCGTATATTGCAGTAGAGGAGGGGTTATATGAGACGCTGGAACTGCGGGAGGGGCGTGGGGATCTGCGCATTGGCGCTGGGGCTTGGGATCCTCATCGCAGCCATATTCCCGGTGGGATGCTTGATGTTTATCGTGGCATTTTTGCTTATTGTATGCGGGATATGCTGTATGCGACAGTGAAGGGAGGCGGAGAAATGAAGATCATCGTCTGGAAGGCGCCGAGCTTTCTGCGCGGAATTCTGCGGTGCTTATTCTGCAAGGCGGAATAATGCCGCTCACCCGCTCATAGGATGTGGCAGGACACAATAGGAGAGGGTGATTAAAGTGGATACGGAGCTGAAATTTGAGCAGATCCCTTACTATGATCTGCTTACCAAAGTGGTAACGACCCATGAGGAGACCACGGAGACGACCTTACCGGATTACTGTGCCACGGCCTCCAGGATCCTGGAGACGGCGGGACAGCTTTTAGTCCGGGAGAAGCAGGCTGCGGAGGGGATCCTCCGGGGAGAGGTCCGGGTAACGGTGCTCTATCTTTCCGAGGAGACGGAGGGTCTGCAGAGCGTAACGGTGATGGTACCCTTCACCTGTGAGCTCAGCGATCCTAAGCTGCGCGCCTGCCAAATGCTGCAGGTACATAGCCGCCTGCTTTTGTGCGAGGCAAAGCCCATCACCGGCCGCAAGCTGTATCTGCGGGTGATCCCGGAGCTTACGGTGTTGGGCTTTGGCGAAAAGCAGCTGCGTTTTTGCTGTGGTGCCGCAGGGAAGGGCCTGCAGCTGCGCAGAGAGAGCCGGCAGCTGCGTATGCTCACCACGGCAGAGGAGCGCTCCTGCGGGGTAACGCAGGAATTTGACTGCGGCCAGATGCAGGTAGAGGAGATCCTCATGAGCCAAATGGCCCCCCAGGTGACCAGCTGCCAGCAGATCGGCAGCAAGCTGGTGGTAAAAGGGGAAATTCGCCTGGGTGCCATGCTCCGCCTGGCCGACCGAAAGCTGTATGATCTGCTGCAGACGCTGCCGTTTTCGCAGATACTGGATGGGTTTACGCCGGACGCGGAGTCTGCTTTCCACGCCGAGGCACAGCCGGCAGAGTGGGATCTTCGGCTGGTCCGCAGCGACGGTGGCTGCCGAATGGGACTTACGGCGCGGCTCACGCTGCAGGTATTTGCCTGCCGGACCCGCCAGCTCAGTAATATCACAGATCTCTATAGTACCTGCCTGCCGCTCCAGGCAGAGCTGGAAACGGTGGGCTTTACCCAGCGCTGCAGCCCCGTCTGCGCAGCGGAGTGGGCGGAGGAAACACTGGAGTCCGGCGGCGGAGCCCTCTTTGCCTATGTGACGGCCCTGGATGGCGGCGCCGTTATGGCGCGGTACGAGAATGGACGAACGGAGCTTTCCACCACCGTGCGGATACAGATCCTCTACCAGGACGAAAGCGGTACGCCTGTTACGGCTGAGCGGAGCCGGGAGATCCACGCAAGCGTGGACGGCAGCCTGGATGCGGTGTGGGTCCGCTGCGGCGTGCCGGAGCTGCGGGGGAGCGCCGGCACATGCCAGGTGCGTGTCCCGGTGTATTTCTGCGGCATAACCGGGGAAAAAGCGGAGCTGCAGACGGTCACAGCCGTGCAGGAAAAGCCCACTGAAGAGGATACGGTCCGGCCGTCCCTGGTCCTGCGCCGGGCGGGGTGCGGAGAATGTCTGTGGGACATTGCCAAGCAGCATGGCAGCAGTGAGGAGGCCATTCGCCGGTACAACGCCATGGAGGATGATACCCTTCCGGATGGTATGCTCCTGATCCCGGTACTGCGAACATAAACGTACGCCCGGTGGCAATAACGTCACCGGGCGTACCATTTAAATGAAAAGGATAGATAAGATCAGTGCTGTGCGAAACGGGAGAGGAACTGGCGGGTGCGCTCCTCCTTGGGATTGGAGATGACCTCCTTGGGGTCGCCCTGCTCCACAATGACGCCGCCGTCCATGAAAACAACGCGGTCGGCCACATCCCGGGCAAAGCTCATCTCGTGGGTAACGATGACCATGGTCATGTGTTCCTCTGCCAGCTGGCGGATGACCTTGAGAATTTCGCCGGTCAGCTCCGGATCCAGCGCGGAGGTCGGCTCGTCGAAAAACAGGATCTCCGGCTCCATGGCCAGGGCCCGGGCGATGGCCACCCGCTGCTGCTGGCCGCCGGAGAGCTGGCAGGGATAGGCGTCGGCCTTGTCAGCCAGACCCATTTTCTCCAGCAGAGCCATGGCCTTCTTTTCCGCTTCCTCTTTGCTGCGGCCCAACACATGGATGGGTGCGTCCGTGAGATTCTTCAGCACGGAGAAATGGGGGAAGAGGTTAAAGCTCTGGAACACCAGGCCGAAACGGCTGCGGATCTTCTTCAGCTGCTGCTTGTCGGCATAGACGGACACGCCCTGGTCGTTGTTCTTCGCGGCATAGTCTCCGGAATAAAGAAGGTCGCCGCTGTCCATTTTTGTAAGCAGAGTGGCGCAGCGCAATAGGGTGGACTTACCGCTGCCGGAGGGGCCGATGATGGCAACGACTTCGCCCTTGGCCACGGAAAGGCTAATGTCCTTGAGCACGTGGAGCTGGGAGTCATTGAAGCTCTTTTTTACATTTCTGATTTCCAAAATATTCATGATCCCGCCTCCTTAGTTGTAATAGTTCATCCGCTTTTCAATGCGGCCCATGACCACATCCACAACGGCGTTAAATACGAAGTAGAACACGCCTGCAATGAGGAAGGGCGTAAAGCTGGTCTGAGAGTTGGCGATCTGCTTGCCGATGGTAAACAGCTCCTGATAGGATACGCAGAAGGCAATGGAGGTGTCCTTCACCAGTGTCACCACCTCATTGGTGATGCTGGGCATAATGCGTTTGACCACCTGGGGCAGAATGATGCGCATAAAGGTCTGCATCTTGGTGTAGCCCAGTACACCTGCGGCCTCATACTGGCCCACCGGCATAGACTCGATGCCGCCCCGGTAGATCTCCGCAAAATAGGCGGCATAGTTAATGGCAAAGGCGATGATCACGGGAATGAGCTTGTTCTGAGAAACCGGCGCGTCGAACAGGTAGTAGGGGCCGTAGGTAACAGCCAGAAGCTGCAGCATAAGGGGGGTGCCCCGCAGCACGGAAATGATAAATCGGGTCACGCCGGACACGATCTTGCTCTTGCTCATGCGCAGCAGCGCCACCACCATGCCCAGGGGCAGGGAAAACAGCAGCGTCAGGAAGAAAATGGCGCAGGTATTGCCCAGGCCCTCGCTCATTTTCAGGATCATGGTCGATAATGTCATATCTTCTCCTCAACTTTATAATAGGCACACGATCCCGGAAGCCCCACAGGGAGGCTTCCGGGAGGTGCGTAGTTTACTTTTTCGTATCCGCCGCTGGTCAGTTCAGGAACAGCAGGTTGTTCACGATGTCGGGGTACTTCTCGGCGATCTTGGCATAGGTACCGTTGTCCACCAGGGTCTTCACAGCGCCCTCGATGGTCTCGCACAGCTCCTTGTCAGCGGCCCGGAAGGCGATGCCGTACTGCTCGGCGCCCAGCTCCTCGGACAGAATGGTGAAGCCCTCGTTCTTATCGGCATAAGCGGTGGCAACGGGCTTATCCACGATCACGGCATCCACTGCGCCGCCGCCCAGCTCGGTGAAGCACTTGAGGAAGCTGTCGCAGCGGACCAGGGACTTAAAGGTGCCTGCCAGAGACTCCAGGTCGCCGCCCTCGCTGAGGAGAGTGTCGCCGGAGGTGCCCAGCTGCACAGCAACGGTCTTGCCGGCCAGGTCCGCAGAGGACTTGATGTCGCTGCCTTCCTTGATCATAATGACCTGGGTGTTGTCATAGTAGGGGGCGGAGAGGGTGTAGCCGGCTTCCTTCATGCTGTCCAGAATGGTCATGCCGGACCATACGCAGTCGCACTCCTTAGCATCCAGCTGTACCAGCTTCTGATCCCAGTTAACGCCGTACACCTTCAGCTCCCAACCCAGCAGGTCGCAGGCGGCCTGGGC
Source organism: uncultured Oscillospiraceae bacterium (assembly GCA_934635515.1). The sequence continues at coordinate 5,007 of CAKTZK010000090.1, forward strand.
AACCTCTACATCAAAACCGGTGTAGCTGCCGTCGTCTCCCAGATAGCTGAAGGGAGGATACGCAGGGTCAAC
>CAKTZK010000091.1 GCA_934635515.1 uncultured Oscillospiraceae bacterium
CAACAGGACCATCGGCCCCTACGTATGCGTTGCAAGAGGTGCGGTAGTCGACCCTTCCGGCGCTTCGCGCCACCCTGCCCACCGTCGTGCCAACCGATTCCCGGCCACTGTCGTGGCCGCCAATCGGGGCACTTCCTCAAAATCGCCTTGCTGCATCCGCCACCGACGGCGCTGCGGCGATTTCCTCTTGCGCAGGGGAGGCTTTGGAAATGCGGATCGTCATGGGCGCGGGGCGGCCTCGCAATGCCATTTTGGGGCTGCATAAAAATCGGGCGCACCGGCAGCTTTGCGGTGCGCCCGAGGCGTATGGAACTTATAATTTTGTGCCCGGCAGCAGGTGCAGGCGCTCCGCCGCCTTTTTGACCTCTGTGCGGCGGCTGACATCCAGCTTCTGCAATATATGGCTCACATGGCTCTTGACCGTGGGCAGTCGGATATCCAGAATGCGGCCGATCTCGGCGTTGCTCTTGTCCGCGCACAGCAGCCGAAGCACCTGCATCTCCGTGGCGGTAAGGGCCTCCGTCCGCTCCAGAGGCGGGGCCAGGAAGTCCGGGTAGTTGGCGGCCTGGGTCCGCACGGCCAGCATCATCCCGTTCCAGAATTCCCGGCCTCCCTGCCGGGGCCAATGCTCCAGCAGCGGCAGGATCGCAGACCCATACTGGCCCACCGTGCGCACAAAGCCAAACCGCTCCGCCGTCTTCAGGGCCGCCTGGAGGTCATCCTGCCAGCCCTCGCCCCGACGGCGGTGCTTGGCCAGGGCCTGCAAAAGGTGCAGATGGATGCTGTCGATATGCCGCTGGCAGACGGCGCAGTAATTCTGCAGCGGCACCAGGGTCAGCAGGGCCGCCTGCGCATCGCCCCGGGCCAACTCCACCATGGCCTGGGTGAAATACTGATACCGCAGCAGCACCCGGAAATGGGTGGGGTCACGAGGGGCCTTGTCCCGGTACCAGTCGGCCACCGCCTGGCGCTCCCCGGTGCGCAGGGCCAGGCGGCAGAGCATGGCGTCGATATTGGGGGAAAAACGCTCCTCCCCTGTCTCCTCCAGGCGCTGGCGCAGGGACAGAAGCATCCGCTGGCCGTCCTCGCTGCGGCCGCTGTCCACCTGGCTGCGGGCAATGAGGCCCACCGCCGCGAACTCCATATCCGACGTGCCCTGGCAGCGAATTTCACTGAGCCGGGGCACCAGGGCCAGCACCCGGCCGGACACATCCTGCCCCTTTTCAAACTTGCTCTCGGTGAGGGCAATATCCGCCAGGCCCACGCCGTCCCGGCCCAGCACCGCCTCCACCGACGTGCGGAGGGTGGCATAGAGCAGGTCGTCCTTTTTGCTCCACTCGGAAAAATCCTTGCCGCCGTTCATAATGCTGGGCAGCGTGCTGGTGACGGAAAAGGGCGGCAGGGTGATCTGCCGGGCCGTCAGCAGGCGGAAGACCGCCGGGATCGTCTCCGTCAGATTCGTAATGCCCCGCTGGGGCAGGGAGATATCCAGCCAGGCCAGACGGCCCCGGGCCTCCCGGCCGGCGGCATCCGCCCCCTTGTGCCGGGCGGCGAATTCGGAAAGCGTGTCATACCAGCGCTGGGAACCGTCGTAGTCCCCCCGCAGGGCGCACAGCATGCTCATCGCCTGCATGAGAGAGGGAGATGCGGCGATCTCCCGGTCCTCCAGAGAGTCGTAGTACACGGACAGCTCCTCATAGTGGCCCATGCCCGGGTGCAGCTCGGCGCTGCGGCGCAGCAGCTCCGACACCTTGCGCTTTTCCCCGCCCCGGTCATAGAAGGCCAGGGCCTGGCCGAAGTCCTGGTGCAGCTCGTAATAGAGGGCACCGCGATTATACAGGCTGCGGCGCTGGTCATCGGTATATTCCCGGTCCAGCTCCCACAGCAAAAATTCCTGAAACGCGGGCCAGAAGCGGTACTTATCCCCCTCATAGAGGAGCATGGAGGTCTCCCGCTGCAAAAATGCCAGGCGCTCCCCCGCCCGGCTGTCGCCGCTGACGATGCGGGCCAGCTCCAGGTCGAAGGGCGAAAAGGGTGACAGCTCCAGCAGGAAGTGCCGCAGGGACAGGTCAAAGCGGCTGTATACCGCCTCCTCGAAATAGTCCATCATCTGCCGCCGCACCGTACGCTCTACGGCAGGGGTATAGCCCTCCCCCCGGGCGGCCATGCACCGGCCCAGCATATCCAGCGCCAGCGGATGGCCGCAGGTGTCGGCCAGGGCGGCGGTAAGCTCGGTATCCGGCAGCTTTACCCCCCAGCGCTCCAGCAGCTCCGCCGCGCCGGTGCGGCCCAGGGCCATGTCACGGGCGGTGAACACCTGCAAAAGTCCCGAGAGCTGAAACGGCGTCAGCCAGCCCGGCAGGCCCCCACGGCTGAGCAGCACGAATTTTCGCCGCACCGCCGTGCGCAGGAGCTGACAAAAGCCCTCCCGTTCCTCCTCAGGGAGGCTCTGCAGCTGGTCCAGCAGCAGCACGTCCCAGGTGCCGTCGTCCGCCGGGAGGGTAAAGTCTCCAGCCTCCGCCGACAGGGCCAGCACCCGCCGCCCCTCCAGCAGCGCCCGGGAAACCACGGTCTTGCCAAAGCCGCAGGGGGCGCTGAAGAGCACCATGCGTCCCCGGTCCAGGGCCTGGGCAAAGGCCCCGGACAGCTCCTTTTCTATAACGGGCCTGCCGGTCATACCGCCGCCCCCTTTCCTATACTGGCTCTATTGTACGGGCGGCGGGGGCGTATGTCAAAGGGAAAAGCAAGGTTTTGGGCAGTTTACTTTTAATATCCGAGATTTTTTACATAAAATTCAGCATTTTTCTTTGGGTTATATCTTGCATTTTTCTCTGGGCTGTGCTATTTTACTGCCATGAGGTTAGTGTTCGCTAACTTCGAAAATAATCATATCTGGAGGTAATTTACCATGAAAAAAGTTGCTCTGTTTGCCGCCGGTGTTCTCTTTGGCACTGCGGGCATCAAGGTTCTCAGCAGCCGGGACGCCAAGACGGTCTATTCCCACACCACCGCCGCTGTGCTGCGGGCTAAGGACAGCGTGATGGAGACCGTGACCACCGTGCGCGAGAACGCCGAGGACATCTACGCCGAGGCTAAGGCCATCAACGCCCGCCGGGCCGCCGAGGCTGAGGCCGCCGTTGTGGAGGACACTTCCAAGGAAGAAGCTAAGGCAGAATGAAGTGCGTCATTCTCCATGAAACACCGGGGCGGATACGGGTACACCTGCACTGCTCTGCCATGACGCTGCACCAGGCGGACGTGCTGGAGTACTACCTGCGGGCCGCCGAGGGCGTCACCGAGGTGAAGGTATACGACCGCACCGGCGACGCGGTGGTGCAGTACGGCGGGGCCCGGGGCAGCGTCATTGCCGCCCTGTCGTCCTTCTCCTTTGACAAGGCCGAGAGCATGGACCTGGTGCCCGAGCACACGTCCCGGGCACTGAACCGGGAGTTTGAAGACAAGCTGGCCATGACCGTTATGCGCCGGTGCATCTCCAAGCTCTTTTTGCCGGTGCCGGTGACCACGGCGCTGGCCATCTACCGCTCCGTGAAGTACATCCGGGAGGGGCTGAAGGCGCTATGGCACGGGAAGCTGTCCGTTGCCGTGCTGGACGCCACCGCCGTGACGGTGTCCATGCTCCGGGGCGACTTCAACACCGCCGGGTCCGTGATGTTCATGCTGCGGCTGGGCGAAATTCTGGAGGAGTGGACCCACAAGAAGTCGGTGGCCGACCTGGCCGGGGCCATGTCCCTGCACATTGACCAGGTGTGGCTGCAGGTGAACGACACGGAGGTACTGACCCCCATCACCGACATTCAGGCCGGGGACCGGGTGGTGGTGCGCACGAGCAATGTGATTCCCCTGGACGGCAAGGTGGTCGCAGGCGAGGCTATGGTGAACCAGTCGTCTATGACGGGCGAGTCCATGCCCGTTCCCAAGCGGCCGGGCAGCTATGTGTACGCCGGGACCGTGGCCGAAGAGGGCGAGTGCGTTATCTGCGTGGAAAAGGCCTCCGGCGGAGGACGCTACGACCGCATCGTGCAGATGATCGAGGAGTCGGAAAAGCTGAAATCTACCGCCGAGGACAAGGCCGCCCGCCTGGCGGACCGCCTGGTGCCCTACACCCTGGGCGGCACGGTGCTGACCTATCTGCTGACGAGAAATATCACCAAGACCCTGGCGGTTTTGATGGTGGACTTCTCCTGCGCGCTGAAGCTGGCGATACCCATTGCGGTGCTGTCGGCTATGCGGGAGAGCAGCGGCCACCACATCTCCGTGAAGGGCGGACGGTTTATGGAGTCCGTAGCCAAGGCGGACACCATTGTGTTCGACAAGACCGGCACCCTCACCTACGCCACGCCCAAGGTGGCTCAGATCGTGACCTTCGGCGGGCACAAGGAGGAGGACATGCTGCGCCTGGCCGCCTGCCTGGAGGAGCACTACCCCCACTCCATGGCCAACGCCGTTGTGGAGGAGGCCAAGGTCCGGGGTCTGTCCCACGAGGAGTACCACTCCCAGGTGCAGTATGTGGTGGCCCACGGCATCTCCAGCATGGTGGAGGGGCGCACGGTGCTCATTGGCAGCGCCCACTTCGTGTTCGAGGACGAGCTCTGCCGGGTGCCGGAGGGTGAGGAGGAGAAATTCGCCGACCTGCCCGAGGCCTATTCCCACCTGTATCTGTGCATTGCCGGGGTCCTGGCGGCGGTGATATGCATTTACGATCCCCTGCGCCGGGAGGCTGCCGACGCGGTGAAGGCCCTGCATGCGTGCGGGTTTACCAATGTGGTGATGATGACCGGCGACAACCGCAAGACCGCCGAGGCCGTAGCAAGGCAGGTAGGCGTGGACGCCGTATATTCCGAGGTGTTGCCCGAGGACAAGGCCGCCTTTATCCGCGGAGAGAAGGAAAAGGGGCACACGGTCATTATGG
>CAKTZK010000092.1 GCA_934635515.1 uncultured Oscillospiraceae bacterium
GCAGAGCCTCCAGGGCATGAATATCCTGCTGGTGGAGGACAATGCGCTGAACCTGGAGATCACCGAATATCTGCTCAAGCACGAGGGATGCACCGTGAGAACGGCGGTGAACGGACAGGGGGCGGTGGAGCTTTTCGGGCAGAGCAAGCCGCACTATTTTGACGCGATACTGATGGACGTTATGATGCCCGTGATGGATGGCTACGAGGCTACCCGGCAGATCCGGGCCATGGATCGTCCGGACGCGAAAACGGTGCAGATCGTGGGCTATGACGGCCAATGCCTTTGCGGAGGACGTGGTCAAATGCCGGGAGGCGGGCATGAACACGCATCTGCCCAAGCCCTTTAAGGCGGAGCAGCTGATCGCCTCCATTTCCGAATAAAAATACAAGAGAAAAATATCCGTCCGGAGACACAGCTCCGGGCGGATATTTTTTGAAATACCACTGCCGATAAAAACGGGTGCGCCCGAAGGCGTTTTCTTGCGGCGCTCAGGTCTTGCGCCGCCAGCACTCACCGAATACCGCGCCGCCTACGATCAGCGCCGCGCCCAGCACCTGCATGGGGGTCATGGTCTCGTGTAAAACCAACACCGACAGCACCACTGCAAACAGCGGCTCCAAGTACCCGCACACCGCCACCGACTGGGCCGGAAGACCTCCGATGGCCGAAAAATAGCAGAAGCATCCCAGCCCGGTGTTGACGATCCCCAGCCACAGGATGGGCCCCCACGCCCCGGCGGGGATGTCCATGGCGAAGCCCTGTCTGCACCCCACGAAGACCGCCACCACTGCCGTGGCGCACAGCAGCTGCAATAGGGCGTTTTCGGCGCCCTTTATGCTCCGGGCCAGCTTATTGAAAAGCACCATCAGGGCGTAAGCCGCGGCGGACAGCCCCGCGCACAGCAGGCCCCAGGCGCTCATGCCCGCTCCGACCGCCTGGCCGCTGATGCACACCGCGCCTGCCAGGGCGGCTGCCAAGGCCACTACCTTGGCGGGCCGGATGCGCTCCTTTAAAAGCAGGGGGGACAGGGCGATGACCAGCGCCGGGCCGGTGTAGTTGATGAGCATGCCCAGGCTCACACCGATCTGGGCGTAGGCTTCGAACAGCAGCAGCCAGTCCGCCGCCATGGCCGTCCCGGACAGGGCTACAAAGAGCAGGTCCCGCTTTTGTCCCAGGCCTCTGAGCCGGTGTCCTGTCAGGTAAAACAGCGCCAGCAGCGCCGCGCTCCCCAGCACAGAACGCAGCAGCACGATCTCATAGCTGGTCAGAGGAATGAAGCTGGCCACCACGCCGTTGGAGCCGAATAGCAGCAGCCCTGCGAAATATTTCAGATACGATCTTTTCATGGAAAGCCCTCTTTTCGCCTTGCAAAAAATACAGTTTTATCGTATCATTGAAGTATTCATTTGAAAAGCGAATGTTTATCATATTTAAAAGCACAAAACCGGATGAATGGGAGAGAAAACTATGGAAACCAACATCCTCAAATACCTGGCCTTTATTAAAACGGCGGAGTACGGCAGCTTCACCCGGGCGGCGGAGGAGCTACATTACTCCCAGTCCGGCATCAGCCGCATGATCGGCGACCTGGAGCGGGAATGGGGGCTTACTTTACTGCAGCGCAGCCGGGCGGGAGTGGCCCTTACCTCCGAGGGCACCCGGCTTCTGCCATACGCCAAGGGGCTGTGCCGGGAGCACCAAAGGCTGCAAGGGGAGGTGGACGACCTCCACGGCCTGCGCTCGGGACTTATCCGCATTGGCACCTTCTCCAGCGTGGCCACCCACTGGCTGCCCCGGATCATCCAGGCTTTTCAGAGGGATTACCCGGGCATCGACTACGAGTTGCTGCTGGGGGACTATACGGAGATCGAGTCCTGGATCGCCCAGGGACGGGTGGACTGCGGCTTTCTGCGCCTGCCTACCCGGCCGGAATTCGAGACGATCTTTCTGGAGCGGGACGATTTTCTGGCGGTGCTGCCGCAGGGGCATCCGCTGGCAGAACGGGAGCGGATACCCCTGGGGGAGCTGTGCCGGGATCCGTTTTTGCTGTTGGAGCGGGGGGAGAACAGGGAGGTGGCGGAGCTGTTTGCCCGCTATGATCTTACGCCCAGGGTACATTTTACCACCTGGGAGGACTACGCCATTATGTCCATGGTGGAGAGCGGCCTGGGCGTCAGCATCCTGCCGTCGCTGATCCTGCGCCGCATCCCCTACCGGGTGGTGATCCGGCCTCTGGTGGAGCCTGCCTGCCGACAGCTGGGCGTGGCCCTGGGGGCGCGGGAGAGCGCATGCCTGGCGGTGCGGCGATTCCTGGATTATCTGCCTCTGCGAAATGAAAACGGGTGGCCGTAATGAGAAAAGGCGCGGGATGGACTTCCCATCCCGCGCCAAATTTTTAATTTTCTTCCGTTTGGATCGGCTCAAACAGCAAGTTCCGATCTACGCCGCCCGCAATACCCGGTACGGTGCCCTGGTGGTCATACTGCCAGAGGGCCGTGTGATAGTAAAAGGTGGGATAGCTGCCCGGTTCACCCAGCCAGAGGACCTGGTCCTTCAGCGGGGCCAGGTCGTAAGTGTGGTAGCCTGTTTGCAGGTTAAGGTAGACCCCGGACTCATAGCCGCCGTCCCGGATCACCTGGCAAAAGGCCTCGGCGCAGGCGGTGACGGCGGCGCCGTCCAGACCATTGGCCCGGCCATCCTCGGTGTCGACGGTCTCCCAGTCGTAAAAGGCCGGCAGCTCCAGGTCGCGGCCGTTCAGTATCTCCAGCACGTAGGCGGCCTCCTCCCGGGCCTCCTCCGGGGTGATGGCCTGGGAGAAGAAGTACACGCCCCGGCGAAGTCCCGCCTGGCCTGCGCCGCTGTAATTGGCCTCGAAAAGGGTATCTTGTTCCAAGGCTCCACTGACATAGCGGCGGAAGCCGCAGCGCAGCAGGGCGAAGCCGATGCCGCCCTCCGCCGCCTCCTGCCATTGAATATTTCCCTGCCACTCGGACACGTCCACGCCCTGATAGGCGGTGTACGCCCCGCCGGTATAGGCGGTGCCGGAAGTACTCTGGGTAAAGTCACCGGCGGTGAAGGAGCTGACCGGGAGACCCGGGATGGGGGTTATATAGATGGTCCCGGTGCCGTCCTCTACGGGCACCTGGCTTGTATGCGGACGGGCTTCCAGCAGGGCGAGGGCCGCTGCGGTCAGAAGCGCCAGGGCTGCGATCCACACCGGCCAGCGCCGTTTTTTCTTGCTGCTTCCTTTGGGCAATGCCTTCCACCTCCCGACTGTTTTCCCCATTTTACCACATCCGGCTGCCGCACACAAGACGTCTGCGCTGGGGCTTTTTTTGAGAGCCGTGCTTGACAGATGGGATCTGCCCCGCTATAATGGGCCCGGAAGCTCGGAGGGCGAGCTGTTCAGGGAAACAGCAGCCGGATAAGAGGCAAACTGAGATGTTTGTTTCTTATCCGGCTTTTTTCGTGCAAAGGAGGAATAGAAATGGATTTTTTAAACGGGAAGATCAGGTCCATTTACTTTAAATATCTGTCTGCGGCCTTTGGCAGCGCCATGATCACCTCTGTGTACTCCATTGTAGACATGGCTATGGTGGGGCAGTATCAGGGGCCGGAGGGCACGGCGGCCTTGGCGGTGGTGGCACCGGTTTGGAACATCATTTACAGCCTTGGCCTGCTGGTGGGCATCGGCGGCAGCGTGCTTTTCAGCACCCGGCGAGGTGCCGGGGAAACGGACGGCAGCGAAAACCAGTATTTCACCGCGGCGGTCATCGGCGCGGTGGCGCTTTCTGTGCTGGCCTGGGCGGGGCTGCTGTGCTTTGAGCGCCCCATCCTCACCTTTTTCGGCGCGGACGAGTCGCTGCTGGCCCTGGCCAGGCGGTATATGCGGCCCATCAAGGTGGTGTTTCCGCTGTTCCTGTTCAACCAAATGCTGGCGGCCTTTCTGCGCAACGACGGAAACCCGGGCCTTGCCACCCTGGGGGTACTATCCGGGGGGATATGCAACATCTTCGGGGACTATTTCTTCGTGTTCCCCTGCGACATGGGCATCTATGGCGCGGGCCTGGCTACGGCGCTGGGCTCCGCCGTCTCCTTTCTGGTGATGCTTACTCACTTTGTGAGCCGCAAGAACACCCTGCGCCTCCTGCGCCCGGAAAAGCTGGGCCAAAAGCTCCGGGACATCTCTGTTACCGGCTTCTCAACTTTTTTCATAGATGTGGCTATGGGCATCCTGACAGTGCTTTTCAACCGCCAGATCATGCGCTGGCTCAGCGCCGACGCCCTGGCTGTCTATGGGCCTATTATCCAGGTCAGCACCTTTGTGCAGTGCTGCGCCTACAGCGTGGGCCAGGCGGCGCAGCCCATCATCTCGATGAACTACGGCGCGGCCAAGGCCGGGCGCATCCGCCAGACGCTTCGGCTGGCCCTGTATACGGCGGCATTTTTCGGCATTTTCTGGACGGCGCTGAGCCTGGCCTGCCCCAATCTCTATATCCGCATTTTCATGTCGCCCACCCCGGCCATTTTGGCGATGGCTCCGGCCATCGTCCGCACCTACGCCCTGTCGTTTCTGCTGCTGCCGCTGAACATTTTCTCCACCTACTATTTCCAGGCCATCATGAGGCCCCGGGCGGCATTTGTGGTTTCGGTGGCCCGGGGACTGGTGATCAGCGGCGTTTTGATCCTCGCACTGCCTTCTTTTCTGGGAGCGGAGACCCTGTGGC
>CAKTZK010000093.1 GCA_934635515.1 uncultured Oscillospiraceae bacterium
GCGTCGAGCGTCGCCAGCTGATGAAGGCCTACGGTGCCGAGCTGGTGCTGAGCGAGGGCGCAAAGGGCATGAAGGGCGCCATCGCCAAGGCCGATGAGCTGGCCAAGGAGATCCCCAATAGCTTCGTGCCCGGCCAGTTTGTGAATCCCGCCAACCCCGCCGTCCATAAGGCCACCACCGGTCCCGAGATCTGGGAGGATACCGACGGCAAGGTTGACATTTTCGTGGCGGGCGTTGGCACCGGCGGCACCGTCACCGGCACCGGCGCATACTTAAAGAGCCAGAATCCCAACGTGAAGGTAGTGGCCGTGGAGCCTGCCTCCTCTCCTGTGCTGAGCAAGGGCGTGGCCGGCAGCCACAAGATCCAGGGCATCGGCGCCGGCTTTGTTCCGGATGTGCTGGATACCCAGGTCTATGATGAGATCATCCCCGTGGAAAATGACGATGCCTTTGCCGCCGGCAAGCTCATCGGCAAGAAGGAGGGCGTGCTGGTGGGCATCTCCTCCGGCGCCGCCGTGTGGGCCGCCATCCAGCTGGCAAAGCGCCCGGAGAATAAGGGCAAGACCATCGTGGCCCTGCTGCCCGACACCGGTGATCGCTATCTCTCTACGCCCCTGTTTGCGGACTAATTCCTCCACTCTCCATATAGCTCAGGGCCGCCTGCTTTCCATAAGCAGGCGGCCCTGAGACTGTCGATAAAGGGGTAAGATTGTGATTGCGGTAAGGAAGGGTGTGTGAGGGAAACCCAAGAAGGGTGTCCCTCACCATTGAAATCAGCGGTTTTTGAAACTTTTTCAAAGTTTCAAAAACTTAGGCAGCGGGGCGAAAAGACTTTTTCGACACGCTGAGGGCCGCCTGCTTATGGAAAGCAGGCGGCCTTGACCTTATTTTTTCAGCTTAGTTCTTGAAAAACGCCACCACCACGGCCCCGGGCCCCGCGTGGGTGCCGATGACGCTGCCCACCGTCGTATATCGTACCTGGGGCAGATGCCCCTCCCATATAGGGCGGCTGTCCTCGATGTATTTCAGCAGCAGCGCGTCGGAGATGCCGCTGTACCCCAGCAGAACGGGCTTGCTGAAGTCGATGCCCCCGGCCTTGTGGATCTCCTGCACCAGCAGGTTGTTGCCCATTTTGGAGCCCCGGGCCTTGCCCAGCAGCCGGATCTCCCCGTCTATCACAGACAATACGGGCTTGATGTTCAGTACGCCTCCGGCAAAGGCTACGGCCTTGGAGATGCGCCCGCCCCGCTTCAGATACTCCAGGGTATCCACCAGGGCCACCACCACGATTTTTTTCTTTTCCTCCTCCAAAACCGCTGCGATCTCCGCTGCGGACTTGCCTTCGTCCAGCAGCCGGAAGGCCAGCTCCACCAGGATCCCCGTCCCCATGGCGGCGCTTTCGCCGTCCACAAGATAGATGTTCTCAAAGCCCTCCGCCGCGATCCGTGCGCTCTGATAGGTGCCGGAAAATTTAGCCGCCAGGGTGATCACCACGGCGGCCTCGCCCGCGTCCCGGGCCTTCTGAAATTCCCGCATAAAGGCGTCGGGCGTTGCCTGGCTGGTGGTGGGCAGCGCATCGCTTTCAATGAGCTTTTCGTAAAACGCTTTGTGGTCGATGGTCACGCCGTCCACATATTCCTCCGGCCCGAAGTGCACGGTCAGGGGCACCGTGTATACCCGCGCCTTGTATTCCGGCATCAGGTCTGCCGTAGAATCTACAATAATTCTGGTTTTCAATTTGTTCACTGCTCCTTGCTTTGCCCGCGCCTGGTGATGTCCTCCAGGCCCGCGCTGATTTTGGCGAGGCTCCGGTAAAAGGCCGCCCGCTCCTCCGGACCGAGACTGCTGCTTACGGCGTCCAGAACGCCGTCGATCTTCTCCGCGATCTTCTGCCCCGCAGCCAGACCCTTTTCCGTCAGGCCCAGGGGGCTTTTGTACCGCTTCGCGCTGCCCGGAGACCGCAGGAGAAACCCGTTTTCCTCCAGGTAGTCCAGCGCCCGGGAGATGGTGGCCTTGTCCTCCTCGCAATGCTCGCACAGGTCCGTGGCGGTCACCCTGTCCAGAGAATAGATGTAGTACAGGCAGGACACATGGGCGCTTCTCAGATGATAGGCGGCCATTTCCTGGTTTTTCAGCCGTCGGATGTTGCGGCTGATGCGGTTGATCAGCACGGTGAATGTTTCAAATCTCTCCTGCATAGCGGGCCTCCTGCATTTGTTGAAGTCTCAACAAAATGGATCATACCACAAAAATGTTGAACTGTCAACAAAATTCGGAGCCGCCCCCCATTTTCTCTGCGCAGCCCCGGGCAAACCTGAAAAAAACTTCATTTTCGCCGCCGCAGCTGTTGACAATTCCGGCAGCGGTGCCTATACTGTCGGTCGTGGCGGCTGTAAGCCGCCCGATCCCTGCGAAAAGTGATAGGAGTGCAAGCGATTTATGGACTATTATCTGCTCACTGACCTGGCGGTGACCATGGGCTATCACATGGCCATGTCCGGGGCAGAGACCTTTCGGGTGGAGGACACTGTCCACCGGATCCTCTGGGCCTATGGGGTGGAGTGCGAGGTGTTCGCCATTCCCAACAGCGTGTCCGTGAGCCTGGAGGCGGATAACGGGAAACCCCTAATGATCATGCGCCGTATCGGCTTCCACGGCAACGACCTGGAGAAGCTGGAAAAGCTGAACGCCATAAGCCGCCGCATCTGCGCGGAAAAGCCGTCGGTGGACGAGGCCATGGCTTGGCTGAAGGAGACCCTGGCCGCCTGCCGCGCCTACAAGCCCGGCGTGATCTACCTGGGCAATGTGCTGGCGGGCCTGGGTTTTTGTATCGTGTTCGGCGGCACCCTGCTGGACTGCCTCTGGGCGGGGCTTATGGGGCTTATCATCGGCCTTGTCACGCGCTTTATGGATAAGCGGGAGGCAAACCCCTTCTTCAGCACCATTCTGGCCGCCTGCCTGATGGCGCTGCCGGCCTACGCGGCGGCGGGCCTGGGCTGGATCAACAGCCCCGATGCGGCCATCATCGGCGCCCTGATGCTGCTGGTGCCGGGCCTGCTCATCACCAATTCCATGCGCGACATCATATATGGCGATACCAATTCCGGCATTTTCCGCATCGTCTCCGTGGCCCTCTCCGCCCTGGCCATTGCCCTGGGCACCGCCGCGGCCTGGCAGCTTACGGCGGGGCTCTACGGCCAAACCGGCTCCGGTGTCGTCAGCTGGCCTGCCTGGGTGCAGGCCATTGCGGTGTTCGTGGGGTGCTGCGGCTTCTGCATCATCTTCAATACCCATGGCCGGGGCCTGGTGCTGTGCATCATCGGCGGCGTGGCCTCCTGGATGCTCTATCTGCTGTGCCGCACCCTGGGGTGCGACGTGTATACGGCAAATCTCTTTGCCGCCCTGCTGGCGGCGCTGTACGCCGAGATCATGGCCCGCCTGCGCAAATGCCCGGCCATGCCGTACCTGGTCATTGCGGTTTTGCCCATGCTGCCCGGAGCGGGCGTGTATTACACCATGAGCCTGGGCCTGGAGGGCAAGACCATGGAGGCTGTGGCCAAGGGCCTGGAGACCGTAGGGGTGGCCGGGTCCCTGGCGGTGGGCATCCTGCTGGTGTCCACGGTGTTCCGCCTCTTTTCCTGGAAAAGAGAGCGGCCCGAAAAGCAGCGGTCTTGACTTATAAGGAGGGTGAAAAATGATCTATACCCGGCACTATTCCTCCCCCCTGGGGGGCATCCTGTTGGCGGCGGACGATATCGGTCTCACCGGGCTTTGGTTTGAGGGGGCAAAGTACTTTGCCGCGGGCCTGCCCCGGGAAACGGAGGAAAGGGATACCCCGGCCCTGAGGGAGACCCGGCGCTGGCTGGATGTGTACTTTGCCGGTGCGCGGCCCGATCTCATGCCGCCGCTGCACCCGAAGGGCTCGGCCTTCCGCCGGGCGGTCTGGGATAGGCTCCTGCACATTCCCTACGGTCAGACCGTCACCTACGGCGATATTGCCCGGCAGCTTGCCGCCGACCCGGACGGGGGAAGGATGTCTGCCCAGGCGGTGGGCGGCGCCGTGGGCCATAATCCCATCTCCATTCTGATCCCCTGCCACCGGGTGGTGGGAAGCAGCGGCAGCCTCACCGGCTACGCAGGCGGCCTGGAAAAGAAGATCGCCCTGCTGCAGCTGGAGGGGGCGGATATAAGCCGCCTGTATGTCCCCCAAAGGGGGACGGCCTTATGATAGGAGGGAGCACCATGACCATTGCAAACGCAATCGAAAAAATGATCGCCTTTTACCGGGGCGATCTGCATGACATCGACCATTTCCTCAAGGTCTGGTCCCTGGCGCGGACCATCGGTGTGCAGGAGGGCCTGCCGGATACGGTCCAGCTGACCTTGGAGCTGGCGGCGGTGGTCCATGATATCGCCTGCCCCCTCTGCCGTGAAAAATACGGCAATACCAACGGCAAAAACCAGGAGCGGGAGAGCCCACCGCTGGTGGATGCTTTTTTTGTGGAGCTGGCCGCGCCGTCGGTGGACGTGGAGCGCATTTCCTGGCTGGTGGCCCACCACCACACC
>CAKTZK010000094.1 GCA_934635515.1 uncultured Oscillospiraceae bacterium
TGGTGTAGACCACCATGCCCGGCCGGGAACCGGCGGGCTTTTTTACATATTTCACCGGGGTGTAGTCCACAGCCACCTTGCCGCCGCCCCGGCCCTGGGAATAGTAGGCCGCCAGCTTCGCCGCCTGGAGGATGCTCCCCTCGTCCGGCTCCGCCCCCTGGGTGCAGAGGATCACATGGCTGCCGTGGATCTTCTGGGTGTGCAGCCACAGGTCGCTCCGGTCCGCGGTTTTGGCCGTGAGCTTGTCGTTTTGCCGGTTGCTGCGGCCCACCAGGACCAGTAGGCCGCTGTCCGTGCGGAAGCGGCGGGGCTCGGACTTGCGCTGAAAGCCCGGCTGCTTCTTGCCCCGGCCCCGGATATAGCCGCCGTCGGTGAGCTCCAGGCGGATGTCCGCAAAGTCCTGCTCCGACTCCGCCTGGCCGATCTCCTGCACCACGCTCTCCAGATAGCCCAGCTCCTCCCGGCCCTGAGCCATAAGCCGGGAGAGCATTTTCTCCGCCGTCTTGGCCTTGTTGTACTGCTTGAAATACTTCGCCGCGTTCTCCTGGGGCGACAGGCGCACATCCAGAGGGATGGTCACCTTGGGGCAGCCCTCCTCGTAATAATTTTCCGCCTCCAGGGTCCGCATCCCCCGCTCCATGCGGTAGAGATTGGCGGTGATCAGCTCGCCGCTTATGCGCAGGCGGTCCCGGTCCTGGGTCTTTTCATATTCCTGGGCCTGCATGGAGAGCTTTCTGCGCAGGCGGTCCCGGGCGTTGGCGGCGGTCTTCAGCAGATCCTGGCCCTTTTGCCGCACCCGGTCCGCCTGCTCCCTCTCCCGGAAAAAGTCGTCCAGCAGGACGGAAAAGCTGTCGCAGGTGCGAATCTCCCCGGCGTTTTCATATTGCAGCACCGGGGCAAAGGTAAAGTCGGCGGGCTTGCCGTCCCGGTCTATGACGGTAGGGAGGAAATTCCCCTGCTGCACCAGATCCTGCCAGGCGGCAAATTCCTCCCACAGGCGCGGAGCCTGGCTCAGGCGGCAGTCGGTGCTGCCCCCGGCCCGGTAGGAAAGCTCCCTTGCCCACAGGGGCGACAGGGCCGTGAAGGTGTCCAGCAGGAACTTGTCCGCCTGAGCATCCGGCCCGGCCTCCTGCATGAGGGTACGGAACACCGGCTCCTCCATGTCCAGGGGCGAGCGCTTTTCCTGCCGGGGCGGCAGGTGGTAGAACAGGCCCGGCAGCACCTGGCGCTGCTGGCTCATTTCAAAGTCCACCCGGCGCAGGCAGTCGATGATACGCCCCTCACCGTCGCACAATATTAAATTGGCATGGCGGCCCACCGCCTCCAGGATCAGGGAAAATGTGCCCATCTCCCCCATCTCGTTCACGGCCTCGATGCGCAGCGTCACCACCCGCTCCAGGGGCGCCTGCTCCATAGACAGGATCCGCCCGCCGGACAGGTGCTTGCGCAGCAGCATGCAGAACATAGGCGGCTGGCTGGGGTTATCCCGCAGCAGGGCCGTAAGGTTCAGCCGGGGCTGGCTGGGGCTGGCGCACAGAAGCAGCCTGCGGCTGCCCCGGAGCAGCAAAATCACCTGGTCCCGGGTGGGCTGCTGTATCTTTTCGATTTTCAGTCCCTGCACCTGGGGGGCGATTTCCGCCACCACCGCCTGCAGGCAAATTGCGTCCAGTGCCATGGCTCACTCCTCCATCATGCACACAAAAAGCTCGTTGATCCGCGCCCGCTCTCCCCGCAGATACAGCCAGCCAAACAGCGCCTCCAGGGCCGTGGCCTGCTGGTATTCGGCCCGGCTGGCGTGCTGGGGAATGGAGTGGACGTGGGCGTTGCGGCCCCGGCGGAAAACCTCCTGCTCTTCTTCCGTGAGCAAGGGGAGAATTTTCTGCGCCCGCCGGGCCTGCTCCGGGGCCCGCACCAGGTCCACCGTGGCCCGGTGGAGGCCCTTGCCGGTGGCCTTGCCGTGGGCGCATAGGTAGGTACGCACCAGCAGCTCATATACCCCGTCGCCGATATGGGCCAGGCCGATGCTGCTGATGGCCCGGATGTCATCGTCCGCCAATCGGACGGAAAAATAGTCTGTCATGTTTTAACTCCTTTTGATAGTCAGCCGTTCCGGCAGCCCACCGCCAGCAGCAGGGCGCCCGCTAAAAGCATAAAGTCTGCCAGATTCCACACCAGCCGCCGCAGCCGTTTGCCCGGCAGCTTCGGAAAACGGATGTAGTCCGTTACACAGCCCCGAAACAGCCGCTCCGACACATTTCCCAATCCGCCCGCGCACAGCAGCGCCGCTCCCCAGCGGTACACCTCCCGCCCATGGAAAAAGGTAACTCCGCACAGGATCAGCGCCGCCGTCAGCGCCCCGCAGGAGAGGACGCAGGCCAGGCGGGGATGATCCTTCAGCACGCCGCCGAACACGCCCCGGTTTTTCAGCCGCTCCAGGCGGATCCATCCGCCCAAAAGCTCCCGCCGCAGCTTTCCCTGTCGGCTGAGAAAGCGCAGCGCAAGATCGGCGGCCAGCAGGACCGCGGCAAAGAAGACGGAAAGCAGCATTTTTATCTGTGCCGCTTGCCCCGGTACAAAAAGCCGAAGATCATGCCCAGCACGCCGCCCACCACATGGGTCAGCTGGGAAACACTGTCAGCGCCCTTGAGCCCGTCGATGATCTCCCCGCCCAGGTAGAATATCACCACCAGGATCAGCGTAACGGGGATACCGCCGCCCCGGCTCTCGGTAAAGGAGGACAGGACGATCATCATAAATACAATGCCGCTGGCCCCCAAAAGGGCGGTGTGGGGGAAGAAAATAAACTGCACCAGACCCGTGACCAGGGCGGTAGCGGCCATGGACCACACCATCTTTTTCCAGCCGTATTTTTCCTCCAGCGGCGGTCCCACCAGCAGAAGCAGCAGCATATTGCCCATGTAATGGGAGTAGTCCGCGTGGCCCAGCACATGGGTGAAAAAGCGCAGATAGGTCAGCGGATCTGTAAGCGATGAGCGGTATACGCAGAAATATTTCATGGTCACGCCGCTGCCCAGGGTCTGGCCCAGCAGCAGGGCGCCCAGAGCCAGCAGTGCAAAGGTCAGCGTGGCCGGGGCGTTGAATCGGATCACCAGTTTTCTCAAAATAAATTCCTCTTTTCAAATGCGGATAGAAGGATTATAATATAAAAACATAAAATTGTAAACCATCCATCACATTGCCATCGCCCTGCGGAGAGATGTCCACCCCGACGGCCGATGGCAGAAGGAGTACTGTATGAAAAAAGCGCTGAAGATCGCCGGCTTTGTACTGCTGGCTCTGCTGATCGTGGTTTTGGGCTATGTGGCCTACGTATTTCTGGACTACCACCGCATGGAGGATAACCTGCCCCTGACGGCGGAGGGCTCTGCCGGCGGGACGGTCCAAACCGGCACGGCCTACACCGTGGTTTCCTATAATATCGGCTTTGGGGCCTACGAGTCGGACTACAGCTTCTTTATGGACGGCGGCACGGAGTCCTGGGCCTGGTCCAAGGAGCGGCTGGACGCAAACCTTAAGAATATAGCGGACCTGCTGAAAGAGCAGCAGGCGGACTTTTACTTCGTCCAGGAGGTGGATACCGACGCCACCCGCAGCTACCATCGGAACGAGGCCGATGTCCTCCGCGCGTCTCTGACGGGGTACAGCTCCGTCTGGGGGCAGAACTACGACTCCCCCTTCCTGTTCTGGCCTCTCACCCAGCCCCACGGGTCCTCGGTGGCGGGACTGATGACCTTCTCCTCCGCGCCTATCACCTCCTCCCTGCGCCGGAGCCTGCCCATCGAGTCAGGCGTGATGAAGCTGGTGGACCTGGACCGCTGCTACACCGTCAGCCGGGTGCCCATGGAAAACGGCAAGGAGCTGGTGCTCTACGCCGTGCATCTGTCCGCCTACACCTCCGACGGAGTCATTGCCGACCAGCAGGCGGAAATGCTCCTCAGCGATATGCAGAGCGAGTACGAAAAGGGCAACTACTGTATCTGCGGCGGCGACTTCAACAAGGATCTGCTGGGCAATTCCGAAGAAGTCTTCGGCATCAGTGCCGGGGACTACACCTAGGCCCAGCCCTTGCCGGACTCCCTGTTTGAGGGCAGGAACATCACCCTGGTGCCGCCTCTGGACAAGGAAAACCCCGCGCCCAGCTGCCGCAACGCCGACGCCCCCTATCACGAAGGCCAGTATGTGGTGACGGTGGACGGTTTCCTGGTGTCTGACAACGTGACCGTAAGCTCCGCCACCGTCATTGATACCGGCTTTGCCTATTCCGACCACAATCCGGTCACCATGACCTTTACCCTCCAGCCGTAACCGACGGAATTCCCGCATTTTTAAGCCCTGTGCCCGAAAACCGGCGCACAGGGCTTCAGCGTGGCGAAAAGGCTTTTTCGCCACGCTGCCTAAGTTTTTGAAGCTTTGAAAAGTTTCAAAAACTACTGATTTTAATGGTGAGGGACACCCTTCTTGGGTTTCCCTCACACTCCCTTCCTTACCGTTTCCGTAAATCGTACCACTTTATCGACAGCCTCAGCCC
>CAKTZK010000095.1 GCA_934635515.1 uncultured Oscillospiraceae bacterium
GTATAGTGCGTTCCATCCACCACATATTCGTAGGTCATCCAATAATTGATGCTTGTGCGGCTGCTCAGATGTCTACCGCGAATGCCTTTTATGACCGATTCGGAAATATCGGTAATATTTGCGTTGCTGGTCACCCAGTCAGTATGATGGAGCGGCTGGATATAGGCATCCACTCCCATAACAAGCATACGGATACCGGTGATCAGCATGGTAATTCCTATGATAATTAGCACCAACCTGGAAATATAGTTAGGTTTCATCGCTATGCGCCCTCTCAATTCTGGCAACCAACTCGTCGATTTCTCCCTCGTACAACGATTTGTTATAGGGGAGCCTGTGCGTCTGGTGTACACGGTCAACGAATTTCATGTCGTAAAAGTAGTACGTTTGGCGGACTCCCCTTTTGTACGGAGAGCCAAATTTCCGCTGTGACTCAACGAGACGGCAGTCCAAGATGTCGCTGTATCGGTAGTACCGCCCATCGAAGGGATTAGTGCGGTAATAAAAACCGTCCTTCTGGATCTGTACCTTGTAAAACAGCCCCAGGGAAAGAATCTGTGCCAGCGACATCAGTTCAAGGACAATGGGAATCGCAATGATAATCGGCGGCATATTCCACGCCAAAAGCAGTATAACCATTACGACAAGCGTAATCAGGGAGAGGATCGTGGGGATCACCACAAACCCGGCCTCCTTCTTGCCGGTGATGACGATCTCCCAGTCAAGATCATCTTCCCCGCTTTTGTTCCCCATAGCCTCGACCCGTTCGATCATATAATCAACCGCATCGATTTGGGAGCCAAGTACGAGGAATCTCGTCCGCTTTCCTTCTACCGTTTCAAAGTTGCAGTAGGTCGACTGGCGTGCGTTCGTCTCTCTGCCGGAACTGAGCCACATATTGCGGATATCGCTGTAGCGATAGTACCGCCCGTTGCCTGGTGCGGTCTGGCAAAAAAGCCGTCCTTATCCACGAACACCTTAAAAAATAGAACACTGCATACGGATAAAATGAAGCCAATCGCCATGCAGGCCGTCACGATCAGGCCGCCAATAAAGGCCCTGTTCCGCGTGTTGTAAAGCCAGACCGTGAGCCCTGTAAAAATTGCCAGCATGATCGAAGCAACAATGAGAGTAGGCCATCCGCCGGTGATTTTGTACTTCCAATTTCGTTCTTCCATTTTTTTCTCCATAATGAATCCATAGTGATTTGCCATAGAACAGGAAAGAAATTACTGCCGTGCCCCTATTGTAGCACATATTTGGCAGAAAGAAAAGAGCTGCAGGAAATTTCCTGCAGCTCTCCGCTCTTTATTATTGCCGGTTTTCCTGAGCCAATGCCTGCTCCAAGGCAATAGACAGCTGATCCGGGCAGGAACTGGGCCTGCCGCCGCACTGAATTCCCTTCATCCGCTGGATGGCCTCCCTGGCGGGCATCCCGATCACCAGCCGGGAGATGCCCTGCAGATTTCCGTTGCAGCCGCCTTCTACCCGCACATCGCGGATGATGCCGTCCTCCAGCTCCACCGTCATGCGCCGGGAGCAGACCCCCCGGGGCTGATAGGTATACGTCATAGCTATATCCTCCTGCTTACTTGAAAAATGTGTTTCTTTTTGTGGCTACCACCGTAATAGCGCATTAAAAAAGCCTCGCAGAATTTGCCGCTCGCAGAGATTTTTCGCCAGTTTTTACGCTGCCGCCGTGAAAATCCCCACGCCCAGCACGGAAAGGCAGCCCATGATGACCCCTGCCAGCAGCACGCCGCCCATGCAGGCCAGCACGCTCTTCTTAAAGCCCATGTCCAGGATGCTGGCCGCCAGGGTGCCCGTCCACGCGCCGGTGCCGGGCAGCGGGATCCCCACAAAGAGCAGCAGCGCCCAAAACAGGCCCCGCCCCGCCTTTTTCTGAAGCTTTTGTCCGCCCTTTTCGCCCTTTTGCAGGCACCAGGTGAAGAACTTGCCGATGTATTTCTTATCGCAGCCCCACACAAGGACCTTGCGGGCGAAGAAATAGATAATGGGCACCGGGAGCATATTGCCCACGATGGCGATGCAGTAGGTCAGCCACAGCGGCAGCCCAAAGGCCACCCCATATGGAATGGCCCCCCGCAGCTCGATAAGCGGCACCATAGATACGCCAAATACGATCAAACAATGCTTCAGCATGAAAATCCTCCGTGCAGTCTTCTCACAGAATCTTCAGCGTGTCGAAAAAGTCATTTCGCCACGCTGCCTAAGTTTTTGAAGCTTTTCAAAGCTTCAAAAACTTCTGATTTGAATGGTGAGGGACACCCTTCTTGGGTTTCCCTCACACACCCTTCCTTACCGTTATCGTAATTATACCGCTTTATCGACAGTGTAATCTTTCTTATATTATACACATTATTTCCGTTTTGGCAAGGGTCTAAGCAAGGGCGTATTTGCGGGCGTAATAATCGTACCGCTGGCGGAACTCCTCGCTGCCGCTGCGCACGCCGTCCAGATAGCCGTGGATGTCCAAGCGGCTCTTCTGCATCTGCACCACGCAGCCGGCGATGTTGGAGCAGTGGTCCGCCACCCGCTCCAGATCTGTCAGCAGATCCGCCCACACAAACCCGGCCTCCATGCTGCACCTGCCCTCCTGCAGGCGCAGGATGTGCCGGGAGCGCAGCTGCTCTTTCAGGGTGTCCACCACCTGCTCCAGAGGCTCCACCTCCTTGGCGGCGGAGAGGTCCCCGTGGATGAACGCCGTCAGCGCCAGGTCCATGATCTCACTCACCGCGCCGAACAGCTTGTGCATCTCCTCCATAGCGGCCTCCGTGAAGGTGATCCCCTTCCCCCGCAGCTCCTCCGTGGACTCCAACACGTTCACCGCGTGGTCGCTGATGCGCTCGAAGTCGCCTATCATGTGCAGCAGCTCTGCCGCTTCCACCCGGTCCTGGTCGCTTAGTGAGCAGCCGGAGAGCTTCACCAGATAGGTGCCCAGCTCGTCCTCATACCGGTCGGCCACCTGCTCATCCTCCCGGATGCTCTCGGCCCGTTTCTCGTCGTGACTGTCCAGCTCCCGCAGGGCGTTGCGCGTGGCCTTCACGGCAAGGTGCCCCATATTTACGGTCACCTCATAGCACCGCTCCATAGCCACCGCCGGGGTAGCCATGAGCCGCTCATCCAGCTCCGGTACGCTGTCATTTTCCCCTCTGTCCGGGATAATGCGGCAGGCCAGCTTTTCCAGCAGCCCCGTCATGGGCAGCAGCAGCACCGTGCAGAGAATGTTGAACACCGAGTGAACGATGGCAATGCCCACCTGGTCGATGTTTCCGTCCAGCATGGGAATATTCACCAGCGCCCGCACCACTTCAAACACTGTCAGCCACACAGCTGTGCCGATGATATTAAAGCTCAGGTGCACCACCGCCGCCCGGCGGGCATTGCGGTTGGTGCCGATGGAGGAGAGCATGGCCGTGACACAGGTGCCGATGTTCTGTCCCATGATAATGGGGATGGCCGCGCCGAAGGTGATCTGTCCCGTAGACGACACCGCCTGCAGAATACCCACCGATGCCGAGGAGGACTGGATAATAGCCGTCAGCACCGCGCCGGCCACCACGCCCAGGATGGGGTTGGTGAACACCAGCAGCAGCTCCCGGAAGCCCTCCATGTCCTTCAGGCCCGCCACCGCGCCGCTCATGGTGTCCATGCCGAACATCAGCGTAGCAAAGCCTAGCAGAATCAAGCCTGTGTCCTTCTTTTTCCCGTCCTTGCCCATCATGTAAAGCACCACGCCTACCAGGGCCATGACCGGCGTAAAGGAGCTGGGCTTGAGCAGCATCATAAGGAAATTGTCGCTCTGGATGCCCGTGAGACTCAGGATCCAGGCCGTGACGGTGGTGCCCACATTGGCGCCCATGATCACATGAATGGCCTGGCGCAGGGTCATGAGGCCGGAGTTTACGAAGCCCACCACCATCACCGTGGTGGCAGACGACGACTGGATCACCGCCGTGATGCCCATGCCGGTCAAAAATCCACCCAGCTTGCTACCCGTAAGCTTTCCCAGCAGGGCCTTCAGCCCGCTGCCCGCCCGCTTTTCCAGGGCGTCGCCCATCAGGTTCATGCCGAACAGAAACAGACTCAGTCCGCCGATAAGCGTAAGCACATCAAAAAATGTCATTGCTTTCTCTCCTCTTTTTTATATATTGTTTACCTGTATATTAACCTTTTTCATCCTACCCACCCAATCTTAAATCCGAAACCGCAGGAAGGTTAATTCCATGTTAAATCCAGAGTAAAAACCTGAAGAAAACAAACATTTTTAATTTTAGCGAGAAATAACTCTTTACAAAGCCGCCGCAAGTTGCTATAATATGCGTGTTGAAAATCTATATGCGCCCGTAGCTCAGTTGGATAGAGCGTTAGACTCCGACTCTAAAGGCCGCTGGTTCGAATCCAGTCGGGCGTACCAAATGAATGAACTCCGTTTTTCGAACATTTTTTTCGAAAAACGGAGTTCTTCTTATCCGCAAAGCCTTGATCTATCAGGGCTTTTTTTGATGATGGGAGGCAT
>CAKTZK010000096.1 GCA_934635515.1 uncultured Oscillospiraceae bacterium
ATTTCAGCCTGACTGCGGAAGAAATAGCGGCAGTCGAGAAGCTGGACGGCGGCGAGAGCCTGTTCTTCTCCCATTACGATCCCAAGACCGTGGAGTGGTTCATGTCGATCCTGTACGCCCCCCCGCAATTCTCCCATGCAAAAAGTGCTCCCGCCCCTCAGGCGAGGGCACTTTTTCGCGTTTATTTATGATGTGTGTCGCCGCCGAAGAACATATCCGCCCAGAACTGATATGTATGGCTGTGCTCGGCGTACCACTCGTGGTTCTCCGCCTTCAGCTTGTCGGTGTCGGCGTACTTATCCAGGGCCTTGCAGGCCTCCACATAGGCCTTCTGCAGTGCGCGCATCCGGGCCGACATGTGTTCCAGCAGGCTCATGATCTTAGCCGGGTTCTCCTGGAAGAAGGTGCTGAAGTTGTCGTGGTTGATGATCTTGACCACCGTAGGCTCCAGGGCCACCGCCGTGGTGTTCCGGGGCCGGGTCTCCAGAAAGCTGATAACATTGAGAAAATCTCCCGCCTCGATCTCCACCACCAGGCGCTCCGCCGGGGTGCCGTAATTTATATACACGCCCACCCGGCCCAGCATCACGTCGTAGATCGCCAGCTCAAAGCTCTTTTCCTTCAGGATCACCTGACCCTTTTTAAATTTTTTCTCTACTCCTTCGATCATATCTGCCTGCTCCTTTCATTTGACTCGGTACATTGTACTCCCGCCGTCCCCGTCTGTCAATGTGCATTATTACGGACCGTTTTCGGCAAACTTATACCCCGGCGCCGGCCCTGATGGCCGGCGCCGGGGCTTTCCTTCTCTTTTACCTAACCAATCCCCGCCGGTACGCGGCATTCAGCTCCGCCAGCTCCTTCTCGCCGTCGATATACGGCTGGTAGAAGGTCTCCACCCGTCCGCCGCCTAAGTTATCGCAGCCGCTGCAGCCCTCGCAGCTGCCGCCGCAGGCGGCCAGGCCCCGGCGGACGATCTCCTCCCGCTCCCGACGGGTGGTGTCCCGTATCAATACCGATCGCATGGCCATTTCCTCCTTATCCCGCCCGGGACAGCATGTTCTCGGCAAAAATGCCGTAGCCCTGGGTAGGGTCGTTGATCATCACGTGGGTCACCGCGCCCACCAGCTTGCCGTTTTGCAGAATGGGACTGCCGCTCATACCCTGTACGATGCCGCCGGTGGTTTGCAGCAGCTCCGGGTCAGTGATGCGCAGCAGCAGGTTCCGGGTGGAGTCCGCATCGTGGTACACCTTTACGATCTCCACCTGGTACTCCCGTATCTCCGAGCCGGAGATCGTGGACCGGATCACCGCGCCGCCGGTCTCCACCTCCCCGGCGCTGGCCACAGGCACCGCCTCCCCGCCGGCGGGAAAGCTGCTGTCAGACACGGTGCCGAAGATGCCGCCGTCGCTGTTCACCGTCACCGTGCCCACATCCCGCTGCACGGAAAAGTCCCCCTTCAGCTCACCCGGCTCGCCCTTTTCGCCCTTTTTCACCGCCTTCACGGTGGTCTCCATAATGGAGCCGGAGCCCAGGCTCATCAGCTGGGCCGTGTCCACATCGGTAATGCCGTGGCCCAGGGCGCCGAAGTCGCCGCTCTCGGGATCATAATAGGTCATGGTGCCGATACCGGCCATGCTGTCCCGTATCCACGCCCCCAGGCGCACGGCCCCGTCGCTGCCGCACACGGGGGTTATCTCCACGGTTTTCAGCTCCTGGCCCCGCTGCAGGGTCATCTGCGCCGTCTTGTCGCCGTTTTCCCGGAGCAGCTCCTGCAAATGCTCCGTGGATTCGATCTTTTGCTCATTAAAGGTCAGCAGCAGGTCGCCCTCCTTGATGCCGCACTTCCGGGCCGGGCTCTTCCCGACGCCCTCCAGGTCCGATACGTCCACCACCAGCACCCCGTCGGCAAAGAGCTTGATGCCCACCGCCTGGCCCAGGGGGATCACGGTTTTCTCCTGGGCGTAAGCGCCCTCCACGCAGGCTGTAAGCGCCAAAATGGCCGCCGCACACAGGGCCGCCACCCGGCTCCAAAGGGATTTGCCTCTCGCTTCATACATGCAGCCACCCCTCACTTTTTCATTTTTCTTGTCGTCGACGACAAGGTTTACTTTGTCTCGGCGGCGCGAAAAAATGAGCGGCAATTATAGGAGAATGTGACGCATTTTTCTGTTCCCGGCGGACCTTATATATTCCGTAAAATAATCGTACAAGATCTGGATTTTTCTCAAAAATTTCCAAATATCTCCCCGTTCCGCCCCCGGTGGGTCCTTGCTTTTCGGAGAAAGACACCGTATAATATCCCATATATTTACCCCACCGGAAAGAGGTTTTACGCCATGAGGATCACCGTAAAAGTTGGCACATCCACCCTGACCCACGCCACGGGCCGCTTGAACATCCAGCGCATAGAGAAGCTGTGCAAGGTGCTCAGCGACCTGAAAAACGCCGGCCACGAGATCATTCTCGTCTCCTCCGGCGCCATCGGCATGGGCGTGGGCAAGCTGAATCTCCCCGGCCGCCCGGCGGATATGCCCGGCAAGCAGGCCGCCGCCGCTGTGGGCCAGTGCGAGCTGATCTACACCTACGACAAGCTCTTCGGTGAATACAATCACACCGTGGCCCAGCTCCTGCTCACCGGAGAGGACATCAAAAACGGGCAGCGCAGCCACAATGTGCGCAACACCCTCACCCGTCTGCTGGAGCTGGGCGCCCTGCCGGTCATCAATGAAAACGATGCCGTGGCCACGGATGAGATCGGCGTGGAGAACACCATCGGTGAAAATGACACTCTTTCCGCCATCGTGGCCGCCGCCATCGGC
Source organism: uncultured Oscillospiraceae bacterium (assembly GCA_934635515.1). The sequence goes on from CAKTZK010000096.1 coordinate 2,824, forward strand.
GCAGACCTGCTGGTGCTGCTGTCGGATATTGACGGTCTCTACGACAGCGACCCCCACCAAAATCCCGATGCCCGCATCATTCCCACCGTGGAAAATGTGGACGATCACATTTACGCCCTGGCCGGGGGCACCGGCTCCGCCCTGGGTTCCGGCGGCATGGTCACCAAGCTCAACGCCGCCGTCATCGCCACCGAGGCCGGCTGCGAGATGGTCATTGCCAACGGCGATAAGCCCGAGCTGCTCTACGACATCGCCCAGGGTAAGGCCGTGGGCACCAGATTTTTAAGAAAGAAGGACTAACGCCATGACGACTATGGATATCATCCGCCGCACCCGCGCCGCCCGGACGGACCTGCACACCCTGACGGCGGAGGACAAGAGCTGCCTGCTCCTGTCCATGGCCCAGAGCCTGCGGCAGCACGCAAGCGATATTCTCCACATCAATGCCCGGGATGTGGAAGCCGCCCGGGGCAAAATTTCCGATGTGATGCTGGACCGCCTGCGCCTGGACGAGGGCCGCATCGCCGCCATGGCCGAGGGCCTGTGCGCCGTGGCCGCTCTCCCGGACCACACGGGCCGCATCCTCAGCGAAATCAAGCGCCCCAATGGCATGACCATTTATAAAAAGCAGGTGCCCCTGGGCCTGGTGGCCATCATCTACGAGAGCCGCCCCAATGTCACCTCCGACGCCGCGGCCCTGGCCATTAAGAGCGGCAATGTCTGCGTCCTGCGCAGCGGCCGGGAGGCCATCGGCAGCGCCCGGGCTATCACCGCCGCCCTGAAGGAGGGCATCGCCGCCGCAGGCGGAAATCCCGATATTCTCAATATTTTGGAGGACACCAGCCACGACAGCGCCCGTCAGCTGATGCAGGCCAAGGGTTTGGTGGACCTGCTCATTCCCCGGGGCGGCGCGGGCCTCATCCGGGCCTGTGTGGAAAACGCCACCGTCCCCTGCATCGAGACCGGCACCGGCATCTGCCATGTCTATGTGGATGAATTTGCCAACCTGGAAAAAGCCGTAAAAATCATCATCAACGCCAAAACCAGCCGTCCCTCCGTCTGTAACGCCGAGGAGGTCTGCCTGGTCCATAGGGCCGTGGCGGAAAAATTCCTGCCCATGCTGAAAAAAGCCCTGGTGGATGACCGCCGGGCGGCGGGGCAGATCCCCGTGGAGCTGCGCCTGGACCCGGCGGCGGCCCGGATCATCCCCGGCACCCCCGCCTCCGAACGGGATTTTGACACGGAGTTTTTGGATTATATCCTGGCCGTGGCTGTGGTGGACAGTGTAGACGCCGCCATCGCCCATATTTTGCAGCACTCCACTGGCCACAGCGAGGCCATCGTCACGGAAAACCCCGAAAATGCCCGGCGCTTTGAGGAGGAAACAGACAGTGCCGCCGTTTATGTCAATGTCTCCACCCGCTTCACCGACGGCGGCGAATTCGGTCTGGGCTGCGAAATGGGCATCTCCACCCAAAAGCTCCACGCCCGGGGCCCCATGGGTCTGGACGAGCTGAGCACCTATAAATACATCATCCGCGGCACCGGCCAAATCCGCTGACCACCCTAAGCCCTGTCATTGCGAAACCAGTTCTCAAACTGGTTGTGGCAATCCACATCCAAAGGCTCCCCTTAATAAGGGGAGCTGTCACGGCAAAGC
>CAKTZK010000097.1 GCA_934635515.1 uncultured Oscillospiraceae bacterium
CGGCAACCTCATCGGCTACCAGCTCCAGACCGTTGACGGCGGCTATTACATGGCCTATAACATTATGGCCATCACCGCCGCTAAGGACAGCTTCATTGAGTGGGAGAGCGTCCTGGCCGACTGCATGAAGACCCTGCAATATTCCGACACTTTCGTCTCCGCCACCAACCAGGCCAGCAACGAAAAGGTGGCCCTGGCCAACCAGATCAGCCAGAATTTCAATGCCACCATGGACGGCTTCATGGCCTCCTGGGAGAGCCGCAATCGCAGCCAGGACATTATGAGCCAGAAGCAGAGCGACGCCACCCTGGGCTACGAGCGGGTCTACGACACCGAGACCGGCGAAATTTACAAGGCCACCAACGGCTTCACCGATGTCTACGATGGCAAGCGCTATGAGCCCGTCACCGACGACAACATGTACGCCCAGCCCATCAGCGGCTATATCGAAAAGGTCAGCTGATTTTCCCCCGGGACACAGGCAAATACAGAGCCGCCCCGGCACATTTCCTTAAAAGAAACGTGCCGGGGCGGCTTTTTTCTGGTTTTACGGGGCCTTAGCGGATCTCTGTTACCTTATAGCCCGCGTCCGCTACGGCTTTGCGGAGCATATCGTCGGTGACCTCCGCCCCGGCTGTGACGGCGGCGGTCTTCTTCTCCAGATCCACATGGGCGGTGACACCGGGCAGGGCGTTCAGGGCGCTCTCCACATGGGCCACACAGTGGGCACACATCATGCCCTCAACAGTCAAAGTTCTGTTCATACCGTTTTCCTCCTGATGCATAGTACTATTTTCTTCTGCTGCTTTTTCCTCTGTTACCGGGCAGACGGGCCCCCTCCACAGCCGCAGGCGCAAAGCATTGGTCACCACGCACACAGAGCTGAGGCTCATGGCGGCGGCGGCGATCATGGGGTTGAGGGTGATGCCCAGGGCCGGGTACAGCACGCCCGCGGCCACGGGGATACCGATGGCGTTATAAATAAACGCCCAGAACAGATTCTGCCGGATATTCCGGATCACCGCGTGGGACAGCTCCGTGGCGGTGACAATATCCCACAGGGAGCTGCGCATAAGCACCACATCCGCCGACTCGATGGCGATGTCCGTGCCCGCGCCGATGGCCAGGCCCACATCTGCCCGGGCCAGGGCCGGGGCGTCGTTGATGCCGTCGCCCACCATGACGGTGCAGCGGCCTTCACTTTGGAGCTTTTCCACGCAGGCGGCCTTATCCGTGGGCAGCACCTGGGCCAGGACCCGCTCCACGCCCACCTGCCGGGCGATGGCCTGGGCGGTGGTCTCATTGTCGCCCGTCAGCAGCACCACCTCCCGGCCCGCAGACCGGAGGGCTGCAATGGCGGCGGTGCTGTCAGGCTTCACCACATCCGCCACGGCAATGAGACCCAGCAAATGATTCTCCCGGGCGAAATACAGGGCTGTTTTCCCCTGCTCCGCCAAGGTTCGGGCCGTGCCGGAAACCGCCTGGGTGTCCACCCCACAGCGGGTCATGTAGTCCAGGTTGCCGGCGTGGATCGTAGCGCCGTCCAGCACTGCGTGGACACCGCCGCCGGGGACGGAGGTGAAGTCCGTCACCGGGAAGAGCTTCAGCTCCCGCTCCCGGGCCGCCTGGCCGATGGCTACCGACAGGGGGTGCTCCGAGGGCTTTTCCACTGAGGCTGCCACCTGCAAAAGTTCCGTTTCCGTGGAGCCGGTGCAGACAATGTCCGTAACCCGAGGTTTCCCCTCGGTGACGGTGCCGGTTTTATCCAGCACCACGGTCTGGGTCTTGCCCAGAAGCTCCAGACTCTCGGCCGACTTAATCAGAATGCCGCTCTGGGCGGCCTTGCCCGTGCCAACCATAATGGCAACGGGGGTTGCCAGGCCCAAAGCGCAGGGACAGGAGATCACCAGCACCGCGATGCCGATGGACAGGCAGAAGCGGATGCCCTGGCCGCCCGCGAAGTGCCACAGCAGCGCCGAAACCAAAGCGATGCCGATGACCACCGGCACGAACACCGCGCTGATGCGGTCCGCCAGCCGGGAGATAGGCGCCTTGGAGGAGGCGGCCTCCTCCATGAGGCGGACGATCTGCGACAGCGTGGTGTCGCTGCCCACCCGGCGGGCCTCCAGCTCCAAATAGCCCGACAGCACCACCGTGGCCGAGGATACGGCGACCCCCTCCCCTTTCTCCACCGGCAGGCTCTCCCCGGTGAGGGCGGATTCATCCACGGTGGCAGCACCGGCGGTCACCACACCGTCCACGGGGATCTTGCCCCCCTGGCGGACGATGACAGTGTCCCCAGCTACGATCTCCTCCGCCGGGACCGTGACCTCCTGGCCGTCCCGCCGCACCACGGCGCTGTCCGGCGCCAGGCGCAACAGGGCGGAGATGGCCCCAGTGGTCTTTTTCCGGGAGCGCTGCTCCAGATACTTGCCCACGGTGACCAGGGTGAGGATCATGCCCGCCGACTCGAAATACAGGTCCGGCATCCCCTCAATTCGTCCCGCGATGAGCAGGCCCATCTCAATGAGCGAGTATACCAGGCCCGCCGCCGCGCCCAGGGCCACCAGCGAGTCCATGTTGGGGCTGCCCTGGAAAAGCCGGGAAAAGCCCACGGTGAAGTAGGCCCGGTTTAAAATAAGGATGGGCAGCAGCAGTATAAGCTCCGTTATGGCCATGGCCAGGTGGTTTTCGTGGAAGATACCCGGTACCGGCAGGCCCATCATATGCCCCATGCTGATGTAAAACAGTGGCACCAGGCACACGGCGGACCACAAAAGCCGCCACCCCATCCGCCGGACCACCTCATCCTGCTGCTTGTCCAGGGCCAGGTCGTTTGCGTCCGCCTCCCGGGCGCCGTACCCGGCCCGGATCACCGCGTCGATGATCTCCTGGGAGGACACCTGGCTCTCGTCGTAGCTGGCGTTCAGCCGCCCCAGCATCAGGTTCACCGCCGCCGACTGCACCCCCGGCAGCTGCGACACCGCCCGCTCCACATGGGCCGAGCAGGCGGCGCAGGTCATGCCCGTGACGGCAAATTGCTTCGTCATAAAACGCACCCTCCCTTACTTCATGAGCTTTTGCAGCGTGGTCACCAGTTCGTCGATGACCTCGTCGTCCCCCCGGCGGATGCCGTCGGCCACGCAGGTGCGGATGTGGGTAGCCAGCAGCTCCTTGCTGAAGCTGTTCAGCGCCGCATTCACCGCCGAGACCTGCACCAGAATATCCGTGCAGTAGGCGTCCTTTTGCAGCATGTCCCGCAAGCCCCGGACCTGGCCCTCGATACGGCTGAGGCGGTTTACAAGGCTCTTCTGCTCCTCCGGGGAGCGGTGCTTGGTTTTCTGATGGCAGCAGCAACATTCCATTTTCATATACCTCCTGGGGGTATTTTTTTATTACAGCAGTCATTATATACCCCCAAGGGGTATTTGTCAACGTTTATCTTTCGGTTTGAACAAAATTGCCATAAGCACGCCGAAAACCACCGCCGCCGCGATGCCTCCGGAGGTGGCGGTGAGGCCACCGGTAAGGGCCCCCAGAAGCCCCCGCTCCGCCACGGCCTTTTCCACGCCCTTGGCCAGGGAATAGCCAAAGCCCGTCAGGGGAACGGTAGCCCCGGCAGCGCCCCAGTCCACCACATATTGATAGACTCCCACGGCCTGGAACAGCACCCCGGCCACCACATAGCCCGTGAGGATCCGGGCAGGGGTCAGCTGGGTCTTGTCGATGAGAAGCTGGCCGACGGCGCAGAGGACGCCGCCGCACAGAAAAGCCTGAAGATACTGCATATCAATTCTCCTTTTCCGCTGAAATGACCACCGCGTGGCATATACCGGGGATGCTCTCCCCCTGGAAAGACGAGGTAGGCGAGAGCAGGGCCCCGGTGGGGGCAAAGAGGACCTTTTTCCACCGCCCGGCCCGGAGGCCGCCCAGGATATACCCGTTGAGCACCGCCGCCGAGCACCCGCACCCGGAGCCTCCGGCGTGCATATCCTGCCCCTCCCGGTCGTAGAGCAGCAGGCCGCAGTCGGTGTAGCGGTCCCCCAGGTCCACGCCGTCCTCCCGGAAAAAGTCGCACACGATGCCGTGTCCCAGCTCCCCCAGGTCGCCGGTGACGATGAGGTCGTAGTCCCCGGGGACGGTGTGGGTCTCCCGCAGCAGGGCCGAGAGGGTATCGTAGGCCGCCGGGGCCATGGCCGCACCCATGTTGTTCACATCCTTGATGCCCAGGTCGATGATGCGCCCGCAGGTGACATGGGTGATATAGGGCCCGTCCCCCTGGCGGGAGAGGAGGCAGCAGCCGGAGGCCGTGGCCGTCCATTGGGCGGTGGGGGTGCGCTGGTTGCCGTAGAGCACGGGCATACGGTACTGGCGCTCGGCGGTGCAGAAATGGGAGCTGGTCATGGCGGCCACGATG
>CAKTZK010000098.1 GCA_934635515.1 uncultured Oscillospiraceae bacterium
GCTGACGAAAGCTTCGTTTTTCATCTTTTCTCTCTCTTAAAAGCCAACAGGCAGACGCTCGCGCGTCTGCCTGTTGGCTTTTTTGTATCTCTTTTGGGGGCCGGCCGACCGGTCAGGCCTTGTCCGGCTCCTCCGGGTCCGACGGACCGGTATGGCAGTAGGCGGCAATGGTAGATGTCACCTTCTGCATCTCCAGGGGCTTGGCCAGGTGGGCGTTCATCCCGGCGGCCACGCACCTCTCCGCGTCCTCGGCAAAGGCGTTAGCCGTCATGGCCAGGATGGGGATGGTCCCGGCATCGGGACGGTCCATTCCCCGGATGGTCCGGGTGGCCGTAAGGCCGTCCATCACGGGCATCATCACGTCCATGAGGATGGCGTCAAAGGTGCCGGGCGGCTGACTTTCAAACAGATCCACCGCCTGGCGGCCGTCATGGACCTCCGTAACACGGGCGCCCTGGTCCTCCAGGAGCATGCGGGCGATCTCGGCGTTAAGCTCGTTATCCTCCGCCAGCAGCAGGTGCAGGCCCCGGATGCTGGCCTGCCGGGCCGGGCGGTTTTCCGGCAGGCGGGCAGGCTGCTCCGCCAGGGTAAAGGGAAGCGTGACCACAAAGGTGGATCCCTGGCCCTCCACGCTGGTAATGCGGATGGTGCCGCCCATCTGCTCCACAAGATTTTTGGTGATGGTCATGCCCAGGCCGGTGCCCTGGTAGACACTGCGGGCATCGGACCGCTCCTGGGTAAAGGGCTCGAAAATATGCTGCAGGAACTCCCGGCTCATGCCGATACCGGTGTCGGTGATGGTCCAGCAGTAGGTCACCACGTCGCCCTCCAGGCCCAGGCAGCGGACGCTGCTGGTGATCTTGCCCTGGGGCTTATTATACTTGATGCAGTTGGTATAAATATTCAGAAACACCTGGCGCAGATGCAGGGGGCTGCCGTAGACACAGGGATACGGCAGCGAAGGCTTCTCCCGGTCAAACTCCAGGGTGATGCCCTCATCCGCGGCTCTCTGGCCCACAATGGTGACGATCTCCTGGGTCAGATGCGGCAGGCTCAGGGCCTCCCGGGTCAGGTGTACCGCGCCGTCCTCCAGCTTTCTCATCTGCAGAATGTCATTGATCAGGTCCAGCAGATGGTTGGCGGCCACCTCCATCTTCTCGTGGTTTTTGCGCACCAGGGCCATGTCGTCGAAATGGGCCTGGTCGATCTTCAGCAGGCCGATGATTCCGTTGAGGGGCGTGCGGATATCGTGGCTCATGCTGGAGAGGAACCTGGTCTTGGCGGCGTTTGCCTTCTCCGCCTGGAGGACAGCCTCCCGCAGCTGCTCATTTTTCAACTCCAGGGCGGTGGTATAGCGCTGCTGGTCGGCCAGCTGCTTTTTCTGATAGACCTGCTCCGTGCGCCACCACAGCATGTGCACCGTGAAGGCCACCAGCAGATAGATCAGCAGCGTATAGAGCATATTTTTCGGCGCGGTGCTGAACACCTCCCGCTCCGTCATGTAAGCGAAGATATAGTAGCTCTGGCTCTTATCCATCAGGCCGAAATTGTGGCTGATGGCAGAGTTATTATTGCTGGCGTGCACCAGCTTTTTGCCGCCGTTTTGCTCCATGATCTTTGTGAGGATGGGCATTTCCCCGGTATCGGCCCCCACCAGGGTCTCGTCATTGGAGGCGACGATCTCCCGGCCGCTGCTGATCACGATGGTGCAGTCATGCTCCGGCTCGTAGCCGGACACCAGGGTGCGGACGGAATTATTAAAGGTATTGGCAAACTCCGAGGTCGTGTAGTAAAAGCCCACGATCACGCCCCCGGCATCGGTCCGGTTCACCGCGACCAGGTCCACATGGGCCTCATCGGGAAGCTCCTCCCGGGCTGCATAGACCTTCTCCGGAAAGTCCATCACATCCAGCAGGGCGCTTGTATCCACCAGGGCCAGCAGGTCCTCCGGGGTGAGCTCAATGCGGCTGGTCTGGGCTGCCACGGTCCCGTCCGGGGCCAGCAGGATCAGCCCGTCCAGATATGTATCCTGTGCGTACTCCGGCAGCGCCGACGCGCCCCGGGCATCGTACTGCAGCCGCCAGCGGACCGATTCCACGCTCTCCGTGACACGAATAAGGCTTTTGGACTCCGAGCCCAGGTCCCGCAGCTGGCTGCTGTTGCACTGCTCCTTGATATACTCCACGGCGGTGAGCAGCTGTCTCTCCGCCGAGGCCATGTCCGCTCTGGCGGCAATAAAGGTGGCTGCCAGGAGCAGCAGAAGGCCCACCAATATCTCCAGCAGGAGAAACCGCTTCCACCGAAAGGTCTTCTTTTTACTCTCCATTCCCGACGCCTCCCAAATACCGCTGCACGTCCGACAGGTAAGTGCCGATGATCCGGGCCACCGTGCCGTCGGCGCGCATATCGGCCAGAACGGCGTTCAGCTGCGTGTGCAGGCCCCGGGTATCCTCCTTATCAAAGGCCACGCCCAGGCCCACGGTCTGCAGAGGCTCGTCCAGGATGCGGAAGGTCAGGCCGGACCCCTCCATGAACTTCTGAATGGCCGTGTCATGGGCGGCAATGGCATCCACATAGCCCTTGCTCAGCAGGACATAGATCAGATCCCGCCTCTGCACGGAGATCACCCTGTGCAGCGGGGGCACCGTGCCGTCGTGGCTGCGGAAAATGTCCTCGGGCTTTGTGGTGGACTGCACGGCCACCACCTTATCCTCCAGATCTGCAAGGGTATAGATGTCGCTGTCCGGCCGGACCGCCACCACCTGGTGGCTCTCCATATAGGGACCGGCCCAGTTAAACTGATCCTCCCGGCCGTCTATGGTGAAGCTGCTCCACACGCAGTCGATCTGCCCGCTGCGAAGCAGGTCCTTCTTCTCCTCCCAGTTGATGATGACGAACTGCGCCTGATAGCCCATGCGGCCAAAGGCCTCCCGGGCCAGCTCCACATCGATGCCCGTCATATTGCCGTCCACATCCACATAGCTGAAGGGCGGGTAGTCGTCGCAGCCCACGGTGATCACCGGCAGGTCTCCCGCCGACACCGCCGAGCGGCCGGATGCCGCTTTCGCGCACCCGGTGAGCAGGCCGCCCAACACACATACAGCGCACAGCAGTGCCAGCATCCGCCCGGCCCGCGCCGCTCTTTTTAAACACTTCTTTTGCATAAGGAATCTCCGGTAGTATATATGTCGAAAATTTCATGTTATTATACTATGGATGCGGCCAAAAGTCTACGGATAATTTTCGTTTTCTCTCTATTTTTGGGGGAAATCACAGAAAGAGCGGCGCCGCCGAAGAGGGTCACCGATCCTGCCAGCGGATCTCGCCCTGGGTAAGGAGCGGATAGCGCATCAGCTGCTGGGCCTCCAGGTCGCAGCGGTGCATATCCACGGCTGTGATCTGGTGGTTGTCATAGGTGGTGTAATAGTAGATCCCCCGGTCGGCATTGCAGCAGGAGGTGTAGATGGTCATCTCGTACTTGCCCGGCGCCACCTGGCAGCAGCCCCGCTGCTGCTCCACCGAACCCAGAATGTGGAAAAACTGGCTGACGCTCTCCCGCTCCCCCTCTCCGGACAGGGAGCTGAGACGGGTAAAGGCCGCCTTTACAAAGCGGGACTGGCTGGACAGGTCCCCGGGAAGGCCCAGGCCGCCCATACCCCGGCTATACAGCTCCAGCGGCAGGGCCGAGGCAAAGGTCCCCTCCGGCTGCCGGCAGGACAGGCCCGGATAGTTGTTCAGAGCGAAGAGCTGCATGGGGAAGGGCGGGTTATTGGTGAGCACGCCTACGGGATCGTCATACACATGCAGGCCGTCGGCCATGGACTCCACCACGATGCACGCGTCCCGGTCCGCGATCATCCAGTGCAGCTGGGCCGCAGGCAGCTGCGGGCTGAAGGGCTCCGCCGTCAGCTGCAGGCCCGCCAGCTTTGCCCGGGCCTCCCGGACGGAGGCGCACTGGCTGAGGATCCAGGGGATAAATTCATACTGGGCCACAAGTGTCGCTCCGGCCCCGGCAGAGGCCCCGTCGGCGTACACGGCGTTGCCCACGAAATTCAGCCCCGCCATGCCCAGGCCCTTTTCGTTGACGGCGTCGTAATAGAGGGGATAGCCCTCCGACACAAAGGCCATGCCGATCATGGCATAGTGGCTTGGCAGGCTGCCGCCGTGGCGGAAGGTCAGGGGATAATTCCTGGGCATTACGGTGATCTCCTCCCCGTAGGAGAACTCATAGTCCAATGTCCTGCCCATGTAAAAGTCCTTGG
>CAKTZK010000099.1 GCA_934635515.1 uncultured Oscillospiraceae bacterium
CTTCCAGGCCGCCTCATAGGTTGCGTTGCCTGTCACTTTAGCCGCAACCTCAGGCTTCCAGCCGGCAAAGGTATATCCCTTACGGGTTGGTGTGCCGTTGAATGCAGGGGTAGCCTTGCCGGACTCTACCGTGTAAGTCTGATCCTTGAAGATCTCTTCGCCTTCTACGCCGTCGGTGTAGGTAACGGTGTACTTATCAGAAGGAGTAACAGCACCTGCCTCAGGTGTCATCGTCAAGTCGGTGAGGACCCACATAGTGCCGTCGGAACCATCGCTAGGATCGCCTTCGTAGCGCTTATAATCCACTAATTTGCCGTTGATCTTCAGCTTGGTGTCGGGTCCGAATATATAACGGATATTTCCGACATCGCCGTAAGTCGTCACATACACGCCATAATGATAGGTCTTCCCGGCTTCAAAAGCGGTGATTTTGTTTTCATAGAAATTCCCGAAGTCCGTAGACATCGCGCCGGTCTTGCTGTCCAGCTCCCACCACTCGCAGCGGAAAGCGTAGTCTGCGCCATCAGGCACCTTACCGGTGAACACCGGTTTATCCCCGTCCTTGAAGCTGACGGTGACACCGTTGATCTCCACCACATCAATGACGGTCGTTGTGGATGTGGGTGTCCAATGGGCTTTCAGGGTAATATCCTTGGTGACATTGGTGTCAAAGGTATACTGCGTATCCTCCAGATACCAACCGGCAAAATCATAGCCGGACTTCTTCGGGTCGGCGGGCTTGACGGCGGGAGCATTCCGCAGCTTCTGCTGGGGTATGACGCTGCCGCCGTCGGAATCAAAGGTCACGGTAAATTCATCAAAGGAATAAGGATATGCGCCGCAGTTTTCAAAGGCACCGCCGGTTATGGTGACCACGGCCTCATCGTTGCTGCCGTACACCGCCATGCCAAGTCCGCCCAGGTCTACCTTGCAGCTTTTTATCGTGCCGCCGGTCATGGTGAAGCGGCCATCCGCGTAAATATTCACTGCGCCGCCGTTGGTACCGGCAGAGCAATTCTGAATAACACCGCCGGTCAGCTCAAAGGTGCCGCGCTGCTTAATAAACACCGCGCCGCCGTCATCATCAGCTCTGCAACTGGCGATGGAGCCGCCGTTCATAATGAAAGTGCAGCCGCTGCCAATGTCCACTGCGCCGCCGTCATCGCCGGCCTTGCAGTCCAGGATGGAGCCGCCGTTCATAATGAACTTACCATACTTAATCGGCGTTTCCGATACACCGGTGTTGGCAATATCCACGGCACCGCCATCGCCGGTGGCATCCGTGCAGTTCACGATGCTGCCACTCTCCAGGGTCAGCGTACCGCCCCGGACATCCATTCCGCAGATTCTGTTCTGCCCGTCGATCTTACCGCCGGTGCCGCTGTCTTTCACCGTCAGATTTCCGCTGCTGCGCACCCAAATAATGCTGTCGTCCGTCGTCGAATTGCAGCGCAGTGTATATCCGTTCAGATCCAGCGTCACGGTGCGGTTCACTCGAAGTTCCGAAGCGGTTTCAATGTTCCCGCCTAACTTGATCTCCGCGCAGTCCGCATTTTCAAGTGCCGCGTTCAGTTCCGCCTCGCTTTTAACGACGGTTTGATTCTCCGCAAATGCCGTGACGCACATCAGCGACAGTGCCATGCACAGCGCCAGCAGCAGGGCCAGGGCCTTTGCGATCCCAAATCTTCTTTTCATGCCTTGTTTCCTCCTTTTTGTGTAAGCTGATCCTTCCCGTATATTTCCTCCGGCACTGCGGCCGGGAGGCTGTTTACAGCGATTATAGCATGGGATGCGCAGGAGAAAAGGAGGATTTCAAAAGAGTCCATTGCCAAATATGAAATAACGCGGATTTTTAGCTGATTATTTGCAGATTTATGGAAGAAAATGATGTATACTGTAAAAAACGCAGTAGGGGAGGCCTAAAATGAAATTCTGTGAACTTCTCAATTCGTATATGGCGCAGATATCCTGCACGGGAAAGGAACTGTGCGCCCGGTCGGGTATATCGCCCGCTACCTTCAGCCGCTACAAAAACGGCAAACAGGTGCCCCAGCTGGGCACGGCGGCCTTCGACAGCCTGTGCAGCGCCTTGGAGCGCCTGGCCCGGGAAAAGGGGATAGAGGGCATCACCGCCGTCCGGGTGCGGGAGGGCTTTTTGGCCTGCGACGACTTTGCGGAAACGGACCGGGAGCAGCTGAGGCAGAATTTCTGCGCCCTGCTCTCTACGCTGAACATCAATCTCAATCGCCTGTCCCGGCATACCAGCTACGACGTTTCGACTCTCTTCCGTATTCGCAACGGCACCCGCCGGCCGGCCGACTCCCAGCAGTTTGCCGGAGCTGTGGCCTCCTTTGCGGCCCGGGAGGTGCAGACGCCGGCGGAGCTGGCCGCCCTGGCGGAGCTGATGGGCTGCGCGGCGGAGGACATCGAGGACCTCTCCGCCCGATATGCGCGGCTGCGTGATTGGCTCATGCAGGAGCGGGCCCCTAAGGAGGCGGGCGGCGACATCACCGGCTTTTTAAACAAGCTGGATGCCTTTGACCTGAACGAGTACATCAAGGCCATCCATTTCGACCAGCTGAAGGTGCCCTCCATGCCTTTTCAGCTGCCTACCAGCCGGGTCTGCACCGGCCTGCGGGAGATGATGGACAGCGAGCTGGACTTTCTCAAGGCTACGGTGCTCAGCCGGTCTATGGAGCCGGTGATCATGTACAGTGACATGCCCATGACGGAGATGGCCAAGGACCCGGATTTTCCTAAAAAGTGGATGTTCGGCATGGCTATGATGCTGAAAAAGGGGCTGCATCTGCACCAGATCCACAATCTGGACCGCTCCTTTGAGGAGATGATGCTGGGCTTGGAGAGCTGGATCCCCATGTATATGACGGGGCAAATTTCCCCGTACTATCTGAAAAATGTGCAGAACAATGTATTCCTGCACTTTCTGAAGGTGTCGGGCACGGCGGCTCTCGCCGGGGAGGCCATTGCCGGACACCACGCGGAGGGACGCTATTACCTGACCAAGAACAAGCGTGAGGTGGACTACTACGCCCGCCGGGCCAGGGCGCTGCTGGACAGCGCCTATCCGCTGATGGACATCTACCGCAGCGACCGGGAGAAGGAGTGGACGGCCTTTCTGCGCGCGGACGCGGAAAAGCCCGGCCGTCGGCGGAGCATCCTGTCTGCGCCGCCGCTGTATACTATGGATCGGGCGCTGCTGGAGGGGATCCTGGAGCGGAATCAAGTGCCGGAGGCTATCCGGGAGACCATATTCCGCCATGCGCAGCAGCAGCGGCTGCGGGTGGAGCGGGTGCTGGAGGAGAGCACCATAGACGATGAGGTGCCGCTGCTGACGGAGGAGGAATTCAATGCCTGTCCCCCGGCATTGGACCTGTCCGGAGCCTTCTGCGAGAGGGACATCGGCTATACCTACGGGGAGTACCTGGCCCATCTGGCGCAGACGGAGGCCTTTGCCGCTGGGCACCCAGGCTACAGCGTGAAAAAGTCCGGCGCCCACGCCTTCCGGAATCTGCAGATCCTTATGCGCGAGGGCCAGTGGGCCATGGTGTCCAAGGGCAAGGCCCCGGCGATCCACTTTGTTATCCGCCATCCGAAGCTGCGCAGCGCTATAGAAAATTTCATCCCGCCCATGACAGAGGAGAAGTAGATCCATGGGCTGCCTGAGGGTATAGGATAAAGGCGATGGCATCCCGGGGGATGTCATCGCCTTTATTTGTGTTTTCAGATATTCACCTGTGTGCGTTTTTGGCAAAGCAAACATAATAGGCGGCTGCGGCGGCATAGGTCAGCACTACCCACTTCAGGGCGGAAAGATTGGTGGCCAGCACGCAAATAAACAGCAGTGCGATCAGGATAAGCGCCAGGACCGGCACCGCCGGGTGCGGGATGCGAAGAGGGCGGTCCAGTGGGGATTTTTGCCGGTACAGCAGCATATCTGACAGGATGACCAATGCGTACATTATGAGCGCCGCAAACAGGCAGAAGAACGCTACCGTTGCAGCCATAGGCGGTACGGCCGGGAGCAGATAGTGCAGCAGCTGTCCCGTGGTGATGGCCACGGCGCAGGGGGCCACGATGTAGGCTACCAGCACGGAAAAGCCCGCTATGAATCCCGCAAAGCCGCCCATGGCGCGGCGGGCGTATTCCGACGCGCCGCCTGCACTGGGGAGGCTGACCGCCAGCTCCATGTAGCAGGCCATGAAGCAGACGTACATGG
>CAKTZK010000100.1 GCA_934635515.1 uncultured Oscillospiraceae bacterium
TCGCCGCTCTTAGGGGCGACCCTCGCGGTCGCCCGCCCCCCGCACGCCCCAAAAACCCGTTGCCTCCCTTGCCTAAAGGGAGGGGGACCAACCGAAGGTTGGTGGAGGGATTTCGTGCGGGGCAGGAACTTATTTATTCACTATGAGTCGGAGCGCGGAAGAATCCATCACCCCACCGCCCGGACCTGCACCGCACCCCTTGTAAAAAAGCATGTCATTGCGAATCAGTGACCGAAGTCACTGGCTGTGGCAATCCGTCCCCCATCCCCGCATCCCCATCTTTCCTCTTCCCACAAAAAACCGCCCCGGCTCGCATCCGCGGGCCGGGGCGCATACACGCATCACAGCACTTTGTTCAAAAAGTCAATGGCACGGGGCGTCTTGGGGTGGTTGAAGATCTCCTCCGGCGTCCCTTCCTCCACGATGCAGCCCTCGTCGATAAACAGCACCCGGTCGGCCACCTCCCGGGCAAAGCCGATCTCGTGGGTCACGATGACCATGGTCATGCCGTCGGCGGCCAGGGCCTTCATGATCTGCAGCACCTCGCCCACCATTTCCGGGTCCAGGGCGCTGGTGGGCTCGTCAAAAAGCATCACGTCCGGCTCCATGCACAGGGCGCGGGCAATGGCCACCCGCTGCTTCTGTCCGCCGGAGAGCTGGCTGGGAAAATTCTCCGCCTTGTCCGCCAGGCCCACCCGCTCCAGCATCTCCATGGCCTTGGCCCGTGCCTGCTCCTTGGTGGCCTTTTTCAGGTCCACCGGGGCCAGCATCAGGTTGCGCAGCACATTCATGTTGTTGAACAGGTTGAAATGCTGAAACACCATGCCGATTTTTTCCCGGGTGGTGTTAATATTGGTCTTGCGGTCAAAAATGTCCACATCGTCCACAATGACCTTACCGCTGTCGATCTGCTCCAGGTGGTTCAGGCACCGCAAAAAGGTGGACTTGCCGCTGCCCGAAGGCCCGATGATCACCACCACCTCGCCCTCGTAGATGTCCGTGGAAATGCCCCGCAACACCTGCAGCTTGTGGTAGCTCTTTTTCAGATCCTCAACATGGATCTTAATGTTACCCTCGTTCACGGCCTGCATTGAGCCTCCTTTCCAAGCGCTTGGCAATGATGGACAGTATGCTGATAACGATCAGATACATCACGCCCACAATCGCCCAGATCTCAAAGACCTTGCCCTCTACGGCGTTTACATTCTTCGCCGCATTGATAAGCTCTGGGAACCCGATGATGGACAGGATAGAGGTGTCCTTCAGGGTGATGATGAACTGGTTGATGATGCTGGGGATCATGGTCTTGATGGCCTGGGGCATCACCACCCGGTGCATGGCCCGCCAGTAGGGCAGGCCCAGGCTGCGTGCCGCCTCCATCTGTCCCACATCCACCGACTGGATGCCCGCCCGGATGATCTCCGACATGTACGCGCCGCAGTTCAGCGCCAGGCAGATAGTGCCCGCCTGCAGGGAGCTGAGCATCAGGCTCCCGGAGGTGTAGTTGTTCACAAAGAACGGCACGCCGAAGTACACAAAGTAGGCCAGCACGATCATCGGTATGCCTCGGATCAGATACACAAATACAAACGCGATGCCGTTGCAGACCTTGTTTTTCAGCACGCTCAGTATACCGAAGACCACGCCGATGATGCAGGCAAAAAACAGGCCATACAGCGCCAGCAACAGCGTTTGACCCATTGCTTTGAGCAGTATGTTGCCGTAATCAGCAATTAGATGTGTCATGTGCTTTTCCTTTTCTCAGATCTATTTATTCCCTATAGAGCCGCTGTGCCGCTTTGGCGGCACAGCGGAGGCTTTCATTCATACCGTATATTTTAGATTCCGGTAAGGAAGGGTGTGCGCGGGAAACCCGGGAGGGATGTCCTGCGCCATTAAAATCACTGGTTTTTGAAACTTATTAAAGTTTCAAAAACCCAGGCAGCGTGCCGAAAAGTTCGGCACGCTGCGCTGTGCAGCTTTGCTTTTTATCGGGGGAGATCAGCCCAGATACTTGGCGATGATCTTGTCGTAGGTGCCGTTGGCCTTGATGTTGGCCAGGCCCTTGTTGAACAGGTCCAGGAACTCCCGGTTCTCCTCATCGAAGATGGCCACGCCGTAGTCGGCGCCGTCGTTCTCGCTGCCCTCTACCACCTTCAGGTCATAGCTGTTTTCCTTGATGGAGGTGAGCATGATGGGGGTGTCCTCGAAGCAGGCCACAGCCTGGCCGCCGATAACGGCCTGGTACATGGTGGGAGAGTCCTCATAATAGCTCAGGGTGAAGCCGTACTGATCCTTCAGGCTCTCGGCGTAGGTAGCGCCCATGGTGCCGGTTTTCACGGCCACAGCCTTGCCGTTCAGGTCGGAAAAGCTCTTGATGTCGCTGTCGGTGCGCACGGTCATGCTCTGGGTGGCGGTGTAGTAGCCGTCAGAGAAGATCCAGCCGCTGTCGATGCGGTCCTGCTTGATGGACGCGCCGGCGATCATGGCGTTGGCCTGCTTGGACTTGCAGGCGGCGATGGCGGCATCCCAGCCCAGGCTCTTCAGCTCATACTTAAAGCCCTGGTCGGCGGCCACAGCGGCCATGATGTCCACATCGATGCCCACGAAGTTGCCGTCCTTGTCGGTGTACTCAAAGGGGCGGAAGGTGGTGTCGGTGGCGACGATCCAGGTCTTGCCGTCGGTGTTGGTATTATCGTCCTTCTTGGAGCCGCAGCCGGCCAGAAGGGCTACTGTCATCAATGTGCACAGTAAAATTGCAAGAAAACGCTTCATTTTTCATTCCTCCAAAGATTGGTAATTCTATCATACATAATAATATGGCTTTCGTCAAGGAATAATCGCACGGAACTGCCCTGTTTAGCGCAAGAAAATATCCTCATCCTCTTAATTTTTCATCGCCGCCACGGCGCTGCGCCGCTGCCAGGGCAGCGTCAGAGCCACCAGCAGCGCCTGGGCGGCCGCCGCCGGCACCAGCATGGGAAACAGCCACAGGAACGGGACCGGCAAAATGGCAAATACCCGGTCGGCCAGGGCATTTCCCGGCAGGCCGAAGGTGTAGAAATAGTTCGCCCCGGGATACACCGTGCCCCGCATGATCAGGTTTACCCCGTGCATTACCCCGGCGCAGGCCAGCACCAGCCCCAGCGCCCAGAGAATGTCCTTAAACCGCGGCCTGTAGCCGCCCACCGCCACAGTCCCCACGCATACAAACAGCACCAGAAAGTGAAAGCCCCAGTACCCGATGCCGCAGGCGGAGAAAAAGGGCGCCCGGTCGAATCCGTCCTCCGGGAACAGCAGCGCGATCATAGTGCCGATGGTGCAGTTGAGATAGGCGAAGGCCTTCAGCGGCCTGCAGTCAGCCAGCATGCCCACCGCCACGCACACCCCGGCCAGATTGCACAGGTTCAGGGGCAGCTCATGCCAGATGACAAAGTCAAAGGAAGGCTCCCGGCTCAGAAAATACTTGTACGCAAACAGATATACGCACACCAGGATCCCCGCCCAGCCCATGATCTTCTCCCGTCTGCGCCCGTCCTTTACCAGCAGCCGCAGGCCAATGAGCAGCGCCGCGGCAACGCCCAGCAGGGCAAACCACAGCGGATTCAGTACAGCGATCATATCGTTCCTCTCTCTCTTTTTCGTTTGAAGATTCCGGAGATCCACAGCCCCAACTCCGCCACGGCGATCCCCGCGAAAATGTCCACCACCATGTGCTGCTTCACCAGCACCGTAGAGGCGCACACCAGCAGGGAAAATACAAGGTTGATCCCCTTGTACCACCCCGGCACCCTCCGGCAGTCTGTCAAAAACCGCCAGCTCAGCCAGGAATCCACGCAGTGGATGGATGGAAACAGCGCCACTGGCGTGTCCGCCTCGTAGATGATCCGGGTCAGTCCCGCCAGAAGCC
>CAKTZK010000101.1 GCA_934635515.1 uncultured Oscillospiraceae bacterium
CGGCCAGTGCGCACACTGGCCGTGGCAATCCGTTCTCCAAAGGCTCCCCTGCGCAAGGGGAGCTGTCACGGCAACGCCGTGACTGAGGGGTCGCCCCTACGCGCCTCTTGTAGCGTATCAAAAAACGACCGGCCCCAGGCCGGTCGTTTTCTCACACATAAATATACAATGGGAATGTACTCAGTTCTGTCCCCGCTCGAAGATCTTCAGAATATCATCGAAGTGGCTCTGCTCCTCCTTCAGTTCCTCCTCTTCCTCCTGGGTGAGGACCTCCGGCTGGGCAGCGGCCTTGTTCTCGGCAGCCTTCGTGGCCACGGGGGTGGAGATCTGCGCCACCTCCTCGGGCTCGGCAAAGCCGGTGGCAATAACGGTGACCCGGATCTCGTCATCCAGATTCTCGTCGAAGGTGGCGCCGAAGATAGTCAGCGCGTCGGGATGCACCGCCTCCTGCACCAGGGTGGCGGCCTGCTCCACTTCCTCCAGGCCGATGTCCATGGACCCAGTAACATTAATGAGCACGCCCTTGGCGCCCTGGATGCTGGTCTCCAGCAGGGGGCTGGAAATGGCCATGCGGGCAGCCTCCTCGGCCTTGCCCTTGCCGGCGGCGCGGCCCACGCCCATGTGGGCAAGACCCGCGTCCTTCATCACGGCGGTGACGTCGGCAAAGTCCAGGTTGATGAATCCGGTATCCCGGATCAGGTCGGAAATGCTCACCACCGCCTGGCGCAGCACATCGTCCGCAATCTCAAAGGCGTTGGCAAAGGTGATCTTCTGGTCGGTGGCGTACTTCAGCCGCTCGTTGGGGATGATGACCAGGGAGTCCACCTTTCCCCGCAGCTCCTCAATGCCCTGCTCGGCCTGGGTCATGCGGCGGCGGCCCTCAAAGCCGAAGGGCTTGGTGACAACGCCCACGGTGAGGATGCCCTGCTCCCGGGCGCTCTCGGCCACCACAGGGGCAGCGCCCGTGCCGGTGCCGCCGCCCATACCGGCGGTAACGAACACCATGTCGGTGTTCTCCAGGGCCTTGGAGAGCTGGTTGCGGCTCTCCTCGGCGGCCTTGCGGCCCACCTCGGGGTCGGAGCCTGCGCCCTTGCCGCCGGTGAGCTTCTCGCCGATCTGGATCTTATAGCTTGCCGCAGAAGAATTCAGCGCCTGCTTATCTGTATTCACAGCCACAAAGTCAACGCCCTTGACGCCGCTGGTGACCATGCGGTTTACCACATTGTTTCCGCCGCCGCCAACACCGATGACCTTGATATTGACCACATTTTCCACTCCTGTATCCATTGCAAATGCCATGTCTTTTCCTCCTGCTGCAGATTGTGTGAGATGGCAGTTTTACCATCGATTAACAAGGGCAAACACGCCTGCCAGCGCGCCTTTGCGGCGCTTTTTGTCCTTCTCACCTTAGCGGGCGCCAGCCCGCCTGCGGCTCAAAAGCCAAAAATCGCTCGGAAATCCATCGCTGGCAGGTGCAAAGCAGTTTTGTCGCGCAGAAATACGTCCAGGCAAGGAAAGACCCGCAGGGAATACTGCCCGTATTTCCAAGGGGCATGACGCAGTATGGGCGCATTTCTGCCCGTCAAAACCGTGCCTGCCCTTGTCAATCGATGGTATCATCCGTTTATAGAATGGTTTCGCTGCTGCTATACCATATTCTATTCTATCTCACTTTCCCTTTTCGGTCAAGTATTCCCCGGCATTTTCCCGGAAAAGTTTATCCCGGGATGAACCGTACTTCCTTGCGGGTAAGATCGATGGTCCCCTTTTCGTTCTGCTCCAATTTTGTGTCCACCACAGCCAGCAGGCAGTCCAGCTTATAGCCGAAATCCGCATCCGGCAGCACCATCACGTCAAACCGCTCATCAAACCGCAGGGTGATGACCGTGCTGTCCTCCAGGTTGATCTGCTGGCAGCGCCCCAGCGCGTCCCGGCTGCTCAGCGCACTCAGAAGCGCCAGCAGACTCTCCTTGGTGCTCTCGTGGTCGGCGTCCACCTGCAGGGCCTTGCCCACCTCCGGGTCCAAAAGCGCAAGCCCCGTGATGCGCGTTACGTCCTCCGCCGCTGCGTCGGCCTTTTCCACCAGCTTTCCGCTGCTGCTCATAAGCCACTGCTGGCCGTCCTGCTCTATGGTGCAGAGAGCGCCGTTTTCCTCCACCTGTATGCACAGGGTGTCTGGCAGCTTTCGGCTGATGCGCACGCTGGAGATATAGGGCAGCTTCCGGGTGATCTCCTCCGCCGCCCCGAATTTGTTGATAAGGAATAGATTATCGCCCACATGGATATTGCCGCTTTCGGCGATCTCACTGTCCGTATAGCGGCTGTTGCCGGTAACCTCGATGGTATCCACCTTGAAAAACACGGCCAGGGCGGCAACAATGGCGCCGCAGATGACAAAAAACATCAGCAGCTTATATAAAAAGGAAAAGCTTCCCTTTCTTTTTCTGCGTCTGCGCCTGTTTCGTCCGGCCATGTGCGTCCTCAACTTTCCTGATCTTCTTTTCGTATGCAGGCCCCCAGGCCCGCTAAGTCTCCCACTATGTCGGCGTAGCCCCGCTCAATGTGGTGTATCTCCTCCACCCGGGTCACGCCCTCGGCCTGGAGACCCGCCGCCACCAGTGCCGCGCCGCCTCGCAGGTCCGTGGCCTGCACCGCCGCGCCCCGGAGCATGTTTACCCCGGTTACGATGGCCGCCGCCTCCTGTACCCGTATCTGCGCGCCCAGCTTTTTCATCTGCTCCACATGGCGGTAGCGGTTCGAGAACAGGTTCTCCACAAACACCGTGTCCCCCCGGCTGCGCAGCAGTGCCGCCATCATAAGGGCCTGGTCGTCCGTGGGAAACCCCGGGTACGGCGATGTCCGCACCGGCGAAACGGCCCGCAGCCGCCCCCGGCTCTTCAGCCGTATGCCTCCGCCGTCGCTGCAAATTTCGCATCCGCTCTCCCGCAGCACGCACAGGGGCGCCGCCAACTGCCGGTAGTCCGCCCGGCGCAGATAGATGCACCCGCCGGCCCCGGCCGCCGCGCAGAGATAGGTGGCCGCCACAATGCGGTCCGGATGCACCCTGTGGGAGCAGCCGTGGAGCCTTTTTCGCCCCTCCACCACAATGGTGGCGGTCCCCGCGCCCTGAACGCAGGCCCCCATTTTACGCAAAAACTCCTGCAGCTCCACGATTTCCGGCTCCCTTGCCGCGTTGGAGATGGTGGTCACCCCCTCCGCCCCGCAGGCCGCCAGTATCGCGTTTTCCGTAGCACCCACACTGGGTATGCGCAGAAAAATCTCCGCCCCCCGGAGCCTTTCGCCCCGGCAGAGGATCTCGCCGTCCTCCTCCCGCACCTGGGCCCCCAGAGCTCTCAGGGCCGAAAGATGCAGGTCAATGGGCCGGGGCCCCAGATCACATCCCCCGGGATATGTACACCTGGCCTGGCCGCACCGGGCCAGGATCGCGCCTAAAAACATCACCGACGAGCGCATCCGCCCCATCAGCTCCCGGGGTATCTCCCACCCGGTCAGCTCCCGGGTGTCCACCACCAGGTCCGCGCCTTCCCGGCTTACGCTTCCGCCCAGGTGTCGAAGGATCTGCGCCGCCGTCTCCACATCGCTGAGGGCCGGGCACCCCTGCACGCGGCACACGCCGCCGCAGAGCACCGTGGCCGCCAGCATAGGCAGCACGCTGTTTTTCGCCCCCTGCACCGTCACCGAGCCGGAGAGTTTTCTGCCGCCCTCCACCAAAATGACGCTCATATTCCTCCCCCGTTTTCATAGAATGTACGCCATCCTATGCCCCCGGGGTCTTATAGGTTCCATTTTTCAAAGGCTCCCCTGCGTAAGGGGAAATCGCCGAAGCGCCGCCAGTGGCGGAAGAAGCGAGGCGATTTCGAGGAAGTG
>CAKTZK010000102.1 GCA_934635515.1 uncultured Oscillospiraceae bacterium
TGCTGCCGCAGCCGGCCAGAAGGGACACGGTCATCAGCACTGCCAGCAGCAGGCACAACGCTTTCTTCATGTTTTTCATAGTCTTAGTCTCCTTTTCATTTTTCCGGCCGATCTGTTCGGCCAGTTCCTTATCGCACTATCATACTACCACTTTAGCGTGATAATGTAAAGAAGTACTTATAACAAATCATGCACAAATTTTACATTTTTAAATGTGCAAAATACACAAAAGAAGGCAGCCGTCTGCGTTTTTCGCGCAGACAGCTGTTTCATGAGCAGATCTATAAGCCGGGTTCTGTTATCATACGGTCATCTATCTACGCGTATCGTTGCCGATACGCTCCAGCCACCTGGGGAGCGGCCGGGCCGGCCTGATGCTCCCATAACGGTGTTGCTCCGGATAGAGTTTACAGCGGCGGACGCTTTCACACGCCGTCGGGTGAGCTCTTACCTCGCCTTTCCACCCTTACCCCAAAATGAGGCGGTATATCTCTGTTGCACTTTTCCTGAAGTCGCCTTCGGCGGGCGTTACCCGTTATCCTTGCCCTGCGGAGCCCGGACTTTCCTCATGGACAGGCTTTCGCCATTGTCCCCGCGACCGTCCGATCTGCTCGTATATATAATATAGTATTCCCTGCGGGAAGTCAACTTTTCTTTGGAAAAAAGAATTGAACTGCGGTATGATATGAGATATAATTACGGGAGAATTTATAGTCGTGGAGGCTGAAAATATGACACTGGCTCAGTATATGGATTCGCTGAAAAACAAAACCGTTGCCGTCATCGGCATCGGCGTGAGCAACACCCCGCTGCTGCGGCTCTTGCTGCGGGAGAAGATACAGGTCACTGCCTGCGACAAGCGGGATCGGGCCGCTCTGGGCCCACTGGCAGAGGAGCTGGAAAAAGACGGCTGCCGCCTGCAGCTGGGGGAGAATTATCTGCAGGGTCTTACCCAGGATGTAATCTTCCGCACCCCTGGCCTGCGGCCGGATGTGCCGGAGCTGCTGGCGGCCAAGGCCCGGGGCAGTGAGATCACCTCGGAGATGGATGTATTTTTCCAGGTTTGTCCCTGCACGCTGGTGGCTGTGACCGGGTCCGACGGCAAAACCACCACTACCACCATCATCTCCGAGCTTCTGAAGGCTGCCGGCAATACCGTTTATGTGGGCGGAAACATCGGCCATCCTCTTTTGTGCCAGGCGGATGAGATGCACCCGGAGGACTACGCGGTGCTGGAGCTCTCCAGCTTCCAGCTGATGACCATGACCCGCAGCCCGCATATCGCCGTGGTGACGAACCTGGCTCCCAACCATCTGGATATGCACAAGGGTATGGAGGAATATGTGGCCGCCAAGGAGAATATCTTCCGCTATCAGTCGGCGGGGGATATTGCCGTGTTTAATCTGGATAATGCCATCACTCGGGAGCAGGGGACCCGCGCCCTGGGCCAGGTGCGCTATTTCAGCCGCCGGGAGGAGCCAAGCGAGGGCGTATTTCTCCGGGACGGGGACATCGTGCTGCGCAAAGACGGACAGGACCGGGTCATTATGACCACAGAGGATATCCGCCTGCCCGGCGTACACAATATTGAAAACTATATGGCGGCCATTGCCGCCGTAGAGGGCCTGGTGCCGGATGCGGTGATCCGGGATTTTGCCCGAAGCTTTAACGGCGTGGAGCACCGCATTGAGCTGGTGCGCACCTATCACGGCGCGCGGTTTTATAACGACTCCATTGCCAGCAGCCCCTCCCGTACTATCGCGGGCCTGCGCTCCTTTAAGGAGAAGGTCATCCTCATCGCCGGGGGCTACGATAAGCATATCCCCTTTGATGCACTGGGGCCCGAAGTAGTAGAGCATGTGAAGCTTCTGGTGCTGTGCGGCGCCACAGCCGGAAAGATCCGTGCCGCCGTGGAGCAGGCACCCGGTTACCGGCCCGGCCATCCGGAGATCGTCGAGGTGACGCCCTTTGAAAAGGCCGTGGAGTTTGCCCGCGACCGGGCCCGGAGCGGCGATGTGGTGACCCTTTCTCCGGCCTGTGCCGCCTTCGACCAGTTTAAGAACTTTGCCGAGCGGGGCAAGACCTTCAAATCCATCGTAAACAGCTGGACAGAATAAAATCGGACACGCACCGGCCGCCCCAACGCCGCATAGTATGGTCTGAAGGGGGTGTGCTGCATGCGCAGGCTTCGCTATATCCGCCTGTCCGGAAGGCAGAGAGCCGTTATATGGATCAGCATCTTTCTTATTTTGCTGCTGGCGGCCGCGGCGGTGATCGTGGTGCGCATCCGCCCCATGGTCACGCATCTCACCGAGTCGCGCATCACAAACCGGGTCAACCGCATCGTGGCTGATGCCGTGAGCGAGGCCATTGCCAGCGGCCAGGTGGACTGCTCGGGCCTGATTTTCTTTGAAAAGGACAGCAGCGGCCAGGTAGCGGCCCTGCGCAGCAATATGACGGAATTCAACCGCCTGCAGACCCTCATCTCCGACACGGTCCTGGACCGCCTTTCGGAGATGACGGATTCCGACCTGTCCATCCCCCTGGGCACCCTCACGGGGTCAAATCTGCTGGCCGGCCGCGGTCCGCATATCCGGGTGCGTACCCAGTCTGTCGGCACAGCTACCGCCCGGCTGCGCAACGCCCTGACGGCGGCGGGGATCAACCAGACCAAGCACCAGGTGCTGCTGGATGTGGAGGTGTATGTCACGGCTCTGCTGCCGGGCTTTGCCACCTCCGTGCAGGTGAATAACGAGCTGTGCGTGGCGGAGACCGTCATTGTCGGAAATGTTCCCCAGACCTATACCTACTTCAGCACCACCGAGGATAAGATCGAGGACTACGCCGACGAATACATTATGAACAACGGATAAAGGGAGAATGACTATGGACTATC
Source organism: uncultured Oscillospiraceae bacterium (assembly GCA_934635515.1). The sequence goes on from CAKTZK010000102.1 coordinate 2,897, forward strand.
GCGCGGAGATCAAGGAGCTGCGGGAAAAGCTGAACGAGAACGCCCGGCTTTACTATACCCTGGATGCTTCCACCATGTCCGACTATGAATATGACCATCTCTACCGGCGCCTGCAGGAGCTGGAGGCGGCCCATCCGGAGGAGATAACCCCGGATTCCCCCACCCAGCGGGTAGGGGACGCTGTGCTCAATGACTTTGCGGCGGTGACCCACCCGGTGCCCCTGGAAAGCCTGGAGGACGTGTTTGACGGGGAGGAGGTAAAGGACTTCCTGTCCAAGGTCTTGGAGACCCTGCCCCAGGCGGAATACAGCGTGGAGCCCAAGGTAGACGGCCTTTCCGTGGCCCTGGAGTATCGGGACGGCGTGTTTTACCAGGGTGCCACCCGGGGCGACGGCCGGGTAGGGGAGGACGTAACGGGCAATCTGATGACGGTCCGCTCCATCCCCAAGACCTTGCCGGATAAGCTGCCCCGGCTTATCGTGCGGGGCGAGGTTTACATGGCCCGGTCCGTATTCGAGGAGATCAACCAGGCTCTGGAGCTGGAGGGAAAGCCCCTTATGGCCAACCCCCGGAATGCGGCAGCGGGCTCTCTGCGGCAGAAGGACCCCAAGGTGTGCGCCCAGCGCCGCCTGGATATAGCGGTGTTTAACCTCCAGCTGGCGGAGGGAAGATCATTTTCCACCCACGCCGAGACGCTGACCTATTTGCGGGAGCAGGGCTTCCCGGTGATACCTCATTCCGTGCTGCATGAGCCACAGGAGATTCTGGAGCAGATCCGGACCCTGGGCGATGATCGCATGGATTTCCCTTATGATATTGACGGCGCCGTTGTAAAGCTTAATAGCTTGTCAGACCGTACGATCCTTGGCAGTACCGCCAAATGTCCCAAGTGGGCGGTGGCGTATAAGTACCCGCCGGAGCAGAAGGAGTCCAAGGTCGTAGATATTGTGGTGCAGGTGGGCCG
>CAKTZK010000103.1 GCA_934635515.1 uncultured Oscillospiraceae bacterium
CCGGCAGGAACGCCAGCAGAAAGGAGCCGGGTCCGCCGCTTTCAAAGCCGTAGCTGAAGCCGTAGTAGTTGCCGGAGCAGACCGCGCCTACCGCCAGGGCCCACAGGTGCCGGGGCTTTAAAACCTTTTGCAGCTTATTCTCCGGCATAGGCCTTCTTAAAGAGCTCCTCGTAGGCCTCCACCGTCATCTCCCGGGGGTTGCTGGGGTTGGAGAAATTGGCCATAGAAGCCACGGACAGGGCGTGGAAGTCCTCGGGCTTGATTTCCGGGTGCTCCCGCGTGGGCTTGATGTCTACATCGGCGCAAAGCTGCCGCAGGCCCTCCACGCAGGCCTTCGCCGCTTCCTCGTCGCTCTTTCCGGACACATCCAGACCCATGGCCCGGGCCACATCGGCGTATTTCTTGGTGTTGGCGGGGAGATTGTACTCCGTCACCGTGGGCAGCAGGATGGCATTGGCCACCCCGTGGGGCAGGTCGTAGCGGCCGCCCAGGGCCTCGGCCATGCAGTGGACTGCGGCCACATCGGAGTAGCCGAAGGCGATACCCGCGATGGTGTTGCCCAGCATCATGTCCGTGCAGGACTCCAAAGAGCGGTTGTGCACCGCATTGCGGAGATTCTGAGAAATGAGCTGGATGGCATAGAGCGCGTAGGCATCCGTGTGGGGCACGGCCAGGTTGCAGGTATAGGCCTCCACCGCGTGGGTCATGGCGTCGATGCCCGTGGCGGCCATGATGTGGGGCGGCAGGCCCATGAGCATGGCGGGGTCCACCAGGGCGATCTTCGGGGCGGCCTTGGCATCAAAGATATTCAGCTTCACATGGGTCTCGGAGTCCGTGACCACGGCGAAGGGCGTCACCTCGCTGCCGGTGCCGGCGGTGGTGGGAATGGCAATGAGAGGGGTGATGGGGCGCAGGAGCTTATCCGCGCCGCACCAATCCTGGACGCAGCCGCCGTGGGTCAGCAGGGTGCCAATGGTCTTGGCGGTGTCCATGGAGCTGCCGCCGCCCACGGCCACCAGGCAGTCGATGCCCGCGGCCTTGGCGGTCTCGTAGCCCTCCACGCAGTGGTAGTCCCGGGGATTGGGAACGATCTTGTCATAGTAGGTGTAGGGCACGCCCGCGTTTTCCAGGCTGGCCTCCACGTCCCGGGTGAGGCCCGCCCGGATGACGCCCTGGTCGGCCACGATCATGGCGTGGGTGGCGCACAGGGACTTGGCACACTCGCCCGATTCCTTCACAACGCCCACGCCGGAGCAGTGCCGGGCCTACGCCCTGAAGCTGAATCCGTTTTTTGAAAAGCAGCTGCTGTTTTGCGCATATATTACCGCCGGGGACGGCGCGCAGGGCTGCGGGAGCCTGGATTTTGACACCTACGGGAATTTTGAGACCCGCAGCGGGCAGGAGCTTTTGGCGCTGGAGGGCCGGGAGGTGCCGCCGCTGAAATACTCGTTTCTGCCCTTTGACCGGGGCGTGTTCCATATCTGCACCACCGCCGATGCCGGGGCCTTTGCCGGGGACTTCCCCCTGAAATTCATAAAGAGCTTTTTCCCGAAGCTGGGGATCGAATACCGCATGGGCTTCTGCACGGAGGCAGGCGGCCTGGAGAGTCTGGCCGGGGCCATGAAAAAGGCCTTTTACGCCAATATCAGCTGCACGGTCAGCGAGATATCCTCCCTGGATTTTTCGGAGACTGGGATGGACCGATTCCTGTGCCCGGCCTGCGCGCTGGACGGGACCAGAGGGTACTATGAGGAGCTGGCGGCGAAGCTGACCGAGGCCGGGGACAGCCCGGAGGTGCTGCTATCCACCCTGGATACCTATGCAAAATGCTGCGGCGACATTGCGCTTACCGCCAAGCTTACCTATCAGCATGGAAACACCATTCGCTACCGGCTGCAGAAGGTCCGCAGGGCCTGGGGCATCCGTGACGCGCTGAGTTTTGACGCGCAGATTTTTACCTTCTGCCGGATGCGCCACATTTACCGGCTGCTGGAGGATGCCTTTGGCAAATAGCATTAGTTGACAGATCGGGCAAGATGTGTTATTATGCAAAATTGGAAATTATCTATATCACGGAGGTGAATGTACATGGATAGCTGCGGCAGTACAGGGCGAAGCCGGGTATGCGGTGTGCGAAAATACGGAGGCCGGGTGCGGTTGTCCATGGACATGGACTGACCGGATCCTGTGTTTCCGTGTTCTTCTGCACCGCATCAGAGGCGTCTCGCTGAGGCAACTATCTCTGAGGCGGTGCATTTTTGCGCCTATTTTCAGCATCAAAGGAGGACACGAAAATGATGAACAAGATCACAAAGAAGGATTTTACCCAGGAGATCGTGGCGGTCATCCGCACCAATAAAAGCGAGGACAAGCTGCGGCCACTGCTGAAGCGCTACCACCAGCGGGATATTGCCAGAGCCATCGGACAGCTGACGGAGGCGGAGCGGACAAGGCTGCTTCGCCTGCTGGACGCCCAGACGCTGGCGGAGATATTCCCCTATCTGGATGACGCGGCCCACTGTCTGGAGGAACTTCCGGAGGCGCTGGCGGCGCAGGTGATCGCCGGCATGGACGCCGGGGACGCTCTGGACATTTTGCAGGAGCTTCCGGAGGAGAAGAAAAAAGCGCTGGCCGCTCATCTGGATGACGAGACCCGAAACGATGTTCGGCGTCTGCTGGCCTTTCATGAGGCGGAGATCGGCAGCCGTATGAGCGGTAATTTCGTCTGCATCCCGGATACGCTGACCGTTCGCGGCGCTATGAGCGAGCTTGTGCGGCAGGCGGGGGAGCATGACAACATCTCTACCTTGTATGTGGTGGACAGCGCCGGTGTATTCTCCGGTGCCATCGACCTGAAGGACCTGATCATTGCCCGGGAAAACGATCCGCTGGAGGATATCATCCGCCGCAGCTACCCCTATGTGCTCACCCACGAAAAGGTGGAGGACTGCATTGACCGCATTGCGGAGTATGAGGAGGATTCTCTGCCGGTGCTGACAGAGGAGGGGAAGATCGCCGGTGTTCTCACGGCCCAGGATCTGGTTGAGCTGGTAGACGACGCCATGGGCGACGACTACGCCAAGCTGGGCGGCCTGACCTCGGAGGAGGATCTTCGGGAGCCCACCATTGTCAGCATGAAAAAGCGGCTGCCGTGGCTGATCGCCCTGCTGTTTTTGGGCATGGGCGTTTCCTCGGTGGTGGGAATGTTTGAGTCGGTGGTGTCGGTGCTGCCCATCGTTATATGCTTCCAGTCGCTGGTGCTGGACATGGCAGGGAATGTAGGTACCCAGTCCCTGGCCGTTACCATCCGCGTTCTTATGGATGAAAAGCTCAGCCTGAAGGAGGAGCTGGCCCTGCTGGGCAAGGAGATGCGGGTGGGCCTGCTCAACGGCGGGTGCCTGGGGATCATGGCCCTGGCCTTTCTGGGGATCTATGTCCATGCGTGCAAGGGCTATGGGTGGATGTCCGCGTTCCTGATCTCCGGGTGCGTGGGTGTTTCGCTGCTGGTGGCGATGGTGATCTCCAGCCTTGTGGGTACGCTGATCCCGATGCTGTTTCACAAGATCCACATCGATCCGGCGGTGGCCTCCGGTCCGCTGATCACCACGGTCAATGACCTGGTGGCGGTGGTGACCTATTACGGCCTGGCCATGCTGTTTTTGGTGAATATATTCCATATCTGAGAAAAGCCCCCGCAGCCGGTATGGCTGCGGGGGCTTTTATTGGTGCCTTCAGGCGTGGAAATAAACCCCCGGTTCTACCGGGGGAAGAAAAATAGCTTTAGCATGAGTAAA
>CAKTZK010000104.1 GCA_934635515.1 uncultured Oscillospiraceae bacterium
AATTTTTGCGCTGCCTTACGGCTGTCGCTTAAAATTTTGACCGCGGCCACTCGCTCACTTCGCTGCTTCTGCCACTGGCAGCGCTCAGTTCGCTCCCCACATCGGCCCGCCGTACCGCACCCCTTGCACCCCCAAAAATCTTTCCCTTTTCCGCTTTCATCTTTCCTCTTATAAAAAAGCGGCCCCCGGCAACCGCCGAGGGCCAAAATCCCATATCTCCAATTCTCACACAAACACCGCCTGCACCAGCACCATGTATACCGCCGTCCCCGCGCCGATGGACAGCAGCACATTCCCCTTCCACAGGTGAAGCCCCGTCACTACCGCCAGAGCGATGAGCTCCGGCAGCCCGTGGGGTGCGGCGGCAATGTCCACATTCCGCAGGCAGTATACCACCAGCAGGCCCATCATGGCCGCCGGCAGCGTCCGCCCCAGATATTCCACGATCTTCGGCACCGGCTTGCTGTCCGGAAACAGCACAAAGGGCAAAAACCGCGTGATCATCGTCCCCAGGGTCACCGCCAACAGGATGCCCAGGGCCTGCATATTCGTCAAAGTCATAGCTTTTTCCTCCCCAGCAGCAATACCACCAGCACCATTATCATCGCCGGGATCACCAGCTTGTCCGCGCCGAACACCGCCAGCGCCGCCACGGTGCAGGCCATACCGATGATGCCGCTCATGCGGTTTTTCGGATTTTTCACCTGCTCGATAAACAGCACCGCGAACAGCCCCGTCAGCGCGAAGTCCAGCCCCGTGGTGTCAAACCGGATGAACTGCCCCGCCAGGGACCCCAGCAGTGTGCCGCCCACCCAGTAAACATAGTCCAGCAGGGATACCGCCAGGTAAAAGCCCCGGGCCTCCACGCCCTCCGGCGGCTCCACCGAGGACACGATGGAAAACGTCTCGTCGCTGAGGGTGTAGACCAGCGGCACCTTCGCCCAGCCCATGCCCCGGTATTTCCCCAGCATCGACACTCCGTAAAACAGGTGCCGTGCGTTTACCATCAGGCTCATGAGAAAGGCTCCCACCGGGTCAAAAGCGCTGGTCAGCAGGGTGATGGCCACAAACTGCATGCTCCCGCAATACGCCACCGCGCTCATGAGAAAGGCCCATATAGCCCCGTAGCCCTTGGCCTGCATCAGCACGCCGTAGGCCACCCCCAGCACCAGATATCCCGTCATCACCGGCACCGTGCAGGGAAAAACGGCGGCAACGCTGCGCCGCAGAGACTGCTTCGTTTTGTCCATGCATCCACCTCCAAAAGCTGGCCGTATTATACACTGTTTTTCCCCGGATTACAACCAAAAACCCGCTGTGAGACCCGCCAAAAAGCGTGCAAAACGGATGCCCGTTTCGCATGAAATGAGCACCCGTTTACCGTGTATGTCCTTATTCGCTTTTCTCCCGGTGCCTTTTGATCACCGTTTCCGTGTTGTGGGTCACCACCCGGGTGTCCTTTTGTACCGAGTCGGTGAGGAAGGTGTCGCCGCCTACCACACTGCCCTGTCCGATGACGGTCTCCCCGCCCAGGATGGACGCGCCGGAGTAGATGGTCACATCGTCCTCCACCGTGGGATGCCGCTTGCCGGGCCGGGAGTGATGCCCGTCCCGGGGGGACAGAGCGCCCAGGGTCACGCCCTGGTACAGCTTCACCCGGTTGCCGATCACCGCCGTCTCGCCCACCACAATGCCGGTGCCATGGTCGATGAAGAAGTATTCACCGATCTTGGCGCCGGGGTGGATATCAATGCCCGTATGGCTGTGGGCGTACTCGGTCATCATTCGGGGCAGGATGGGGATCCCCATCTGATACAGCTCGTGGGCCACCCGGTACACCATAATGGCGAACAGCCCCGGATAGGAAAACAGGATTTCCTCCCGGGAGGCGGCCGCCGGGTCGCCGTCAAAGGTAGCCTCCAGGTCCAGCTGGACCATCCGTGCAATGCCCGGCAGCTTGTTGATCATCTCTGTAGCCGCTTCCTGGGCCCGCAGCTCCTGGTCCTCGGGCAGCGCCAGAGCGATCTGGTTGAAAAGCTGCTTTTCGATGCGCTCTAAAAGCAGGGCGGCATAGTCCTCCGGGGCCAGGCTCATCAGCGCCGCCTCTCCGTAGTAGGCGGGGAAGAACAGCCTCCGGATGTCCTTGATCAGCAGGATCACCGCCTGCCGGTCGGGCAGCCGCAGCTTTTTTCCGTACAGGGGTACGGACCCGGCGGTGTAGGTTTCCGCCAGGGCCTTGGCCGCGGCGCAGATATGGTTTTCACTCATCATAACTCACTCCTGAAACAATGGGGTTGAAAAGTAACGGTCGCCGGTGTCCGGCAGCAGGGCCACAATGACCTTGCCTGCGTTCTCCGGCCGGTGGGCCAGCTGACCCGCCGCGTGGAGGGCGGCACCGGAGCTGATGCCCACCAGCAGGCCCTCGGTCCCGGCCAGCAGCCGGGCGGCGGCGTAGGCGTCCTTTTCCCACACGGGGATCACCTCGTCCACCACGCTTCTGTCAAAATTTTCCGGCACAAAATTTGCGCCGATGCCCTGCAGCCCGTGGCTTCCGGCCTTGCCGCCGGAGAGTAGGGGGGAGGCAGCGGGCTCTACGGCCACGATCCTTGCGCCGGGCTTCTTTTCCTTCAGATATCGGCCCACGCCCGTCACGGTGCCGCCGGTGCCCACCCCGGCTACGAATATGTCCACCTGCCCATCGGTGTCGTGCCAGATCTCCGGCCCCGTGGTGCGGTAGTGGGCCTGGGGGTTGGCGGGATTGTCAAACTGTCCCGCCAGAAAGCTATTGGGTGTCCCGGCGGCGATCTCCTTGGCCTTTTCCACCGCGCCGCCCATGCCCTCCTTGGCAGGGGTCAGCACCAGCTGCGCGCCGTAGGCCGCCAGCAGCTGCCGCCGCTCCACGCTCATGGATTCCGGCATGGTCAGGATCACCTTGTAGCCCCGGGCCAGACCCATGGCCGCCAGGCCTATGCCGGTGTTGCCGGAGGTGGGCTCCACGATGGTGCCGCCGGGCAGCAGCCGCCCGTCTTTTTCGGCGGTCTCGATCATCTCCAGGGCCACCCGGTCCTTCACGGACCCGGCGGGATTCAGGTATTCCAGCTTTACAAGCACCGTGGCCGGCAGTCGGAGCTGCGCATTGTAGCGTACCGGCTGGAGCAGCGGCGTGTGTCCCACTAATTGTGATGCGGAGCGATAAATATTCATGCTATACTTCCTTTCCGTGTGCGGCGAGGGGGGCCGGTGCGTCCAAATAAAAAGCAGAGGATGCATCATGCACCCTCTGCCGATCTGTGAAAACATGGCTGCCGGAATTATGCCTCCGGCGACTCAGCAGAACATACATGACCGTTTTGGGCGCAACAACAACAGACCATACAAATGGCCTTACAGCAGTTGCCCATCGCAAAACGCTTCATGCTCTGCCTCCTGAATCCTTATGATGCTATAGTATATGTTAAAACCTTCTCAAGCGCAAGAGACAATCTGCACAAAATTCAACCCAGTATCTTGGTAGGTGTTAATAATTACCC
>CAKTZK010000105.1 GCA_934635515.1 uncultured Oscillospiraceae bacterium
ATGAGCATTGCCCCCAGGGACAGGCTCTCGCCCATGGTGGAGCAGGCGCCGTAGAGGCCATAGAAAGGAATTTTGAAGTCCCGGAGGCCGAAGGAGGTGCCGATGCACTGGTTCAGCAGGTCCCCGGCCAGGACATAGTCCACATCGTCGGCGGTGATGCCGCCCTTTTCCATAGCCCGGCGCAGGGTGAAGCGCTGCATGGCGGACTCTCCCTGCTCCCAGCTCTTCTGGCCGAAGTAAGCGTCGGCGTTCAGCTCGTCGAAATACCCGGCCAGGGGGCCTCGGGCCTCCTGCTTGCCGCCGATGTTGGCATAAGAAAGCACACTCACCGGCTCCGAAAGCCGCACCGTCTGCCGCCCCAGTCGTTTTGAGGTCATAATTTCATCTCCTCATAAAAATATACCCCTATTGTGCCGCCTTTTCCCCAAAATATGAAAATGGAAAATGAAATAAAAATACAAATGCAGGGCGGGGTGACCACACCCCGCCGTCCGATAACCACCGCTCCATGTAAAAAGCCATGTCATTGCGAAGCCAGTGCGCACACTGGCCGTGGCAATCCGTAACCCCAAAGCCTCCCCTGCGTAAGGGGAGGTGGCGCGAAGCACCGGAAGGGTCGTCCCCCACCGCACCTCTTGTTACACAAATGCCTCCGGCGGGGTACTTTCTGTCACCAGCGACAGAAGGTACCCAAAGAACGCCGCCAAAACCAATGGTTTTGGATTCCTTGCGCGGGCAAGGTGCGGAATATATTGGGACCTTTCGCCCCCGCGAATAACTCACTGCAAACCCACTCTGTGCTTTCGCACTGTCTCTGCGTCTATCCACCGCGACGCGCTCCGCGCTTATGCTGCCTGTCCTAACAGGGAAAACCTCTGTATCTACCGTGCGGTGCAATGTTGGCATCGGCCCCTACACACCATCTTTCCACTAAAAAAGGCGGGGCCTCGCCCCGCCGTACAATGTGCTCTATATCCTTTTACATCCTCGACTCCAAAACCGCCAAGATCCCCGTTTCCACGGTGATCCTGGCCTCCCCCTGCCACTGGTTGCTGATGCCGATAGGAAAGGTGTTTTCCAGGGTGACGCCGTCCAGCTCATACTTGGTGCCATGGATGCTGACGCCGGTGCACCGGTCGGTGAGAGCCAGCACGGACAGCGACCAGCCCTCCCGGGGCGGCACGGTGACGGTGCCGGCGGTAAAGACCGTGATCTCGTTTTCCTGGTCGATAACGCGCACCCGCATGCCGTGCTTTACGGCAAAAGCCGCCGCCTGGAGGTTTCCCAGCAGATGGTCCAGCCGCCCGCCCAGGGCGCAGTAGAGCCAAAGCTCCCGGCACCCCTCCGAGGCGGCGTGGCGGATGGCGGCCATGGTGTCGGTGTCGTCCTTTTCCACCGGCAGGTCCAGCCGGGGCACCCCCTCCGGCAGCGGGCCGGTATAGGAGTCAAAGTCCCCCACCAGCAGATCCGGCACAAGGCCGGCCTGGCGCACATAGGCATAGCCCTTGTCGCAGGCGATGATATAGCCGCATTTTTCAATGTCCGTCAGAGGTGAGAACTGCCCGCCGGAGACGATGGCCCAAGGTTTTTCCATAGTATGTTCCTCCTATTAAAAGCTGCCGATGGGAATGGAGCCGTCGTCCGTCCCCTTTTCAACGCTGCGGATCTGCAGCCAGTAGGTGCTGCCGTTTTCCATCTGCACCTGGACCCGGTCCCCGGCCTTGTGGCCAAGGACGGCCCGGCCTACCGGGGACTCCTTGCTGATGAGCCCCTTGAGGGCGTCCTGGCGCAGGGTGGTGACCAGGGTGATGCGGCGGGCCTTGCCGGTATTCTCCATAAATATCTCCACCGTGTCGTACAGCCCCGCCGTGGTCTCATCGGACTTATCCTCGATGACCTTAGCGGTCTTGATCATCCGCTGGAGATAGCGGATGCGGCTGTCGTTGCGGTTTTTCTCCTGCTTGGCGCACTTATATTCAAAGTTTTCACTGAGATCGCCAAAGGCCCGGGCCGTCTGCACATCCTCAATGAGCTTGGGGCGCAGCTGGCGGGTTCGGTAGTCGATCTCCTCCTGCATCTTTTTCAGGTCGCTTTTTGTCAGTTCGTCGTACACGGTTCTTCCTCCTTTATAATTTCAGCCAGCCGCTCCAGGGCCTGGGGCAGCCGCTGCAGGTCCAGCCCCGAATAGTTCACCACCAGGGTGTGCTGCCGGGCGGACCTGGCCTCGTGGTAATAATCCGACAGCATAGCCAGGCGCAGCCCCGCCGCCTCGGCCCGGCGACGCAGGACCCGGTCCGGCAGCTTGGTATCCAGACGGGCCAGAAAATGCAGCCCCGCGTCCTGGCCGGTGATCTCCACCCGGCCCTTCAGGGGACCCTGGAGAAAATCCGCCATCACCTGGTCCCGCTTCTGCCGGTAGCGGGTGCGCATGCGGCCCAGGTGCCGCTCAAAATGCCCGTGCTCCATGAATTTCGCCAGGGTATACTGCTCGAAGCCCGAGACGGTGCAGGAATAGAAGCCCAGGTTGCGCCGGTACCGCTCCAGCAGCCGGGGCGGCAGGATCATGTAGCTGATACGGATGGACGGGGCAATGGTTTTTGAAAAGGTGTTCAGGTACACCACGCACTGGTTTTCGTCCGTGGAATACAAGGTGGGGATGGGCCGGCCCACGAAGCGGAACTCGCTGTCGTAGTCATCCTCCAAAATAAAACGCTCCGGCTGTTCCGCCGCCCAGCGCAGCAGCTCCCGGCGGCGACCGATGGGCATAACGGTACCGGTGGGATAGTGATGGGTGGGCGAGATGTGCACCACCTGGGCCGGATGCCGCCGCAACTGCGCCACCGAAAGCCCCGCCTCGTCGATGCCGATGCGCTGCACCCGGACCCGGTTGCTCTCATAGATGGCGGCGATCTTGCTGTAGCCGGGGTCCTCCACGGCGTAGCACTTGTCCCGGCCCAGAAGCTGGATCAGCAAATTATACAGCAGCTCCGTCCCGGCGCCTACGATGATCTGCTCCGGGTCCACCTGCATGCCCCGGAACTGCCGCAGATACCCGGCAATGGCCGCCCGCAGCTCCGCCGCGCCGTTATAGGGGGCGGCGCGCAGCAGATCCTTGTCCTGCTCCAGAATGGTCTGGCGCATGAGCCTGGCCCACACGGTAAAGGGAAAATACGCCGGGTCCATGGCCCCGGAGGCAAAATCCAGAAACCAGCTCTGCTCCCGGCGGGCAGGCTCCGCGCAGTCCGCCGGGGCAGCCCGATGCACCTGGGGCGGCCGCTCCACCCGGCAGACAAAATAGCCGCTGCGCTGCCGGGCCTGGATATATCCCTCCGCCTGCAGCTGCTCATAGGCGTTTTTCACCGTGATGACACTGACCTCCAGATGGGCCGCCAGCGCCCGCTTGGACGGCAGCTTCTCCCCCGCCGCCAGCCGCCCGGTGAGAATATCGTCCTTGATGCGGCGGTACAGCTGCTCGTACAGGCTGACGCCGCCGGTCTTTGTCAGTGGATAGGTC
>CAKTZK010000106.1 GCA_934635515.1 uncultured Oscillospiraceae bacterium
CAGCGCCTTTTGAGAAAAAGGTTGACAACCTCCTTATTTTCATGTATAAATGTCTTGTCGGATTGTATATTGTCGACAGTCTTCTTTATTCGGACCTGTCGCACACCCGGCAAGCTTATTTAAAGAGAAAGGAATTATGCCATGTCGATCATTCGGGCCAATCAGCTGGACGCATGGGAAAAGCGCGTAGACAGCGGCGTGCATTTTATGCTTGGCAACTATGCTCTTGTGGAAGGCGCCATCAGCGCCGGCTGCAATTTCTTTGCCGGCTATCCCATCACTCCCGCCAATGAAATTTCCGAGCGTATGTCCCAGCGGCTGCCGCAGGTAGGCGGTCAATTTGTCCAGGGCGAGGACGAGCTGTGCTCCATTTTCGCTCTGGCCGGAGCCTCTCTGGCCGGCGGTAAAGTCATGACCGCCACCGCCAGCGCCGGCTTTAACTACATGCAGGAGGGCCTGGGCTACTGCTATACCATCGAGGCGCCCGTGGTGGTAGCCGATGTTATGCGTACCCGGGGCGATAACTTTGCCACCTACGCGGATGTCTATCAGCTCCGCTATGGCTGTAGCGGCGACTACGAAGCCATTGTGGTGTGCCCCTCCTCCGTGCAGGAGCTGTACGATTACACTATCTGGGCCTTCAACCTGGCGGAAAAATACCGCAACCCGGTCATCGTCATGTCCGAAGCCACCATCGCCCTGATGCGTGAGCGTCTGGAGATCCCCTCCGCCGACAAGATCGAGCTTTTCAACCGCAAGTATACCACCGCCGCCCCGGAGGACTATCTTCCCTTCGGCGCCCCCGAAAACGGCTGCCCCGACTTCGCCCCCCTGGGCAAGGGCTATAAGACCATTTACTCCCTCAACCCCCACAACGAGCGCGGCGGCATCGACTGGGATCCCGACGACTTCGAGCGGCTGTACCGCCGTGTGTGCGGCAAGATCCGCGAAAACGCCGATGATATCTGCCGCACCGAGCAGTTCATGATGGACGATGCGGACTACGCCATCGTCACCTACGGCAGCGAGGTCCGCCCCTCCATCGAGGCCGCCCAAATGGCCCGAGAGAGCGGCGTCAAGGTGGGCGTGCTGAAGCTGTGCAATATCTGGCCCGTGCCCGAAAAGGCCATCCGGGAGGCAGCCGGCAACGTTTCCAAGATCTTTGCCGTGGAAATGAATATGGGCCGCTACGTCAACGAAATCACCCGGGTAGCCGCCGGCAAGTGCCCGGTGGTCCCCGTCACCAAAAACAGAGGTCAGATCCACACCTCTGAGGAGATCTATAACGTGATCAGAGAGGAGACGAAGTAACATGGCAGACCAGCTGAAGATCAATCCCCTGCGGAAATATCTGCGCAAAGAAAAGCTTCCTCACTTCTTCTGCGCCGGCTGCGGCTGCGGCCAGGTGCTGAACTATTACATCCAGGCCCTGGACGAGCTGCACATGGACCCCGAGCAGATGCTGCACATCGGTGGCGTGGGCTGCACGGCCCGTATCCCCATCTACATCAAGACCGATATGTTCCACGGCGTCCACGGCCGCACCCTGGCCTGGGCCACCGGCGTAAAGATGATGCGCCCGGAGCTGCCCGTGGTGATCTTCGCCGGCGACGGCGACCTGGTCTCCATCGGCGGCAACCACATGATCCAGTCCTGCCGCCGCAACCTGGACGTGACCGTGGTGATGGTGAATAACATGAACTTCGCCATGACCGGCGGCCAGGTGGCTCCCACCACCCCGGAGGAGTCCCGCACCATGACCACTCCCTACGGCAGCGGCGAGCCCCGGTTTGACGTTTGCAAGCTGGCTCTGGCCGCCGGCGCCACCCATGTGGAGCGCTGGACCACCATGCAGCCGCTGCAGTGCAAGCAGGCCATGGAGCGCGCCCTGCAGCACAAGGGCTTCTCCCTCATCGAGATCGTCTCCCAGTGCCCCACCCACTACGGCCGCTACGCTCTGAAGACTGGCGACCCCATGAAGGTGGCAGAGTACATCCAGAGCGTCACCTACCCCGAGGCCAAGGGCGCGCAGATGACCGACGAAGACAAAGAAGGCAAGCTGGCCCTGGGCAACTTCATTTGTGTGGATAAGCCCATCTATTCCGGCACCAATATGCCGTTATAAGGGAGGAACGAGATATGCTGCAATATCCTCAGAAGATCACATTGTGCGGCTTCGGCGGCCAGGGTATCATCCTCACCGCCGTGATGCTGGGCACCGCCGCCGTGACCAAGGGCGGCCTGTACGCCGTGCAGACCCAGTCCTACGGCTCCGAGGCCCGGGGCGGCCAGTGCCAGGCCGAGCTTATTATTGACAAGACCCCCATCAATTCCCCCGTGGCCCAGGAGAAGAATCTGCTGGTAGCCCTGTTCCAGAGCGCATACGAAAAGTACATCCCCACCCTGGACGAAAACGGTGTCCTGGTCATCGATCCCCAGCTGGTCACTGACCTGACCCGCCCCATCGCCCATACCTTTGCCGTCCCCGCCACTCAGATCGCCGTAGACCTGGGCAACCGTATGGCCGCCAACATGGTGGTGCTGGGCTTCCTGTCCGAGTGTCTCGGCATGCTGAAGGAGGAGGACCTGATGGACGTGATCCGCACCCAGGTCAATCCCCGCTTCGTGGAGCTGAATCTCAAGGCCGCCAAGGCCGGTATCGCATACGCCAAGGATAATGACCTGTACTATCACGGGTAACGGATAAGGCGGTGACACATGAATTTATTTGAATATGAAGGCAAGCAGCTCATGGGCCGGTTTGATATCCCCGTCCCCCAGAGCCACCTGCTCACCTCCGCGGACGCTCCCGCGCCTATGGACCTTCCCTTTGTGCTGAAGGCCCAGGTCATGACCGGCGGCCGCGGCAAGGCCGGCGGCGTAAAGGTCTGCCGCACGGAAGAAGAGTATACCCGCTATGCCCAGGATATCCTGCACATGACCATCAAGGGTCATCCCGTCCACGGCCTGCTGGCAGAGCAGATGCTGCAGCCGGAGCAGGAGTTCTATCTCTCCATCACCCTCCAGGGTGTCTCCACCCCCACGCTGATCGTCAGCGCTATGGGCGGCATGGACATCGAGCAGGTCTCCCGGGAGCACCCGGAGCAGATCCTGAAGCTGGAGATCGACCCCTTCACGGGCCTCAAGGACTACCAGAAGCGCCAGATCGCCCAGACCCTGTCGGCTGCGGACAAGGCCGACGTGTACGCCCTGCTGGATAAGCTCCAGACGGCCTTCTTCTCTACCGGCGCCCTGCTGGTCGAGATCAACCCCCTGGGCCTGGCAGACGGCCGCCTCATCGCCATGGACTCCAAGTTCGTCCTGGATGACCACGCCGCCTCCGCCGCCGATCTTTGCCGGCAGCTGGAGGAAGCGCGCGGCAGCCTCTACCGCTACGCCACCCCCGAAAAGGAGGCCACCACCATCACCTATGTCCCCCTGGAGGGCAATGTGGCCATGATCTCCGACGGTGCCGGCACCGGCATGC
>CAKTZK010000107.1 GCA_934635515.1 uncultured Oscillospiraceae bacterium
GACTTGAACCCGCACGTGCGTAATGCACACTAGAACCTGAATCTAGCGAGTCTGCCAATTCCACCACTCGCGCGCATTATGTAATTGATGAAAAGAAGTGGTGCGCGAGGCGGGACTTGAACCCGCACGTGCGTAATGCACACTAGAACCTGAATCTAGCGAGTCTGCCAATTCCACCACTCGCGCATATCGGGCTTCTTTTCATATCACGGAAGAGAAACTGGTGCGAGTGATGGGACTTGAACCCACACGTCCAATCGAACACAAGCACCTCAAGCTTGCCTGTCTGCCTATTCCAGCACACTCGCAAATGAGTCTCTCAACCTGAGACTTGCTCATTATAGCACACCGGCAGAAAAAGTCAAGGGCTTTTTCCACCAAAATCCATCTTTTTTGCAGGACGCCTCGCGTGACGAAAAAAAGCTTCGATAGGCTGACAGCCGCCGGGTGGACCGGCGGCTGCCAGGGAAACTTATCTTTCGCTCATGGGCACGTAGGGGCGGCGCTTTTCAATGCACTTGCAGGCGGGGCGGATGATCTTGTTGCTCTCCGCCAGGCCCTCCATGCGGTGGGCGCTCCAGCCGGCCATGCGGGCAATAGCGAACAGGGGGGTATACAGCTCATGGGGCAGGCCCAGCATCTCATACAGGAAGCCGCTGTAAAAGTCCACATTCACCGCCGTGGGACGGCTGGAATGGTGGGAGATCAGCTCCCGGGCCACCCGCTCTACCGTCAGGTACATGTCCATGTCGGCGGTGCGGCCCTTTTCCTTGGAAATGCCCTGCACAAAGGTGCGCAGCACCTCGGCGCGGGGGTCGGAGAGGGAATAGACCGCGTGGCCCATGCCGTAGATCAGGCCCTTGCCATCCAGCGCCTTCTTGTCCAGCACCTTCTGCAGGTACTCCCGCACCTGAAGCTCGTTGGTGGGGTCGGCAGCGCTTGCCTTCAGATCCTCCATCATCTGCACTACCTTGATATTGGCGCCGCCGTGGCGGGGACCCTTCAGGGAGCACAGGGAGGCAGCCATCACGGAGTATGTATCGGTGCCGGAGGAGGAGACCACGTGGTTGGTGAAGGTGGAATTGTTGCTGCCGTGGTCAGCGTGGAGGATCAGCGCGGCGTCCAGAGCCCGGGCCTCCAGCTCAGTGAACTTCTTATCCTCCCGCAGCAGGTAGAGAATGTTCTCCGCCATGGAAAGCTCCGGCTGGGGCCGGTGCAGATACAGACCGTCGCCCCGGGTGCTGCGGTAGGCCAGATAGCTGTAGATGGCAAGCTGCGGCGTGTTGGCCGTGAGCTGCAGGCACTGGCGCAGCACATTTTCAGGCGACGTATCATTGGCCCGGTCGTCGTAGCAGTACAGGGTCAGGATGCTCCGGGCGAGGGTGTTCATCATGTCCCGGGTGGGGACCTTCATGACCACGTCGCGCACAAAGTTTTTGGGCAGGTGCTGGTACTCGTTGAGCATTTCCCGGAACTCCTCCAGCTGCGCCTGGGTGGGGAGCTGGCCGAACAGCAGCAGATACGCGGTTTCCTCAAAGCCGAAACGCTTTTCCTCCAGCACGCCTTTTACGATCTCCCGCACGTCGTAGCCGCGATAGTACAGCACGCCCTCACAGGGGATGGTGTCGTTATCATCGATGGTGTAGCCCTTGACCTCGGAAATGCGGGTGAGACTGGCCAGCACGCCGCGGCCGTTGGCATCGCGCAGGCCGCGCTTGACATCGTAGCGCTGGTAAAGTTCTTTGTCGATGTGCGCGTTTTCGTCCCACAGCTGGGTCAGGCGCATCAGCTCGGGATTGAGATGGCTGTATTCATTTGTAGAATTTGTTGAAGAGGGGGTTATAGTTGCCATAGGGATCCTTCCTTTCTTATCCTCAAGTGCAATTCTAACACAACGAACTTGCATGTGCAAGATAATTCTTTTAAAAATTTCCGTCTTTTTTGAAAGATTTTCAATCTCATTATGCAAAAACTACATTCGGGTGGCTATTGTGCTTCGGGAGAGGATGTGCTATACTCATTTTCAGAGTTGCCCCAGCACCTGTCCGATGGGGGCGCTGATGCAGATCCTGGCGGAAGCGTCCACGCCGGTGGCGTCCCGGTTGATGACCACCAGCTTATCTCCCCGATAATACCGCACCAGCCCCGCTGCGGGGTACACCACCAGAGAGGTGCCGCCGATGATGAGCACGTCGGCCCGGGCGATGTAATCCAGAGCCTTTTCCATCACCTGCTCGTCCAGGCTCTCCTCGTAGAGCACCACGTCGGGTTTGATAACGCCGCCGCAGGTGCACCGGGGGATGCCGCTGGACTCTGCCACGGCCTCCACGCCGTAGGCTCTGCCGCACCGGCGGCAGTGGTTGCGCAGGACGCTGCCGTGAAGCTCCAGCACCTCCCGGCTGCCCGCCTTCTGGTGCAGGCCGTCGATGTTCTGGGTGATGACGGCCTTCAGCTTTCCCTCCTGCTCCCACTGGGCCAGCTTTTTGTGGGCGGCGTTGGGCTGGGCGTCCAGGGCCAGCATCTTGCTGCGGTAAAAGTCGTAAAATTCCTCCGTGTGGCTCTCATAAAAGCTATGGCTGAGCATGGTTTCCGGCGGATATTTGAATTTCTGGTGGTACAGGCCGTCCACGCTGCGAAAGTCCTTGATCCCGGACTCCGTGCTCACTCCGGCCCCGCCGAAAAACACGATGTTGTCGCTCTCATCCACCAGCTTCTTCAGCTGCAAAATGGCATCGGTCATGGTTTTATCCTCCCTTTTCGTACAGTATAAATCAGCGTGTCAAAATAGCCTCGCAGAGTTTGCCGCCCGCAGGCGGCAAAAAATTGGGATCATTTTTCACCGCGACATGTGCGTGGGGAAAAATACCTCTCAGGCTGCCAGTGTGGAATTTTGAGCCGATGGCTCAAAATTATGCGCGCAGCAGACTGTAAACCTTTTGTCGGAAAAACCCGAAGGGTTTTTCGACAGTCTTTTATATAAGGAGTGTTTCTATGAATATTCAGATCTTCGGCTCCAAGAAAAGCAACGACAGCAAGAAGGCCGAGCGCTGGTTCAAGGAGCGGCGCATCAAATACCAGTATATCGACCTCTACGCCAAGGGCCTGTCCCTGGGGGAGTACCGCAGCGTCAAGGCGGCGGTGGGCTTCGAGGCTCTGGTGGACACCCGGTGCGGCGCCTACGAGGACCTGGGCCTGCAATATGTGCCGCCCCAGGCGGTGGACGCCTGCATAGCCGACTGCCCGGCGGTGTTCAACGCCCCCATCGTCCGCAACGGCAAGCAGGCCACCGTGGGCTAC
>CAKTZK010000108.1 GCA_934635515.1 uncultured Oscillospiraceae bacterium
GATATCGCCGTACTCGCCGCCCTCAGGAAGGATAGTATCCAGAAACTGTTTCAAATCGATCTCGTAGGTCTTTGCCAAATCGTTGAAAACAGTCTGCTCAAACCGGTTGTGACTCGGGTCGATGGTGGCTGGATTGATCTTAAAGGTCTTGTCCGTTTCCGAACCCTTCAGCGTAAAGGCCTTTTCCGTCGTGCCGTCTTCAAAGGTATAGTTCGTATCTGTCAGCTTGACGGTGAAGGAGATGTTCTTTTCTGTTTCGCTTGCGTCGGCGGAATCATACTTGGCGTCGATCAGCTCGTAGTCGTTGCCCGCCGTCAGAGGAAGTCCATGTCCGGCCGGAGTGAAGGCGGAACCCGCGCTCACAAGCGAGATTTTGCCGTCGGGCAGAGCTGTTGTGCCGTCGTAAGCCTTTATAACGTCTCCGACCGAGACCTTTACCTTGTGCGGAACAATTTTCCATGTTGCAGTCTTTTGGCCAGTGTACTCGCCTTCTTCGACCGCTTTAATGGTCAGTCTGCAGTTTCTTCCTGCGCCATATTGGGAAGAATCACCGGTGACGGTGTAGTCAACGCCCTTTGTCAGCTCTTTGCCGTTGTATGTTACGGTATAGGGCGGTGCGCTAGTGGTGTCGTTATAAGGCTCATAGGTGCTTTCGTTGCTGTTGTTGCGGAAGGAAATTACTGCGTTGCTGAGATCCGGCTTGGTGACTTTCAGCGTTTTATCGGTGCTCGTTACTTCATAGCCGTCTTTTTCGGCTCTGAAATAAACATTGTATTCTCCGATTTCGTTGAAGGTGTACTCTGCGACGTAGTACCAGTTTGTATTGATTTGCTGATAGGTTACCTTGTCACCTGACAGCTGGACATAGTCGTATCTTCCATTCGTATCCTTTTTCCCAACCCAGAAGGTCACCGTCGCGTCCTTCGCGTTGCAGGAGGCGCAAAGCTGGACGGTCGTGCCGCGCTCCGCCTTGTTGACTTTCACGTTCGTCCCGTTGACCTTAAACGCCAAGTTCTTGGTCGTGATGGGCAGGCTATTGATGATAACATTGCTCAACTGCGAGCCGCTGACATCATCCCAGGCATACCACTTGTGGGTGCCGTCCGCGTTGAGCACCTTGTATCCAAGTGCTGTGCCATTCAGAATATTTTTCCACGTCGCCCCCTCTGCCAACATCAGTGTGCCGATCACGGCGGGATATTTCGACCCGGCGAGTTCCGCGCCATCGTAAGCAACGACTTTATCAATGCTGGCTGTGGTCGTATTTTGCGTATTGCTCAAAGTGGTGGTGATATAGTCACCCTTGATGCCCTTGACCGTCACTGTGCCCTTGATGGAGTGGCCGTTCAGGTCAAGTGCCGTGTCCTGCGTGCCGTCGATGGTATAATCGCCGGTCACGTCGGTCAGCAGCTTGAATTCTGCGCCACCATCTCTGTCTGCATCAATGGCCGTTTGTAAATTGGCAAATTTCCGCTGCTGGCGGTTGCCCTCGCCATTGTACAAGGCTATTTCAGCCACCGCAGGCGCGTTGCAGTAGGGGCAGGTAGCGGAGTTGTTGTCAAAGCCGTTCTTGCCGCCGTGGTCGCATTCGGAAACGGTGAGTTCCACAGTTGTTGACCGTTCCTCTTCGTAGTTCTTGGTTCCGCCGGTCTTGGCATGGACGTAATATGTGCCGGGTTCGCTGATTGCAGTGTTCTCGTCAATCTCGGGCATATTTTCGCTACCCTCGTACCTCGAATATCCAGCTATTGCTTTGTTCTTCGTATAGTAGTACGTCACCGCAGCACCCTCCGGCTCACCCTCGACAGACAGCAGCGGCAGGAGCTTTTCGCCCACCGTGCAAACCGTCTTGGAAAGAGATACGTTCAAATTGGGAGAGGCCTTATGTATCTTGCCATCGATCGTAAATTTCTCTTCTCCCGCCCTGAGCTTGTACTTCGTTGCCGCATCACCGATCAGCGTGATTTCCACAGTGACGGTACGCTGTCCCGCATCCGCGGAATCGAACGTCTTCTTGGCAGCAAAGCCCTTTCCTTCTTCGAGTGTGATGTTATTATTGCCGTCTGTACATATCAAGTTGATTGGAATCGTGCTGCCGTCCGTTGTGCCGTCATAGTCACGGTCAATGAATTGGGGCCAGATTACGCGCCAGATCTCCGTTCGCGTGTCCTTGTAGATCCCGCCGCCTTCCGTCGTGCTGCTGGGGGGCACGTAGACACCGCCGCCTGTGCCGCCGCTCTCACTACCGCCGATCGTCGTGTTGCCCGACATGCTGCCGCCTGTTTCCCCCTCGGCGAAGGCCGCTGTGGGCAGAAGCGTCAGGCAAAGCACGAATGCCAGAAACAGGCTCAATACTCGTTTTTTCATAAGATTCTCCTTTGGGATATGCGTATAGGGTTTATATTCAGCCCGTTCAAGCACAGGCACAGCTTTTATAGATCATCCGGAATGAGCCGCAGCTTTTTCGCGGTAGTCTTCGCCTCACTACGGCGGCTGACGTTCAGTTTCGTCAGAATATGCCGGACGTGGGTCTTGACGGTGGAGAGCTTGATGTTCAGGATCGCACCGATCTCGCTGGGCGCACCACGCGAGAGCAGCACGAAACGGCGCTCCGGACTTGAGCGAATCAGTTCGCAAAGAGCCTGCTGCCCGGCTTCCTCCTGCATGAGCTGAAGATCGTCGATCAGCAGAATGTCCCAATCCTGCGCTGGCGATGGGATCGCGCAGTCTGGGTCCGCCGCACATTCCGACCGCGCAGCAGCGCGTCCGCCAGTACGGTCTTTCCAAAGCCGCAGGGTGCGCTGAAAAAAAGGACTCTGCCATGCGCCATGAAGCTGTCAAACCGTTTCTGAACGGAGGGCTTTATGATGATATTTTCGGTCATTTCTTCCCTCCCTTTGATACAGAGTGAGATTGTCATAAGCCTTTTGCCATCTATCTCAAATTATATTATACGCGGCTGTTCTGAAATGTAAATCATCCCAAAGGATGAGACGCGCTGCATAGCAAACGGCTGTGCAGGCCAGCATTTCGTGAGGTGAAAAAGCGGCTCATAGATGAAAAGATGGCGCAGCTCCCCACACGGCGGTACGGCGCGTATCTGCGGAAGATGGCGATAGACGG
>CAKTZK010000109.1 GCA_934635515.1 uncultured Oscillospiraceae bacterium
GGAAGGGTCGTCCCCCACCGCACCTCTTGTTACACAAATGCCTCCGGCGGGGTACTTTCTGTCACCAGCGACAGAAAGTACCCAAAGAACGCCGCCAAAACCAATGGTTTTGGATTCCTTGCGCGGGCGTGATGCGACGTGTATCGGGACCTTTCATCCCCGCGAATAAAACAGTACAAATCCATCCCGTGCTTTCGCACTGTCCCTGCGTCTATCCACCGCGACGCGCTCCGCGCTTGTGCTGCCTTGGTATAACAGGGCTGCCTCTTGCGTCTACCGCCCGGCGCGATGTGGGGAGCGAATCGAGCGCCGCCGGTGGCGGATGAAGCGAGATGAGCGAGTGGCCGCGGTCAAAATTTTAAGCGTCCGCCGTAAGGCAGCGCAAAAATTTTGGGCACCGCAACAGGGCCATCGCGCCCTACGAAATCCTATCGGTAAATGGTGCGTAGGGCGGGGTGCCCTCACCCCGCCGCCAAACTTGCCCCGTACCCCATGTAACCCCCATGTCATTGCGAGGCCAGTGCGCACACTGGCCGTGGCAATCCGTAACCCCCGCCCCTCGAAATAAAAACCAATAGGCAGAGCCCCTGTGATCAGGTTCTCTGCCTATTTTGGTAAGGAAGAATGATGAAAAAGTCTTGCTTGACTGTACCCATCATACGGGCAGGATATTAAAAAAGTTCGCACCCAGTTATTAAAAAAGTATTAAATATTTCTCAGCCTGTGAAAAAATTCTGACAGCACCTCCCGGCACTCCTCCGCCAGTATGCCGCCCACTAAGGCGGGCCGCTGGGGAAAGTCCTCCATGAACAGGTTCAGCACGCCGCCGCAGGCGCCCATCTCCCGGTCACGGGCCCCGTAATACACCCGGGGGATCCGGGCGTTCAAGATGGCCCCGGCGCACATGGGGCAGGGCTCCAGCGTCACATACAGGGTGCACTCATCCAGCCGCCAGGAGCCCAGGGCCTCGTTGGCCTGGCGGATGGCCTCCATCTCCGCGTGGGACTGGGTGTGCTGCTTTTCCTCCCGGCGGTTGCGCCCCCGGCCCACCACCCGGTCCCCCTGCACGATGACGCAGCCCACGGGCACCTCGCCCCGGGCCGCCGCCTCCCGGGCCAGGTCCAGGGCCTGGCGCATATACGCTTCGTGGTCCATAAAATTTCTCCTTCTTGAAAAAAATCCCCGCCGCCGACTAAAACCCGGCATAATCGGCCAAACTGACAGTAAAATAAAACCAAGGCTTGTGCCGGGAGGAACAACATGAAAAAACAACTCGTCAACACCGAACACGACCTGCGCCTGCTGGAGCTGCGCCGGGAGCTGCGGGACACGGCCCGGGAGCTGCACTTTGCCTATGACCGCTTCAACTATGTCACCGATCCCGGTCTCATTGAGGCCGGCATCTACGACATCAACGCCCTGAAATCCCGCTATGACTTCCTGCTGCGCAAGATGAAGCTGGCCCAGGGCCAGGCCGTGCCGTCCCGCTGCCCGGAGGTGCCGGCGGCAGAGCCCGCCTGTATGCCCGCCGGAAATGTGAAGGGAGGGCCCTCATGTCCGTCGTAGAAAAAATCGCCCTGGGCCTCACGCTGCTGTTTCTGGTGGTGGTGTGCCTGCGGCTGTTCGCCGCCCCGCTGAAGCTGGCACTGAAGGTGGCGTTCAACTCCGCCCTGGGCTTCGGGGCGGTGTGGCTGCTGAATCTCACCACCTCCGTCACGGGGCTTTCCCTGGGGCTAAACTGGTTCAACGCCCTCGTCATCGGCATCCTGGGTCTGCCGGGCTTCGGCCTGCTGCTTTTGGTGAAGTGGGTGCTTACATAATATAGGGTATAAACAATAATGGATATAACAGTGTCGTCCTCCCTTTGCCCAAGGGAGGATTTTTTCGTAGGGGCGACCCCTACTTCTCCATCTCCTCCAGATTCCAGCCATACAGCGGATACCGCTGCACCGCGCCAAAAATCTTCTGCCGCAGGTTGGGATACCGCTGCTCCAACTGCACCAGCAGCTCCTTCACCTCCTGGCGCCGGGTGGAGCCGTTGGCGGGGCACGGATTCTGCACCACCGGCAGTCTCAGCCGCTCCGCCGCCCGGCGCACCTCGTCCTCGTGGCAGTAGAGCAGGGGGCGTATCTGGGTGATGCCGCTGCGGTCCAGGTAAGTCACCGGCTGAAAGCACCCGATGCGCCCCTCAAAGAGCAGGTTCATGAGCATGGTCTCCACCGCGTCATCAAAGTGGTGACCCAGGGCGATCTTGGAGATGCCCAGGTCACCCAGCGCCGTGTTCAAACTCCCCCGCCGGAGCTTTGCGCACAGGGAGCAGGGATTTTTCTCCTTCCGCTCCTCAAAGACGATCTGATAAACCGGCACGGAGATGCGGGTATAGGGCACCTCCAGCTCCCGGCACAGGTCCGCCACCGCGTCAAAGCTCATCCCCGGCGTCCCCGTCTCCAGGGTGATGGCATGGACGCTAAACGGCACCGGGTAAAACCGCCGCAGCCGCGCCAGGGCCGTGAGGGCCAGCAGGCTGTCCTTGCCGCCGGACACCCCCACCGCCACGGTCTCCCCGGGCTCGATCATGTGATAGTCCTCCACGCACCGGCGCACCAGGCCCAAAATATGCTGCATAAAATTCTCCTCCGAAAAATGTAAATTGCGATGCAAGAAAACGCGAGATAATCAAAGAAAACGCGAGATAATCGCAGATGTTATCCCCGTAAATCAAATTCATCTTGACAAGGGCGGCCCAACATGGTATAAATAATTTTGCGCGTTGAGCGCATTGGTTTTTGTTTTCTCTCTCCCCCGATTTTACCAAGGGAGCATGAAAAAGTAAAGCAATACATTATTATACTGGAGGAAAAACACCATGTCCACTTTTATGGCAAACAAGGGCAATATCGTCCGCAAGTGGTATGTCGTTGATGCCGCCGGCAAGCCCCTGGGCAAGACCGCCGTCATCGTGGCTGACCTGCTGCGCGGCAAGGGCAAGCCCACCTATACCCCCCACGCCGACTGCGGCGACAATGTCATCGTCATCAACGCCGGCAAGGCCATCCTCACCGGCAACAAGATGGAGCAGAAGTACTATCG
>CAKTZK010000110.1 GCA_934635515.1 uncultured Oscillospiraceae bacterium
TCTCCGATGTGACCTTCACCGCCCAGTGGGAAGCTAAGTCCTCCGTCACACCCGCCAACCCCGATACCGGTGATAGCGGTGTGATGCTGTGGATCGCCCTGATGGCGCTGGCCGCTGTGGCCGCACCTGTGGTGCTGGTGTCCGGCAGCCGGGTCAAGGGCCGCCGCCTCCAGAAGTGACATACTTTGGCAGCGGACCGTTCCTAAGCTAAAATAAAAGCAGCCCCATCCAGACGGATGGGGCTGCTTTTTCTCTATAAGATCTGAAAGGGGAGAGGGTCAGCTTTCCTCGCCCTCCACTACCTCCTCCGGCTCTGTCCAGTCCACCATGGTGGCAACGCACCGGTTGATGTTTTTCCCCTCTCCGTAGAATTTCGCCTCGTAGTCGGTCATCACGCCCACGGGCCCCTCCGCGTGCAGATCCCGGGTCACCTCCGACAGGGTGAAGCCGAACTGGGGGATCTCCTCCACGGACCACTCGAAGAGCTTGTCGTTGTCGGTCTTAAAGTGGATCTGTCCGCCTTCTTTAAGTACCTGACGGTACTTTCTCAGGAAATTTCCGTGGGTCAGCCGCCGCTTTTTCTGGTTGCTCTTGGGCCACGGGTCGCAGAAATTGATATAGATCCGGTCTACCTCGCCGGGCTCGAAAAGCTCCGGCAGCAGCGCCGCGTCCGCGTCGATGAAAAACACATTGGTCAGCCCCTGTCCCGTCACCCGCTCCATGGCCACCACCATGGCGTCCGGTACCTTCTCCACGGCGATCAGCAGGGTGCCCGGCTGTGCCTGGGCGGTCCCGGCGGTAAAGCGGCCCTTGCCGCAGCCCAGCTCCACCTCCAGCCGCTCCGCCTGGGGATACAGCTCCCGCCACCGGCCCCGCAGGGTCTCCGGCTGGCGGATCCAGCAGTCCCGACAGGCCTCCATACGGGGTTGCAAATTCTTCTTTTTCCGCATACGCATAGCTGCTCTTCCTCCGCCCTTTTGCTCCGCCCAGCGAAGCAATGATATTGTATCATACCATAAAGATCCGCCCCGCGTAAACCCCAAAACCTATTTTTTCGGCAAAAAGCGCCAGCCGTGGCTGCGCCTGGGCGCTTTGCCTTGAAAAGTGTGCAAAGATTTGCGGTTTATTTTGTGCGATATGTAAAATTCACGAAATGTGAACGGGAAAGACTTGATAAAAATTAGACGATATACTATAATAAAAGCTGTATGAAAGGGCCTTTCCGGCACCCCTGCGGGCCGGTCCGCCCTGACAAACAAATCTGCCGGGCGGCAGCGCTCTGCACACCGGCAGGATAGAAGGAGGAGCTATCGTGACTAACATTCTGTTAGAGAAAAAGGGCAATATTGCCGTAGCCACCATCAATCGTCCCAAGGCTCTCAACGCCTTGAACTCTCAGGTCCTGGAGGATCTGAACGAGCTGGTGGATCAGGTCAATGCCGACGAGGAGATCCGTGCGCTGGTGATCACCGGCAGCGGCGAAAAGGCCTTTGTGGCCGGCGCCGATATCGCTGAAATGAGCACGCTTACCCAGGCAGAGGGCGAGGCCTTCGGCAAGAAGGGCAATGATGTTTTCCGCAAGCTGGAGACCATGCCCATCCCCACCATCGCCGCGGTCAACGGCTTTGCCCTGGGCGGCGGCTGTGAGCTGAGCATGAGCTGTGACATCCGCCTCTGCGCCGATACCGCCGTCTTTGGTCAGCCTGAGACGGGCCTGGGCATCACCCCCGGCTTCGGCGGCACCCAGAGACTGGCCCGTTTGGTCAGCCCCGGCATGGCCAAGCAGCTCATCTATTCCGCCAAGAATATCAAGGCGGACGAGGCCCTGCGCATCGGCCTGGTGAACGCAGTCTATCCTCTGGAGGAGTTGATGCCCGCCGCGGAGAAGCTGGCTTCCACCATCGCTAAGAACGCCCCCATTGCCGTCCGCGCCTGCAAGAAGGCCATCAATGAGGGCCTGGAGGCCAAGATGGACGATGCCGTGGTCATCGAGGAGGGCCTGTTCGGCAGCTGTTTCGGCACCGCCGATCAGAAGGAGGGCATGTCCGCTTTCCTGGAAAAGCGCAAGCACGAGCCCTACCAGAATAAATAAGTTAATTAACAGGCTCCGGCCTGATGATTAAACCGTTTCCAACATTTTTTTTAATAGGAGGAAAACAATCATGAAAATCGCAGTATTCGGCGCAGGCACTATGGGCAGCGGCATTGCCCAGGTTTTTGCAGCAAAGGGCCACACCGCTCTGATGTATGCTTCCAGCGTCCAGAGCGCACAGCGCCATAAGGATAAGCTGGCTGCCTCTCTGGCTAAGAAGGTCGCCAAGGGCAAGATGGATCAGGCTGCCGCCGACGACATCATGTCCCGCATCCTGGTGGAGGAGATGGACGCTGCCGCCGATGCCGATCTGGTCATCGAGTGCGTCGCTGAGAACATGGCTGTTAAGAAGGAGCTGCTGGCTAAGCTGGACGCTCTGTGCAAGGACAGCACCATTTTCGCTACCAATACCTCTTCTCTGTCCATCACCGAGATGGCTCAGGGCCTGAAGCACCCCATGGTGGGTATGCACTTCTTCAACCCCGTGCCCGCTATGAAGCTGGTGGAAGTTATCGCCGGCGGCAACACTCCCGCCGAGCTGGTTGAGTGGACCAAGAACCTGTCCCTGGAGATCGGCAAGACTCCCGTGGTGGTCAACGAGGCTCCCGGCTTCGTGGTCAACAAGATCCTCATTCCCTATTGCAACGAGGGCGTTTGCGTTCTGCAGGAAGGCGTTGCCTCTGCGGAAGATATCGATATTGCTATGCAGCTGGGCTGCAACCACCC
>CAKTZK010000111.1 GCA_934635515.1 uncultured Oscillospiraceae bacterium
CGATATCGTCGGCTGTCACGTGCACGCGCTCGGGCGCTTCCTGATCCGTCATGCTCTCCCCTTTCGCTGGGTTGATGGTCCCCTCCAGCATACCCCCAATTACCGGTCCATCCGACAAATCGAATACCCGACAGTCGCGTTTGCGGCACGTCTGTGTACAAGCGGACCACACGACGCCTCCCGTTACATCTAAACGACAATCAAATTGATAAGTTAGCCCGTGGTAATTTCTGGTTTTTTTGTTTGCTGCCTATAACTTTTTAGCCCATTCAAGAAAGTTATAGGTGGCTTACATATCATGTGGAGCACGCATGATGCATGTCCATTTGGGTGCCAGCAGAAAGGAGAACGGCACCCCACGATCAACCGATGGAAAAGAGGTTCTATGCACAACGATAACGCTGTGCTGCGCAAGCTCAACACTGTGGGCAGCAATGCCTGTCGAGGTGCGCTCATCGCTGCGATGACCGTCTCGATGATGCCTACCAGCGCTTTTGCCGCAGCAGCAACAACGGAGACCGGCTCCGAAGCTACCAACAACGCGCCGATCTCCGCCACCAGTGAGGAAACGAAGTCCCTCAGCTCCGAGTATAGCCTGAGTGCCGTCTCTGACGACGCCGCATCCTCCTCGACCAGCTACGATTTGACCAAAATCGCAGATGGTACGTATGAGGGCACGGCCACGGCCGACTCGAAGGACCCGCTCAATAAAGCTGGCGACGAATGGAACGCAGCTGATGGAAAGTATGACGTCAACGTCAGCGTAACCGTCAAGTCTGGCAAAATTGCCAAGGTCGAAGTCGCCGACTACAGTAGCTTGGGCGACGATGACTGGGACCGCATGGACAAGGCCGTTAACGGTTTTAGCAAAAAAGGCACGTCCTATAAGGGCATCGTCGAGCAAATCGAGACTGCCGGCAACACTACCTCAATCGATGCTGTTTCGACCGCCACGATCTCGTCCAACGCCATCAAGGCTGCCGTCGATAATGCCCTGCAGACTGCCTATGACGAGCAGAATCCGTCGACCCCTGCGACCGACGAGTACACCTATGGCTACGCCGGCCTGACGTGGGCCGAGTATTGGGCTGGTGAAAAAGTGCAGGCGGCAGGGTCCTCCGCTTCGTCGAGCGAGCTCGATTCCCGCAATGAGGCCGACAAGGGCGCTTTTGACGTGGTGACCCGTGCAACCGCCAACCACGGCCTGCACCGCGGCAGCTACCAGTGCATGGCTACCATCTACACCAACGAGGGCGCGACGTTTGACCTGGCCACCTGGGCCGCCGACGGCAAGTCGTTCACCACGACCGACGGCAAGACCGTAACGTGGAACCGCGGCGCCATGACCTGCGACGGTGCAAGCTACACGCTCAAAGACTACGAGGTCACGGGACTCAAGTACGTTCCCGTCAAAATCAAGACCAGCGACCTCGAGGCTTTTAAGGCGAGCCACAGCTTTGTCGCCAATGGCGAGACGCTCGCCGGCGGCTACACCGAAAATAACCTCCAGGCTTACTCCGGCCTGGTTGCGGACGTCGATGCCAACACCAACGGCATTAAGACCGTGACCAACAATAACGGAACCTTCAGCTTCTCGGCCGCCACCACCGGCACCGACTCGGGTATCAAGGGTCAGGAGCTCAAGACCGCCACGGACATTAAACCCACGGTTAAGGACGCGAGCGGCTCCTACGGCGAGTTCCTGCGCGTAGATCTCAACGGCAACTATGGCGACCTGGGCGCCAATATGCAAAGCGTCACCTGGACCTATTACGGCGACGATGCGACCTACACCAACGCCCTTGCCACCTACGGCACCAAGTTCGCGGCCGACAACTGGATGCACAAGTCCATGGGCATTCAGCTGGGCCTCACTAAATCCGAGCGCTGCCAGCTGCCCGAGGACACCAACGGCACCGGCTACTGGAAGCTTACCGTCCACGCTTTGGGTTACAACGATTACACCTACACCTTCCAGGCGACTGACGACAACATCGTGGGCGCCAAGGAGCCGGTGACCGACGCCACCAAGGCCCAGCTGCAGGAGCTCTACGACAAGGCGACGTCCCTCGATAAGTCCAAGTACACCAAGGACTCCTGGACCGCCTCGTCCATCGAGACCGAAACTGCCGAGACCAAGGACCTGCTCGCCAAGAAAAACCTGGGCGAAGCCGAGGCCGCCGAGCAGATCACCCACCTGCAGGGCGCGCTCGACGCACTCGTGAGCCTGTATCCCCAGGCCGGTGACTACGTGCTCATGAACATCCCCTACGCCGATTTCTATGCCGCCGAGAGCAACAACGCCGGCACCGACATTGTGACCTCGGCTACGCGGCAGAAGACGCGCTCCAGCTTGGCGAGCGGCTCCTACCACGTCAATTCCAACGGTACGGATATCTCGGGCGTCACGTTTGCCGTCAAGGTGGGCGAAGGCGACATCGATTGGTCCAAGTTCACCCGCGCGACCGACGACAGCTCCGTTACGATCACCACCTCGATCAAGGGCAAGGAGTCCACGACAACCTACACGGGCAAGAACGCCCTGTTCGAGTCTGCGAGCTACTCTTACTACGTGCTGCCCGCCGGCGAGGTTCCGACCAATTACAAGGAGCTCACCTCTGATTCCGAGGGCAACCTGAGCTTTGGCGCTGTCGAGGGCAAGGAAACCACCGAACTTGCAAACGTCACAGCCGACTTTAAGACCTCCAGCAAGTACGGCGACTACGAGATTGACTTTAAGAACCTGCGCGAACAGATGGTCGACGCCGACGGCAACCAGGCGACCGTATAC
>CAKTZK010000112.1 GCA_934635515.1 uncultured Oscillospiraceae bacterium
GGGTATGTGAATCTGTCCATGTTCCTGGCCTTTGCGGTGCTGTTCCCCAATATGACGGTGCTGCTGTTTTTCATCATACCGGTGAAGATCAAGTGGCTGGCTATTATCGACGGGGTCTTCTTTGCCTTTGAGATCGTGACGGCTATCCTCTCCGGCAACATCGTGGGCGCCATTACGCCGGTGCTGGCGCTGCTGAACTTTATCATTTTCGCAACGCCCAATCTGCGCTATCTGCGCCAGCGGACCCAGTACCGGTATTCGCCCAAGGCGACCAACTTCCGTCGGACGGTGAACCAGGCCCAAAAGCAGCAGCAAAATGCGCCCTACCGGCACAAGTGCGCCGTGTGCGGCCGCACGGACACGGACTACCCCGACCTGCAGTTCCGCTACTGCAGCAAATGCGCCGGGTATCACTGCTTCTGCCAGGATCATATTTTCTCCCATGTGCATTTCACCGAGGAGCCTTGACGGATATGGCTTTTTCCGATAAAATAGGATAAACTATTCTGCGAGGTAAGAATATGGCTAACGGATTTATTGACAAGGCGCGCATCACCGTTCGGGCCGGAAACGGCGGCAACGGGGCGGTGGCCTTTCACAGAGAAAAATACATTGCGGCCGGCGGCCCCGACGGCGGCGACGGCGGCAACGGCGGCAGCATCATCGTGCAGGTGGACGACAATATGTCCACCCTCATGGACTTCCGCTATAAGCGGAAATATGTGGCCGGAAGCGGCGTGGACGGCCAGGGCGGACGCAAGAGCGGCAAGGACGGCGAGAGCCTGACCATCCGGGTGCCCCGGGGAACCCTGATCCGGGACGCGGAGACGGGTGAAATTATCAAGGATATGTCGGACAAGGAGCCCTTTGTCCTATGCAAGGGAGGCCGGGGCGGCTGGGGCAACCAGCACTTTGCCACCCCCACCCGGCAGGTGCCGCGGTTTGCCAAGGCGGGCCTGCCCGGCGAGAGCCACGATGTGATCTTGGAGCTGAAGCTGCTGGCGGATGTGGGGCTGGTGGGCTTTCCCAATGTGGGCAAATCCACGCTGCTGAGCGTTGTGAGCAAGGCGCACCCGAAAATCGCCAACTACCACTTTACCACCCTCTATCCCAACTTGGGCGTGGTGTATGTGGACGACGGCGTCAGCTTCGTGATGGCGGACATTCCCGGCATCATCGAGGGAGCCAGCGAGGGCGCGGGCCTGGGCCACGACTTCCTGCGGCACATTGACCGGTGCCGGCTGCTTGTCCACCTGGTGGATGTATCCGGCAGCGAGGGGCGGGACCCGGTGGCGGACTTTGACGCTATCAACGAGGAACTGAAAAACTATTCCCCGGAGCTTGCAAAGCGCCCCCAGATCGTGGTGGGCAACAAGACCGACCTTCTGCAAGACCCGGAGCAGCTTGAGGAGCTTAAAAAGCATGTGGAGGAGGCGGGCTACACCTTCCTGGAGATGTCCGCCGTCACCCACCAGGGGACGAGGGAGCTGGTGCAGACCATCGGGCGGATGCTCTCCCAGCTGCCGCCGGTAGTGGTGTACGAGCCGGAGTATGTGCCCCGGCCCCCGGAGGTGGACACCTCCCAGCCGCTTAACATCCATGTGGAGGACAACACCTGGCTGGTGGAGGGCCCGTGGCTGCAGCGGCTCATGGCCAACATCAATTTCTCCGACTATGAGAGCCGGATGTATTTCGACAAGATGCTGCGCCAGAGCGGCCTGTTTGACCGGCTGGAGCAGATGGGTATACAGGACGGGGACATCGTGTCCATGTATAACCTGGAGTTTGAGTACCAGCATTGACGGCATGAAAAAAGACGCGCGGGCGGAGAAAACCTGCGCGTCTTTTTTGGATTATTCCGGGGGAAAATCCTCGCGGCTTGCCATGTGCATGACGGAGACCTCGTATGCGGTGCGCTGCTGGGTCTCGCCGTCTACCACCTTTAAGTACACCCGGCTCTGGATCCGGCCCTCGGCGCAGAAGCTGTCGCCGGTGGTGAGCTGGGCCGCCTGCCGGGCCAGGAGGCCCCAGCATATAACGGGCAGATAGTCCGACCGACCGCAGCGGCGGTTTACCGCCAGGAGCAGGTCGCAGATCTCCCGGCCCAGGGGCGTGCTGCGCAGGACAGGGGGCTTGCACATCGCGCCGCACAGGCAGATGCGGTTTTTTACCTCCGCACCGGGGGCCTTGATGAGACTGCGGGCAAAGACGGAGAGGACCAGGCGCTGCCCGGTGCCGCTGCGGTTATTAAAGGAGCGGAGCTGGCCCAGGAGAGTCACGGTGTCGCCGGGAGACAGGCCCTCGGGCAGGATGCTCTCCCGCACCAGCACCGGCAGCTCATCGTTCAGGCCGGAGAGCCGGGGCACGGACAGAAGGAAGCGGTAAAAGGCCTCTCCGTGATTGGTATGGGACAGCTCCGGGGCTGTAAGCACCCCGCCGCATAGTTCAACATGATTATAGCAATCCTCCATGGCTTGACCATTCCTTTCGCTTTGACGGTAGATTTCCATGGGACACTATATGGCGGGGAAGGGAAGAATATGCCCTTTTCAAGGGACGCAAAATATTGTATAATGAGAAAAAACGAAAGGAGCGAGGATGCTCATGCGATATAAAGGAAAGGTATACAGACCGCCCAGCGAGGCGTACAGCCTCATCGTGCAGGTGACCTACGGGTGCAGCCACAACCGCTGCGC
>CAKTZK010000113.1 GCA_934635515.1 uncultured Oscillospiraceae bacterium
ATGCCGTACAGGAACAGCGCAATACCGCCCAACAGAGAGGTGATGTGTGTGATATCCATCTCGATACTCCTAAAAACTTCCTTTTGCTCTTGAAACAACACAAGGACGGCCGCCCGGGGGTTCCATCCCCCGAGTGCCGTCCTTTTTATTATAGCATTGAAATCCCCCGGACAACAAGCTTTATTTTACATCTTTTTTGCATTTTTGCCGCATATCTACGATTTTCTGCCGGTTTCCCGGCAGTTCTTTTCTTATATTTTACAAGCATTTTACATTTATGCGCATTCGTCCAGCTCCTCCATGGCCTCCTGCATGGTATCCGCCGAAAAGAGGAACGCCCCGCTCCGGGTATAAACCTCCACATGGCCTCCGACATAACGCATCTCGATCTCCCGCATGGGATCCCCTCCTGTCCTTCTGCCCCGTTTTGAGGGGCCTGTTTGTTCTTACAGGAGGAGTATAACAGAACGGGGGTCCGATAAACCGGACTCCCGCAGTAAAATATGCAAAGTTTTTGCTCAGCCGCCCACGGCCAGACGCTCGGGCGGACGGGCCGCAGACTTTGCTGCCTCCGCCCGGGCCTTGTCGTAACAGTAGCGGATGATGGCCTGCCGCCGGACGATGCCGATGAACATCCCCCGGTCATCCACCACCGGCACAAAGTTCTGGTTCATGGCCGCCTCGATGAGCTGGTCCATGCTGGTGGTCACGGTAACGGCCTTGTAGTCCCGCTTGTGGGCAAAGCTGGAAATAGGCACATCCTCGGCGGCTTCAATGTCCAGCCCGTGGTGTTTTTTCAGCCCCCAGAGGATATCCCCCTCGGTCAGGGTGCCCACGTACTCGCCTTTCCGGTTCAGCACCGGGATCGAGGCATAGCGGTTGTTCTCCCATTTTTCCAGCGTCTGCCGCAGGGTGAAGTCGTCGTATACGTACATCAGGTCCTGCTTGGGGGAAAGGAAAAACAAAATGTTCATGGATCAGCTCTCCTATCGAAAACATAGTTCTGCCGTATGGGCGCAGCTCCCGTCTCTCTGGTTTGATTTTAGCACTTTTTCACAGCAAGATAAAGTCAAAACTCATACTTTTTAGATTTTATTCACAGTCCCTTTGCAGGATTTTTCAAAAGATGCAGGAAAACGATGCACAGAAACGATTTTTGTGCTATACTAGACATAGGAATCGGCTCTGATGCCCGGCAGCTTTTTTATGATATCACCTGCCGGGTGCGGAATCTCCCGCTTTCTGTCCGGGGTGCGGCGGCAATTTTCTGCTGTACACCGGCGGCGGAACGATGTATAATAAGTGCATCGGATCCTTGTCCGGCCCGCTGAGGTTTGCCGCTGCAGACCGGACTCACCCAACAACGAATTCAAATAAAGGAGCAGAGCGACTATGATCACTTCCCGTTTCCCGCTGGGAGATGTCAGCTTTTCCACCGAGTACTTCTCGACACTCGTGGGCGAAGCAACCAAACAATGCTACGGTGTGGCCGCAATGACGCCCCGTGATCTGACCGACGCGGTCAAAAGCATGGTGCGCGGCACCGACTATTCTGCAAAGGGCGTCCGCGTCACCCAGGAAGAGGGCCGTCTCGTGATCGAGCTGCACATTGCCGTCAGCTACGGGCTGAATATCTCCACCGCCGCGCGCAGCATTTCGCACCGCGTCAAGGACGAGGTAGAGCAGGCTACCGGCCTGAAAGTCGCCCAGGTGATCGTCTCGGTCGACGACGTCATTGCCTGATGGTTTGAGTTTATTAAGGAGTAAGTAGAATGATTTCTGGTAAGATCCTGCGCGACGCGATCATTTCCGGCGCAAACAACATCAACAATCAGCGCTCCCGCGTGGACGAGCTGAACGTCTTCCCCGTCCCCGACGGCGACACCGGCACCAACATGGGCATGACCGTGGGTGCCGCTGTCCGTGAGCTGGAAGCTCTGGACGACAGCTGCACCGTGGGCGAGGCCGCCAAGACCGCCGCTTCCGCCATGCTGCGGGGCGCCCGCGGCAACTCCGGCGTCATCACCAGCCTGCTGTTCCGCGGCTTCTCCAAGGCTCTGGAGGGCAAGAAGGAAGCAGACGCTTCGGATATCGTCGAGGCCCTGAAGAAGGGCGTCGAGGGTGCCTACAAGGCTGTCATGAAGCCCACCGAGGGCACCATCCTCACCGTGGCCCGCGTGGCCAGCGAAGAGGCTGCCGCCTGCGGCGCTGCAGAAGTCCCCGCCCTGTGGGATGTGGTGATGACCGCCGGCCAGAAGGCTCTGGAGGACACCCCCAACCTGCTGCCCGTCCTGAAGAAGGCCGGTGTCGTGGACGCCGGCGGCCAGGGCATCATGATCATCTTCGAGGGCATGGGCAAGGTCTTCCGCGGCGAGCCCATCGTGTCAGGCGGCGAAGCGGCCCCCAACAAGGCCAAGCTCTCTACCGAGAATGCCGGCAAGGGCGTGTTCACCGATGACCTGATGAAGGTGGAGGACATCAAGAACGGCTACTGCACCCAGTTCCTCATCAATAAGAATGAGGGTGCCAGCGCCGCCAAGATGCGCGCCTTTGCCGAGTCCAACGGCGACAGCGTGGTCTGCATTGAGGATGACGATGTCATCAACCTGCACGTCCACACCGCCGACCCCGGCAAGATCCTGAGCGAGGCCATCAAGTACGGCTACCTGACCAA
>CAKTZK010000114.1 GCA_934635515.1 uncultured Oscillospiraceae bacterium
TGCAGGTTTTTGGTCCCACCAAGCCAGTGCCAGCGCGTAAGCGCTTATGCACGGAGATAGGCGCAGGGACGATGCGAAAGCACGGTGCGGATATGTGTTATTGGATTCGCGGGGCAGGTGGGTTTCGTTTCGGACGGCACCGCGCCCGCGCAAGGATTCCAAAACCATGGGTTTTGGCGGCGTTCTTTGGGTACTTTCTGCCGCTGGTGGCAGAAAGTGCCATGCGATCGGCATTGTCGGGACAAGGGGTGCGGTAAGGCGACCCCTCCGGCGCTTCGCGCCACCTCCCCTTACGCAGGGGAGGCTTGAGAGACGGATTGCCACACCAGTGACGTCGGTCACTGGTTCGCAATGACAGGCTGCAAGAGGTGCAGAATAAACCCGAGGGCGGACCGTCCGGGACGCCGCCCCCTACGGAGGGGTACGAGGAATGTGTGGGCTGGGTATCGGCCCTTGCGGAAGCTTTTTGACAGGGAGGGAATGGTATGTTTCGGATTTTGGTGGCGGAGGATGATGAAAGCACGCGGCTGCTGATGTGCGAGGTCCTGCGGCAGGCGGGGTATGAGCCGTGTCCGGCCCGCAACGGGGTGGAGGCCCTGGAGGTGATGGAGCACTACCAGTGCGATCTGGCGGTGGTGGACATCACCATGCCCCAGATGGACGGCATTGCCTTCACCCAGACCCTGCGGGAGGGGAACTGCGACCTGCCCGTTCTGATGGTGACGGCCCGGGTGACCCAGGAGGACAAGCGGCGGGGGTTTCGGGCCGGGTGCGACGACTACATGGTAAAGCCCGTGGACGAGGAGGAGATGCTCTGGCGCATTGAGGCCCTATTGCGGCGCTACCGCAGCACGACGGAGCGGCGGCTGGTGGTGGGCAGCACAGTTCTGGACCGCAGCGCCCTGCAGGTCATCACGCCCCAGGGCACCCAGCAGCTGACGGCCAAGGAATTTATGCTGCTATTCAAATTATTGTCCTATCCCAGAACATTATTTACCAAGCGCCAGCTCATTGACGACATCTGGGATCTGGACAGCGAGGTGGATGAGCATACGGTGGAGGTATACATCTCCCGGCTGCGGGAACGGTTCCGGGG
Source organism: uncultured Oscillospiraceae bacterium (assembly GCA_934635515.1). The sequence continues at coordinate 1,097 of CAKTZK010000114.1, forward strand.
GAGCCCGGACTTCGAGCTGCGGACCATCCGGGGGTTTGGGTACATGGGTATGCCCAAGGAGGACGAGAATGCAAAGGAATAGGGTGAAAAAAGAGAATCCACCGGCCCGGCTCCTGTGGACCATGTTTTTGCTGGTGCTGGGGCTGGTGGTGGTGTACGGGTCCCTGGCCTTGGGCATTTTCGCCCTGGTGCAGCGGCTGGTGCGGCTGGACGAGAGCAACTACACCCTGGTATGGCCCATTCTCATTTTGACGGTGAGTGCCATTCTGGGCGTGGTGCTGGCTATTTTCATCTTCCGGGGGTATCTGGGGCCGCTGTCGCGGCTGATGCAGGCCACCCAGGCGGTGGCCGCCGGGGATTACTCGGCGCGGGTGGAGCTGCGGGGCGCAAGGGGCGAGGTGGCGGACTACATCCGCAGCTTCAACAAAATGGCCGAGGAGCTGGGCAGCGTGGAGATGCTGCAGTCGGACTTCGTGAACACCTTTTCCCATGAATTCAAGACGCCGCTTATATCCATCCGGGGGTTTGCAAAGCTGCTGCAAAACCCGGACATCTCCCCGGAGCAGCGGGAAACCTATGCCGGGACCATTGCCCGGGAGTCGGAACGGCTGGCGGCCATGAGCACGCACATTCTGGAGCTGACCCAGTATGAGAACACGGAGATCGTGTCCGGCAAGACCGTATACAGCCTGGACGAGCAGCTGCGCCGGTGCATCCACCAGCAGGAGCGCAGCTGGCTGCAGAAGGGGCTGACCGTGGAGGGGGACCTGGACCGGGCGGACTTCTACGGCAACGAGGAGCTGGTGGAGCATATATGGTCCAACCTCATCTCCAATGCCATCCGCTTTACCCCCGCCGGGGGACAGATCACGGTTGTACTGCGGAAGGAGCCGGAGGAAGTGAGCGTGGCGGTATCGGACACGGGCATCGGCATGGATGCGGAGACCCAAAGGCACATTTTTGACAAGTTTTACCGGGGCGAGCAGAGCCCGGACAGCCGGGGAAACGGGCTGGGGCTTTCCATCGTGCGGCGGGCCGTGGAGCTATGCGGCGGAACGGTGGAGGTTTTTTCCCGGCCCGGAGAGGGCTCGACCTTTACGGTGACGCTATCGTGCAGGGAGCCGGCGGAGAGCTGACGGGCCGGGTAAGGCGGCTGGTAAAATTTTGCTGTAACCGTTTTTTTGTTGCTTTAAATAGAAACATCGTGTATAGTGGACCCAGTGCTCAGATCCGGAGGTGGAAAATGCGCAAAGAGACCCGCCTGGGGAGGCTCATCCCCCGATACAGCGTGCCCTGGCTGCTGGGCGCGCTGGTATGGCAGCTGGGCCTGTATTTCCTGGCAAAGCTGCTGACGGACAGCAGGCCCCACTATGACATGTCGCTGCCCATTGACCACCAGCTGCCCTTTGTGCCGGTTTTTATCCTGGTCTACTGGGGGGCATACATCTCCTGGGGCTTGAACTACATTCTGGCCACCCGGGAGAGCCGGGAACACTGCCGGTGGGCCATTACCGCGGACATGACGGCCAAATTTCTGTGCTTTGTGCTGTTTTTGCTCCTGCCGGCCACCATCC
>CAKTZK010000115.1 GCA_934635515.1 uncultured Oscillospiraceae bacterium
CGCTGACCCTCATCGGGGATAAGTGGAAGGTGCTGATCCTGCGTGACCTGATGCCGGGAACGAAGCGGTTCGGGGAGCTGAAAAAGTCCGTAGGCAATGTGTCTCAGAAGGTCTTGACCGCCCAGCTCCGGGCGATGGAGGAAAACGGACTTGTTCATCGTGAGGTTTACGCAGAAGTGCCGCCGAGAGTGGAGTATTCGCTGACGGAACTGGGCAAGAGCCTGAAGCCTATTCTGGATTCCATGTGGGCATGGGGCGAGGGGTATAAGAAACAGCACGAGATAACAGAGAAGTGATCTCTGCAAGACGCCCAACGAGGCCCGCTGCTTTCTCGGAACGATGGCGCACTGACTACTATTTGACTGCTGCTGCGAAAAATCTCGGAAGCCCTGTCCGATAAGGCTTCCGAGGTTTTTCTCCAAAATGCCGGAAATTTGTGCAGCACCAACCAAGCCCTTGCGCCGCAGGACCTTCCGGCTTGACAGCCTGATAACTCCGACTCTAAAGGCCGCTGGTTCGAATCCAGTCGGGCGTACCAAAATATCCCCTGTCTTACGGCAGGGGATATTTTTATCGAAAGCGATCGATCAGCAAAACAGACAACATAGTGCATACCGGCAGAATTTTTACCTGTCCCGGTGTGACTAAATGCCGTATAGTGAGTGAATATGTCCTGCGTCATGCGAGGATATATTCATTTTTTATATCAATTTCATTAAGTAAATTCATTTAACAGATGAGTGGAAGCGTGCTATTCTATTTAATGAATCAGGGTATAAATTGCGAGAAAACAGCAATAGAAGAAAGGAGTTCAGTTTATGGCAAAAAACAAAGTATTCAAGACGATGGATGGTAATGAAGCTGCCGCATACGTGTCTTATGCGTTTACCGAGGTAGCTACCATTTACCCCATCACCCCGTCCAGCCCCATGGCTGACCATGTGGACGCATGGGCCGCTAACGGAAAAAAGAACCTGTTCGGTCAGCCCGTAAAGCTGGTGGAGATGCAGGCGGAGTCCGGCGCAGCCGGCGCAATGCACGGCTCTCTGGAGACCGGCTCTCTGACCAGCACCTACACCGCTTCTCAAGGCCTGCTGCTGATGATCCCGCCCATGTACCGTATCGCCGGCTCCCATCTGCCCGGCGTTATGCACGTTTCCGCCCGTACCGTGGCCACCCATGCTCTGTCCATCTTCGGTGATCACTCCGACGTCATGGGCTGCCGCCAGACCGGCTGGGCGCAGCTGGCCTCTTCCAGCGTGCAGGAGGCCATGGACCTGGCCGCCGTCGCCCATCTGTCCGCGATCAAGGGCTCCATCCCCTTCCAGCATTTCTTCGACGGCTTCCGGACCTCCCACGAGATCCAGAAGATCGAGGTGCTGGACTATGAAGATTTGGGCAAGATGCTGGATTGGGACGCCGTTCAGAGATTCAAGGACCACGCCCTGAGCACGGAGCATCCCACTCTGCGCAATACCCTGCAGAACCCCGATACCTTCTTCCAGTCCCGCGAGGCCTGCAACAGCGCTTATAACGCCCTGCCCGCCATCGTGGAGGAGTACATGGGCAAGATCAATGAGGTCACCGGCCGCAACTATCAGCTGTTCAACTACTACGGCGATCCCGATGCTGAGCGCGTCGTGGTGGCTATGGGCTCCGTCTGCGAGACCCTGCTGGAGGTCGTTGACTATCTGCGGGAGCGCGGCGAGAAGGTGGGCTTCATTCAGGTCCACCTGTTCCGTCCCTTCTCCATGGAGCGCCTGCTGGAGAAGATCCCCGCTACCTGCAAGTGCCTGACCGTTCTGGATCGCACCAAGGAGCCCGGCGCTCCCGGCGAGCCTCTGTATCTGGACGTGTGCCATGCTCTGTTTGAAGGCAAGCGCACCGATATCGAGGCACTGGGCGGCCGCTACGGTCTGGGCTCCAAGGATACCACCCCCGCCCAGATGAAGGCCGTGTTCGACAACATGAAGGGTGAGAAGAAAAATCACTTCACCGTGGGCATCAACGATGACGTTACCCACCTGTCCCTGCCCGTGGGCGAGAACATCGTCACCGCCGGCAAGTCCATCATCTCCTGCAAATTCTGGGGTCTGGGCTCTGACGGTACCGTGGGTGCCAACAAGAACTCCATCAAGATCATCGGCGACCACACCGACCAGTACGCCCAGGCTTACTTTGAGTATGACTCCAAGAAGTCCGGCGGCGTTACCAAGTCCCACCTGCGCTTCGGCCATGAGCCTATCCACAGCACCTACTATGTCACCATGGCTGACTTTGTGGCCTGCCACAAGCCCTCTTACATCAAGGACTTCGATATCGTTTCCGAGATCAAGCCCCACGGCACCTTCCTGCTGAACACCAGCTGGACCGGCGCTGAGCTGGAGGAGCACCTGCCTAATCGCGTGAAGCGCCAGATCGCCGAGCGTGAGATCAACTTCTACACCATCGACGCCACCGCTATCGCCATGGAGCTGGGTCTGGGCAACCGCACCAACACCGTGCTGCAGGCCGCCTTCTTCAAGCTCTCCGGCATCATCCCCATCGAGGACGCCGTGAAGTACATGAAGGCCGCTATCGTCAAGTCCTACTCCAAGAAGGGCCAGAAGATCGTTGACATGAA
>CAKTZK010000116.1 GCA_934635515.1 uncultured Oscillospiraceae bacterium
GGTCCTGGTGATCCTTCTTGTGATTTTCCTGGTGTTCTGGGTGCGCAAGGTCCGCCCCAGAAACCGCTACGGCTCCCGAAATAAATACGGCCGCGCCCACCGCAACTACCGCGGCAAGCGCCGGTAAAACAGCATAAGGCAGACGCTTCCCGGCGTCTGCCTTATTTGAGAAAGGAACCCTCTATGCCCCATGATGCTCTTTCGGTCCTATATGAGGACCGCAGCCTGGTCCTGTGCGTAAAGCCCGTAGGCGTCCTGTCCGAGGACAGTCCTCAGGGTGCCTGTATGCCCCAGCTCCTGCGGGACCGTTACTGGTCGCTGCACCAGCCGGACTATATCGCCACCGTCCACCGCCTGGATAAGATCACCGGCGGACTCATGGTATTCTCCCGGGATAAAGCCGTCACCGGAAAGCTCATCGCCGCCGTGGCGGAGCACCGGGTGGAAAAGGAGTACCTGGCCGTTCTCCGGGGCCACCCGGAAGCTCGGGAGGGGGAGCTGACAGACCTTCTCTTCCGGGACGCCGCCAAGAACAAAAGCTATGTGGTGAAGCGGATGCGCAAGGGCGTCCGGGAGGCCCGGCTCTCCTATCGGGTCCTGGCCGAGACAGAGGATCTGACCCTGGTGCGCGTCCGGCTGCACACCGGCCGCACCCACCAGATCCGGGTGCAGTTCTCCTCCCGGGGCCTGCCCCTGCTGGGCGACATCCGCTACGGCAGCAAAGACCCCCGCTGCACCGCCGCCCTCTGGTCCTACCGCCTGGCCCTGCCCCATCCCCGCACCGGTGAAAAGATCGACATCACCCAGCCCCCGCCCCACCGGTACCCCTGGGACCTGTTTTCCGCTCCCGAATTGGAAAACTGATCTCTGCCCCGATAACGGCACCCCCTTCTCCTTTCGTAGGGGCCACGGTTGCCCACCGTCGTGCTTGGTCTTCCACCCCCGCTAAATATCCTCCGCGCACCCAAAATCTCCCCGAAGCAGCCGCCTGCCTCGGGGAGCGTCTTTTTTCGAAACGCACTCAAAAAACCGAAGGAATTTTCGCCAGGTTTTACCACCCCTGAAACGCGTCCCTGCGCCGGTATCCCGCCGCACAGGGCGACTGATCCTCGTGGAACTCCACAAACTTCAGCGAATAAATATCCCCGCTGACAAATCGGTTTTGATCCGGCTGATAGATCACCAGATAGTCGTTGCCCACGCTGGCCAATATGCCCTCCCATTGAATGGCCTGCTGAGTGCCCATAAGGAAGCTGGCCACCACATAGTAGCCCAGATTCCGCGCCAGCAGCCCCCGCACGGAGCTGTTGGTCACCTCCCGGCCGCTGGCAGGCCCCTCAATGGTCTCTATACCCTCCCGCTGCAGCATCATGTGGTCGGGCCGCTGGGGGATCAGGGCCATGTTGCCGCTGTCCGCCTGCATGGGCGTCATGCCCGCGCCGCCATATTGGCCCGAGTTCATCCCCATCATGCCGCCCTGGCTGGAGCCCATGCTCACCATGCCGCCGCTGCCGGGCAGGTTGGGGCTCATGCCCATCATGTTGTCGCTGCCCAGCACATTGGGACTCATCCCCGCCATATTACCGCTCTGCATACCGCCCATGCTCTCCGCCTGCGGATCCGTATGTATTTGCAGCATCTGTCACACCTCACTCAAGTTTCATAATACGCGTCCGTAGGGACGTAGAAGCAGTGCCCGCCGATCTGCTCCACAAACTGCCCCACCTGGGAAGGAAAATAGCTCCGGCAGGGCCTGTCGTAGGGGCTGTAAAACCACAGGGCGTCCCCTACCACGGGCAGGCGATTGCCGGCCATGGCCCAGTCGGCAATGTCGTAGTTTTCCTGGGTGGGCCGCATGTTGTAGATGTTCTGGGGATTGTAAACGCCCCCCACCGTCTCCGCCAGACAGGTAAACTGCCCCGGCTGGAACACAATGTTCTGCAGGCTCCCCTGCCCCACCCGGTCATATTCACCGCCCAGTACGTTCACCCTGTTCATCACCACCCCGGCCACCGCCTTCATGCCGATCTCTCCCTCGCCTCCCGCCTCGCACTGGATCAGACGGGCCAGCAGCTCCCGCTCATCATAGGCCATTGCTTTCACGCTCCCATCGCCCTCCATCCTATGCGCCGTGAGCGCCGGTGGTGCGTTTCTAAAATTAGCGGTAAAAAACAGCGCCGCGCCTTTAGAATACGGCGCAGCGCTGGCTTTTGCAAATATATAGAATTAAAATCTTCCGCCCTGGAGAATCATAAGGAGCACTCCGAAAAGGACAAATGCGAGTATCGGGAAAAGGGCTCGGAGGGTATTGCCTATCCTCACTTTTATCTCGTATGCCGCTTCCTCGGCGGACATGCCGTCTTTCTCTGCTTTCCCATCGGAATGCTCCTTCCCAATCAACCTGCGAATTAGGCCAAAGATACCGGACATGAAAAAACCAACCACAGCAAGAATCAGTCCCGCAACAGCAAAGACAAGGTCGCTGGAACTCGGGGATAAGAAGCCGGTCGAGTTTTCCGGAGCATCCGGATCATATTTGATTTGGATGGACTTACCCACCGCAATAGAGTTCGCCAAGGGACCATACTCGCCTGTAT
>CAKTZK010000117.1 GCA_934635515.1 uncultured Oscillospiraceae bacterium
TATCCCGGCCCCTCCATCGTCATCGCCTACTGCCCCTGCATCAACCACGGCATCAAGACCGGCATGGGCCTGAGCCAGCTGGAGGCCAAGCACGCAGTGGACTGCGGCTACTGGGCTCTGTACCGCTACAATCCCCAGCTGGTGGGCACCGGCAAGAATCCGTTCTCTCTGGATTCCAAGGAGCCGACCATGTCCTTCCGTGAGTTCCTGATGAACGAGGTCCGCTTCGCTTCCCTGCTGAAGGCATTCCCCGATGAGGCGGAGGGCCTGCTGGAGAAGACCGAGAAGGACGCCAAGGAGCGCCTGGACTACTACAAGAAGCTGGCAGCAGAAAACTAAAAAAGACGCAAAAGCTGCGCCTATAGTATATGGGCGCACCGGCTTCGGCCGGTGCGCCCGTTTCCGAAAAATTGAGTGATAGAAGGGAGCATGACCATGGGAAAGATCGACCTGACACAGCTGGTGGGGATGCGAACCGAACCGCGGTATATGGAATATAATTGGCGGGACGTGGCGCTGTATGCCCTGGCTGTGGGTGCCAAGGCGGAGGATCTGCAGTACACCTATGAAAAATATCTCAAGGCGCTGCCCACATACGGCACCATCCCCTACTGGGGCACGGTGAACGTGAAGCCGTATCAGTGGATGCCCCTGCCGGCGTCTATGATCGCAAACGAGCTGATCAAGCCCACCATCTCCTTTTTGAATATGGATCATGAGATCATTATGCACCGGCCCATCGATCCCATCAAAGGGACCTTCCAGTATCAGGATGTGATCACCGATGTGTATGACCGGGGCGAGGGAAAAGGCGCCGTGGTCAAGACAAAGGTGCTGGTCCGGGACGAAGCGGGCAACGATGTGTGCACCAACTACTCCACCACGTTTTTCCACGAGGCCGGAGGCTTTGGCGGAAAGCCCATGCCCAAGAGTCCGGTGGTGATCCCCGACCGGGCACCGGATGTGGAGACAGACGACTATATCAGCCCCGTGCAGAATCTGCTGTACCGGCTCACCGGCGACACCAATCTGGTGCACGTGGACCCGGAGTACGCGCAGAAGATGGGCTTTGAATCCTCGTTTATGCAGGGACTGTGCTCCTTTGGCTTTGCCTGCCGGATGGCCATTGCGGCCCTGATCCCCGGGGAGCCGGAGCGGATGACTCGCATGGCCGCCCAGATGAGCAGCGTGCTGTATCCGGATACCCCGGTGCGGCTGGAGCTGTGGCGCGTGGGCGATAAGCAGGCGTATTTCCGCCTGATGAACTTGAAAACAGGAAAACCCGTGCTGAACCGCGGCGTTTTTGAATGGAAATAAATTAAATTGTGTGAAAGGAAAAAACTATGGATTTTTCTCTGACAAAAGAGCAGAAGCTGCTGCAGAAGGCAGCGCAGCAGTTTGCGGAAAATATTCTGGAGCCCCATGCGGAGGAGCTGGATGACAGCCACACCTTCCCGGTGGAGAATTTTGCCCTGATGGCCAAGTACGGCTTCACGGGCATCGGCGTGCCCAAGGAGTACGGCGGCGTAGGCGGCGGCATGGCCGAGGAGGTCATTGCGGTGTCCGAATTTGCCAAGAAGTGCATGGCGTCCGCCGCCACCCTGTCCATCCACCTGATCGCACCCCAGGCCATTGCCAAGCACGGCACCGAGGCCCAGAAGCAGAAGTTCCTGCCCCGGCTGACCAAGGGCGGCGAGCTGGGCGCTTTCGCCCTGACCGAGCCCGGCGCCGGCTCCGACGCCGCCAAGGCCCAGACCACGGCTATCCTGGACAAGGAGACCAACGAATATGTGCTCAACGGCACCAAGTGCTTCATCACCGGCGGCAGCCGGGCCGGCGTGCTGGTGGTGTTCGCCCTGACCAACCCCGCCGCGGGCCTGAAGGGTATGTCCGCCATCATCGTGGAGGCCGGTACGCCGGGCTTCTCCGTGGGCAAGGTGGAGAACAAGATGGGCCTGCGGGGCAGCGAGACGGCAGAGCTGATCTTTGAGGACTGCCGGGTCCCCGCAGAGAATCTGCTGGGCAAAGAGGGCCAGGGCTTTAAGATCGCCATGCAGGCGCTGGACGGCGCCCGTATCGGCGTGGGCGCCCAGAGCATCGGCATTGCCGAGGGCGCGCTGGAGCTGACGGTGAAGTACATGCACGAGCGCGTGCAGTTCGGCAAGCCCATTGCCACCCTCCAGGGCCTGCAGTGGTACGTGGCCGACATGGCCACCAAGACCGAGGCGGCCAAGTGGCTGACCTATTACGCCGCCTATCTGGACGACAGCGGCAAGCCCTTCAGCAAGGAAGCGGCTATGGCCAAGCTCAACGCCTCGGAGAACGCCCGGTTTGTGACCAACCTGGCCCTGCAGATCCACGGCGGCTACGGCTATATGCACGACTATCCCCTGGAGCGGATGTACCGCGACGCGAAGATCACGGAAATTTATGAGGGCACCAGCGAGATCCACAAGGTGGTCATCTCCCGGGCCGTGCTGGGCAAGTAAGGAGGCAGACGACCATGAAGATTCTTGTAACTGTAAAGCAGGTTCCCGATACCTCCGGTAAGGTGGCAGTGAACCCCGATGGTACCCTGGA
>CAKTZK010000118.1 GCA_934635515.1 uncultured Oscillospiraceae bacterium
ATGCGCGTGGGGAAAAATACCTCTCAGGCTGCAAGTGTGGAATTTTGAGCCATCGGCTCAAAATTATGCGCGCAGCATACTGCAATCCTTTTGGCAGAAAAATCGAAGATTTTTCGCCAGGGGTTTTTATCCGTGCCTGTCCTCATTTTCATTGGTGTGGATGTTGATAAACTCCGCCCGCATCTTGGAGTAGAGGATGGTCTGGCTGCTGTACAGCCCGCAGTAGCCTGACAGCAGATAGCTGATGGCGCAGGCCATGGCGAAATACAGCAGGTCCCCGGTGCCGAACAGCTCAATGCTCAAGAACACCGACGCAATCGGGCAGTTCACCGCCCCGCAAAACACCGCCACCAGCCCGATGGCCGCGCCAAAGCCCGCCGGAAGTCCCAAAAATCCTCCCAGCACGCACCCGAAGCAGGCCCCCACGAAGAACGAGGGCACCACCTCGCCGCCCTTAAAGCCGAATCCGATGGTCACAGCGGTGAACAGCAGCTTCAGCAGCCACGCCCAGCCCCCGGCCTCTCCGCCGATGGCCCGGGCCACCACCTCCATGCCTGCGCCGTTGTAGTCGTCGCTGCCCACCAGCAGCGTCAGTCCGATGACCAGTCCGCCGCCCACAAAGGCCCGCACAAAGGGGTTCGGCAGCAGCTTCGCCGCCATACGTCCCGTCTCCTGGAGCCCCCGGCAGAACAGGATGCTCACCATCGCGCACCCGATGGCAAGCAGGATCACCAGCACCATGGTCCAGGCGTCCAGCCCCGGGTCCAGCACCTGAAATCTCGTAGGCGGCACCTGCATCGCCAGGCTCACCATGTAGCCCACCAGCGCCGCCGTCAGGCACGGAATAAGCCCCGCGTAGTAAAACACACCCACGCTGATGACCTCCATGGCAAACACCGCCGCCGTCAGCGGCGTTCCGAACAGGGCCGAGAACACCGCACTCATGCCGCAGAGGGTCGCCAGGGGCAGGTCCTTTTCCCCCAGATGCAGCAGCCTTCCGGTGGTGTGTCCGATGCCGCCGCCTATCTGCAAGGCCGCGCCCTCGCGCCCGGCGCTTCCGCCGCCCAAATGGGTCAGTACCGTAGACACAAAGATCACCGGCACCAGCAGCACCGGCACATTTTTCCCGAAATGCACCGACTCGATTACGGCGTTGGTGTCCTTTCCCTCCACCTTTGTCACCCGGTACAGCCCCGCAATGATAACGCCCAGCACCGGCAGCAAATACAGCACCCAGGGATGGGCCAGCCGCACCTGGGTGGCGTAGTTCACGCCGATGTGGAACACCGACCCAATGAGCCCGCCGATGCCGCCGATGAGTCCCCCCACCGCCAGCCACTTGCCCAGCACCGCCGGATACGCACCGATGTGCGCCATGATTTTTCTCCACTTGTCCATCCCCTGCCGCCTTTCCCGGAAATTCTCCCAAATTCTCCCTACTTTATAACATCTTTACCTCCCTCTGTCAATCGTCCCTCCCCTTTTCTCCCCCGGCTTAATTTTTTATCTTCCTGCAAAAATCCGTCTCTTCCGCGTGTTTTTTTGCCGTCCCAAGGGCCAAAAATCCCCCTTTTTTGTATCCCATCTGAAAATCTTTAAGATAATCTGACAATTTGTTGATTTTTATGGTTGATTCTCCGGTTGGAATGTTCTATACTATGTCTGTATGGATCGTAAACCCCGATTACAATACACAAACAGGAGGTACTATCAAATGAAGTATAACCGCACTTTTAACTTTTCCGCCGGTCCTGCCATGATGCCGGAGCCCGTCCTGGAGGAGATCCGTGACGAGATGATGAACTACCGCGGCAGCGGCATGTGCGTCATGGAAATGAGCCACCGCTCCAAGGTGTTCCAGCAGATCGTGGACGAGGCCGAGGCCGACCTGCGCGACCTGATGAACATCCCCGATAACTACAAGGTCCTGTTCATCCAGGGTGGCGCTACCCTGCAGTTTGCCGCTATTCCCTGGAACCTGATGAAGAACGGCAAGGCCGTGTATGTCGAGACCGGTGCCTGGTCCAAGAAGGCCATTGCCGAGGCCAAGAAGTACGGTGAAGTCATCGTGGCCGCCTCCTCCAAGGATAAGAACTACAGCTACATTCCCGACTGCTCCGACCTGGACATTCCCGAGGATACCGACTATGTCTACATCTGCGAGAATGAGACCATCCACGGTGTCACCTGGAACAAGCTGCCCAACACCAAGGGCCATGTGCTGGTGTCCGACCAGTCCTCCATGTTCCTCTCCAAGCCCTGCAACGTCTCCGACTACGGCCTGATCTACGCCGGCGTGCAGAAGAACGTGGGCCCCGCCGGCATGGTGATCGTCATCATCCGCGAGGATCTGATCCGCGACGATGTGGATCCCAAGATGCCCATTTACATGAAGTATAAGACCCACGCCGACAACGGCTCCATGTACAACACCCCCAACTGCTGGGACATCTACTGCTGCGGCAAGGTGTTCAAGTACCTCAAGAGCATCGGCGGCCTGGAGGAGATGCACAAGCGCAACATCG
>CAKTZK010000119.1 GCA_934635515.1 uncultured Oscillospiraceae bacterium
TTCTTAGTAATGTTGCAGCAGGCGATTTTCGCAACTGCGTATCGCCGGTTCCTCTACGCCATTTTTACGCCATTTCCGCGTGGGGATGCGTAGGGAAATAGGAACTTTTATGTTTTGACTTCATCCGAAAATGCCTGTCCTATCAAGCTTTATCGGCATTTGTGCGTTTGCGGAGACTTACAGAAACAGGCTCGCTTTCGACGATACCGAGTTTCATAGATCCGAGCATCTCCTTCGTTTCCCAGCCGCGGCCGCGGCTGACATAGCAGTTTATTATAGCATGGGTGCCCGGGCATTTCAAGCCGTCACTTGACCGGATGATAGTTGTCCGGGTCGAGATACTGTGCCGCCATGCGCACGTACCAGTCCTTCGTCTCGCGCCAGTCGGTGCGGTCTTTGTCGGTCAGCTCGCGCAGCGGCCTTGCGGGCACGCCCGCGACGAGCGTCTCCGGCGGAATGATCTTGCCCTGCGGCACGAGCGCCGACTCGGCCACGATGCTGCCCGCGCCAATCTCGCTGCAGAGGCTGAGCACCGCGCCCATGCCGATGCTGGCCTCCGGCCCGATCACACGCGCGTGGATGATCGCGCCGTGGCCGATGGTCACGCGGCGCGAAATGGTCACGACGGGATCTTCCCCGCCGGTGTGGATGATGACGCCGTCCTCGACCGCGACCTCCTCCTCGAGGACGATGCGCGAGGCGTCGGCGCGGATGACGGCATAAGGGCCGATATAGCAGCGCGGGCCGACGATCACATCGCCGATGAGCTCCGCGCTTGCACTGATGAACGCTGTCGGGTCGACCTGCGGGGCTTTTCCGCCAAAGGTATAGAGCATAATGGTCTCTCCATTCAAATAAAAGATGTATGATTTTATCATGCACAGCCGCCGGATGCAAGCACAGCGCCCGGGCAGGATCTTCCTGCCCGGGCGAAAGTATTCGGATTGCAATTACAGACTGCGCGCCGCCTCGTAGCCATCCCAGATGGCGCCGAAGATGTTGCGCACGCGGCGGCCGTCGCCGAGCGCGAGCACGGTCTCATAGTCATCGCGGATCGCGTCAAAGAGCGCATGATTGGCCTCCATGCCGACCGCAGTGATGACCGTATTGCCCTCCGCCAGCGCGGGCACGCCCTCGACCTCGTAATAGACACCCTTGGCATCGACGGATTCCAGTGCCGCACCCTCGACGATGTGTACACCGTGGAACACGAGCAGGTCGCGCAGCATGAGCTCGTTCATGGCCGGCAGTCTGGCTGAGCGCAGGAGCTTGCGCCGGGCGAGCAGCGTGACGGTGTGGCCGTTTTGCACAAGGTGCAGCGCCAGCTCGCAGGCGACGAGACCCGCGCCGATGATAACGACCGACTTGCCGGCTTCCGCCTTGCCCTCGAGCACGTCGAGCGCACTGACCACATTGTCCCCATCCGCGCCGGGCAGTTCCAGCGCTCTGGGCGTGCTGCCCTCGGCGACGAACACCGTCTGCGGCTTGAGGGAATCGAGCAGTGCCTTATCCGCGCGCGTATTCAGGCGCACGTCCACACCCAGATGCGCAAGTGTGGCGGCGTACCAAGCGACAAGATCACGATCCGCCTGCTTGAAGCGCGGCACACCGGCCGGCTTGAGCGCGCCGCCGAGGGCATCGCTCGCTTCGAGCAGCGTGACATCATGGCCGCGCAGCGCGCTCACGCGCGCCGCCTCCAGACCGGCAGGGCCGCCGCCGACAACGACCACGCGCTTTTTCTCCACTGCGGGCGTAATGCCGACGAGCCGCTCGCGCGCGCACTCAGGGTTGACTGCACAGGAGCCGACCGCGCCGTCAAACGCGCGGCCGAAGCAGCCCTCATGGCAGCACAGGCACGGACGGATGAGCGCGAGCTCGTCGTTGCGCACCTTGCGGACATAGTCTGGCTCGGTCAGGAGCGGGCGCGCCAGACCGATCATGTCGCATCGGCCGTCGCGCAGCGCCTGCGCCGCCAAATCCGGGTCGTCCATGCGGCCGGCGGCCAGCACCGGTACGTCCACGACCTGCTTGACCTTTTCGGCAAACGGCAGATACACGCCCTTGTCAAAATACATCGGCGGATGCGCCCAGTACCAGCTATCGTAGGTGCCGGCATCGACATCGAGCGCGTCGTAGCCGGCATCGACCAGGATCCTGGCCGCCTGCAGACCTTCGTCTGTGTCGCGGCCGAGCTCGGTAAACGTCTCACCCGGCACCGCGCCCTGACGCAGATCCTTGATATAGCTCTTGAGTGAGAAACGCAGGATGACCGGGAAGTCCTCACCGCAGTACTGCTTGATCTTCTGCACGATCTCGATAGCGAAGCGCAAGCGGCCG
>CAKTZK010000120.1 GCA_934635515.1 uncultured Oscillospiraceae bacterium
GTGTCCAGCCCAAAGGCCCCAGCGATGCGGGGAATTTCCCCGGCAGAGAGCATGAGCCCCAAGCCCAGCAGGGCGTGGTCTTTGAACACCATCAGCCCGGCCACAAGGATGGTGGCCTGCAAAAACGCCGTGAGGCACAGGCCGATGACCTGTTTGCACCACTGGATGAATCCGTCTCCATACCCCCTGGGCACAGAGAACATATACAGGCTCCCCACGGCAATCTGGATCAGCAAAATACCTCCCCGCTTGAGATTGGCAAAGAACACCTTGATGACCGCATAGGCCATGAGGATAAGGCAGAAAAGAACCATAAGCCCGCTGGTCTCCCGCCCAAAGCCCCGCAGGGGATAGGTGGACTCCGTTAGGCTTTCCAGGTTTTCAAGATCTGCCAGCGCCGCCTTTGCCGCATCCCCAATGCTGGTGGACCCAAAGCCGGTGATGCCCGCCGTCAAGGTGCCCTGCAAGGAAATTGCCAAAGAATAGAGCCGCACCGGCACCTGGGTAAAAAGAGAGACGGCCAGAAAGCCCTTAAGGACATTCAGCGCCGTCTCTTTCACATTGCCCCGCCCAGCGGAATACTCGATGCCGCATTCAAACACAGCCACCACCAGTCCCGTGGCAAACAGGGCCCAGCCCAAATAGGAGAAAAACAGCACCACGCTCTGCACCCAGTTCATCTCGAAGAGCTCAGCGCCCATGCTGCCCATCTCCGAAAAGAAATTCCCGAGAAAACCAACCACCTGACTGTAAAACCAGTCCACGATCTGGCCCAGTATTTTGTCCGCTACAAAGTCCCATATAAACAATGAATCACCTCCCAGAATGTAAAAAGCACTCTACTGATCCAGCAGAGTGCTTCTGTCTATATTCGTTTTTTGGTCACAGTTTCATTTTGTTTCCAACGCCCTTGGCCTTTCACGGAGTGAGCAGCCATTGATAATCCTGCCGCCCATCGATCACATACTCCACATAGACCACCTGATCTTTTACTTGATACAGCAAAATGTGGTATTTGTCAAAGATGAGCTTGCGATACTTCTCGACCGTAAAAACCTCGGAACGCAGCACAGGATTGCGAAACGGAAATCGTTCCAAAGAGACTGCCGCCTGACGAAAATCGGAAACCAGTTTGTGCGCCAATTTTTCATCCAGCCTTGCGGCAAATGCCGCATGCTCCACCAACTGCTGGGCGGCCCGCTTCGAGACGATCACTCGATACGCTTCATGCTCCGGCATGGCGTACCTCCTGGATCGCCACCTCCATCATGGCGGCCACCTCATCTACGGAATGATCCACAGCGCCGTGCAGGCGATCTTCCTCCACGGCAAGCAATTCTTCCCGCAGCTTCAGCATCTTTTCCCGATGGGTAAACGCCTCGATGTCCATGACTACCAGATCGCCCTCGCCGTTTTTGGTCAGGTAAACAGGTTCACCGGTCATTTTACACAGCTCCGCAATATCATTATAGTTCTGCCGAATGGCGGCACTTGGCTTGATATACATATTCGCTCTCCTTACATAGCAGCTTTATAACTATATTATACCATTAAACTGCTATTATGCAAGAGGAATATTGACTTGCGCCGTTATACCCCGATGATCCCCCAAATATACAGCGGTGCCGTCAGCGTAAAGACCAGGCATGCAAACAGAATAGCCGGAGCCGTCCATTCAAATTGCCCTGTTTTCCGATAGTCAAAATACGCCGTCCCCAGCTTCACGAAGAAGAAAATAGCCAGAATCATGTCGATGGCGGGGAATACCACCTTGTTGACCACCGACTTGATCTGCCCGGACGCTGCCGTCCAGGTGCTCTCCACCGCACCCGCCACATCGCCGCTGCCTGCGGCAAAGGCCGCCACAGACAGCAGGCAGCACAGCAGCGCCGTGATGCTCAGCATGAGCATGATACGCTTTGCAGTTTTCATTTTGCGTCCTCCTTACAGTGTCATTTCATGTATCCCACGCCGCAGCTCGGCCAATTTTTCCGCTGCCCAGTCAGGGATGCACTCGTCACGGATAATGCCTACGAACTCGGAGCGGTTCCACCTCGTGGTCTCGCCGTCTCCCAAACAGGTGCAGAGTACCGAGCGGCCACGGGCGTGGGGCTGACAGCCAAAGCCGCTCAGGGCCAGCCACAGCTGATTCTCCGGCTGCCAGTAGGATTCCCGCAGCGTGTCCGGCGACAGGATCAGCACCCTGCCGGTGAAGTCCTGCTC
>CAKTZK010000121.1 GCA_934635515.1 uncultured Oscillospiraceae bacterium
CATCCAGGGTGAAATACAGACCGTCGCCGGTGGAGGGGGCGCACACCGCCGTGATGTCCGCACCGGTGCTTATATGCGTATGCAGCACCGCCTTCAGGTCGATATTCAGGGCCACGTCGCTATCGGCCAGGAGGACATAGTCCTGGCGGATATGGCGCAGGTAATCCTTCACCACATCCAGAGCCTCCAGCTTACCCCGGAAGCGGCTGTCGCCCCGGGCGCTGTTGTAGGCGAACACCGGCAGGAGAGTAAGCCCGCCGAAGCTGCGGGAGAGGTCCCAGCTCTTGCCGCTGCGCAGGTGGTCCATCATGCTCTGGCACTTGCCGTGCATGATGACGCCCACGTCACGGATGCCTGCGTTGACCATGTCCGAGAGGATGAAGTCCACCATGCGGTAGGACCCGCCAAAGGGCACGGAGCCGTGGATGCGGTGCTCTGTCAGCTCCCGCAGGCCGTTGGATTTTTCATAGGAAAAGATGATGCCGTGGATCCCGTTCATGCCTTTTTCGCCTCCTGTCCGTGTGTTTTATCCAGCATGGCCCCGGCGGGGACGGCCTCTCCCGCCGAAACCTCCGCCCGGGGGCCCAGCACCGCTACGCCCCACTGATCGGGGTCCTGAGCGGTCTCCGGGCCGGCGCCCACATGGGCGCCCTCCCCTACCACGCTATTCTCGCCCAGGATGGCGTACTCCACCCGGGCGCCTTTCTTCACCACTGCGCCGGGCATGAGCACGGAGTAGGTGACCTGGGCCCCCTCCTCCACCACAGCGTTGTAGCTGAGAACGGTATTTTTCACTTCGCCGCGAATGTCGCAGCCCTTGGCCACGGCGCTGTTGCCCACGTCGGCAGAGGGGGCAAAATAGGCCGGGGGACAGGACGGCGTGCGGCTGTAGATGGGCCAGCGCTTATCCAACAGATTCAGGCCCGAGCCGGGGGAGAGCATATCCATGTTGGCGTCCCACAGGGAGTCCAGGGTGCCCACATCCTTCCAATAGCCCTCGAAGCGATAGGCTACCATTTTTTCCCCGGCACCGAGCATAGCCGGGATGACATTTTTGCCGAAATCGTTGGAGGAGGCAGGGTCCGCCTCGTCCTGCAGCAGGTACGCCCGGAGCTTTTTCCAGGTGAAGATGTAAATGCCCATGGAGGCCAGGTTGCTCTTGGGGTGGGCGGGCTTTTCCTCAAACTCCGTGATGGTGTCCGTCTCATCCACATTCATGATGCCGAAACGGCTGGCCTCCTGCCAGGGGACCTCCATAACGGAGATGGTGCAGTCGGCCCCGGTCTCCTTATGGCGGCGGAGCATCCGGGAGTAGTCCATTTTATAAATATGGTCGCCGGAGAGGACGGCCACATAGTCCGGGTCGTACAGGTCCACGAAGCCGATGTTCTGGTAGATGGCGTTGGCCGTGCCCTTGTACCACCCGGCCCCGGAATTGCTCTGGTAGGGGGGCAGGATATGTACGCCGCCGTTCATGCGGTCCAGCTCCCAGGGCTGGCCGCTGCCGATGTAGTTATTCAGCTCCAGGGGGCGGTACTGGGTCAGCACACCCACGGTATCTATGCCGGAATTGGCGCAGTTGGACAAAGGAAAGTCGATGATTCGGAATTTCCCCCCGAAGGGAACCGCCGGCTTGGCCATGACCTTGGTCAGCAGGCCCAGACGGCTGCCCTGGCCGCCGGCCAGAAGCATGGCGATGCACTTCTTCTTTCTCATAGACAACCCTACTTTCTTAAGGAAATCTCAAGGTGGATAACCTTTCCATAATATTATACACGAATCCCGCGCCAAAATCCAGTGTTAAAAAACTGTTTTGGCGATTTTATTGCCTCTCCAGACAATTTTTGTAGGTTTCGTTTACAACCATATACTCTTCATTGGCGGGAATGACGAAAACGTCCGCCGCAGAGCCCGGCATGGAGATATTCCGTTCGCCGTCGCCGGACGCATTGGCCGTCTCGTCCAGCTTGATTCCCATGAAAGCCATGCGTTCGAGAATCATTTTCCGCAGCCGCGCGCTGTTTTCGCCGATGCCGCCGGTGAAGGCCAGCGCGTCGAGGCCGCCCAGCTCCATCACATACGCGCCGATATAGCGCAGAATGGACGTGGCCATGACCTTCAGCGCCAGCATGGCGCGCTCGCTGCCCGCGGCGATGGCTTTTTCGATGTCGCGCATGTCGCCCGAGG
>CAKTZK010000122.1 GCA_934635515.1 uncultured Oscillospiraceae bacterium
ACCCCGGCTGGCACATTGAGTGCTCCGGCATATCCATGAAGTATAACGGCGAGTACCTGGACCTCCACTGCGGCGGCGTGGACAACGCCTTCCCCCACCACACCAACGAGATCGCCCAGTCCGAGAGCTATTTGGGCCATCCCTGGTGCCCCCACTGGTGCCATGTGGCCCACCTGAATACCGAGGGCGGCAAAATGAGCAAGTCCAAGGGCGAGTTCCTCACCGTCTCCCTCCTGGAGGAAAAGGGCTACGACCCCCTGGCCTACCGCTTCTTCTGCCTGCAGAGCCACTACCGCAAGAGCCTGGTGTTCTCCTGGGAGAATCTGGATAATGCCACCGTGGCCTTTAACAAGCTCATTGCGAAAATCGCAGCCCTGGACCCGGGCGACGGCCCCATGGACGAAGCCGTTGCCGCAGAGCTGAAGGAGAAATTCACCAAGGCCATGGATAACGACCTGAATACCTCCATGGCCGTTACGGTGCTGTATGATGTGCTCAAGGCCAAGACCAACGGCGCCACCAAGTGCGCCGTGCTGGCGGATTTCGACAGCGTCCTGGGCCTGAAGCTGCCGGAAAAAGCCGCCGACCAGCGCAAAAAGCTGGCCCAGATGGCCGCCCGTCCCGCCGCCTTCACCGTGGTTAACGAGAGCGGGGAGGAGGACGCCCAGGTGGAGACGCTGATCCGCCAGCGCCAGGACGCCAAAAAGGCGAAGAACTTTGCCGAGGCTGACCGCATCCGCGACGCCCTGAAGGACATGGGTGTGGAAGTCACCGATGTCCCCGGCGGCGCCAAGTGGAAGCGCATCTGACAAAAATAAAAAAGCTGCCGGCACGCACTGTGCCGGCAGCTTTTTTGAGGCGGCGTGCAGGCTTCGGGAGAGCAGGCTACACGCCCTTGTACTTTCGCCTGGTGGCAAGGCCGCCCCGGATATGCCGCTGGGCCTTATTCTCCTCCAAAATGGCCTTTACCTGCAGGTACAGGCTCCGGTTGAACAGGGGCAGGCGCTGGGAAATATCCTTGTGCACCGTGGACTTGCTGATGCCGAACTTTTGGGCGGCATCCCGCACCGTGCCCCGGCTTTCTATGATGTAAACGGCCTCCTCGCAGGCGCGCTGTTCCATGTTTCCTTTCATCGGCAACACTCCCAAGACTGAATGATACATTGCATCCTATGCGGCCGGGGAGGGCCTTATGAAAAAATAACAAAGCAAAAGGGTGAAGCAAACGCTTCACCCTTTTACCTTGAAAATAGAGAAAGGAAAAAATGAAAAAGATTGGTACACGGAAGACTTGTTTCCTTGCTGACCTTGCCTTACCGTGATTACAGTATGCCCGCTGCAGCTTAAATCAAACCTAAAAAAATGTAAACAAATTTTTAAGGCGATCATCTTTTGCGCCAGGCCGCCGGCACAAACAGCAGCAGCATCGGATAGATCTCCAGCCGGCCCATCAGCATCCCCGCCGAAAGGAAGAGCTTTACAAGGGGCGGGTAGGGGGAATAGTTTCCGGTGGGGCCTACCATACCGAAGCCTGGGCCGACGTTATTGAAGCAGGAAACGGAGGCGAACAGATTGGTCTCCAGGTCGAAGGAGGAGAAGGAGAGGGTGATCATCAGGCCTGCGATACACAGGATATACAGGGCAAAGTAGACCACCACGCTGTGGGCGGTCTGCTCGTCCAGCCGCCGGCCGTCCATCTTGATCACATCCACCACCCGGGGCCGCAGGGTATGGCGCAGGTCCCGGCGGATCAGCTTCAGCAGGATCGCCAGACGGGATACCTTCAGGCCGCCGGCGGTGCTGCCTGCGCAGCCGCCCACGAACATCAGCCCGACGGCCATGCCGCCCTTCCAGGTCCCGCATTCGACGATGCTTCCCTGAACCTTCTCGCAATAGCTTTTCGCCAGCACCAGATTG
>CAKTZK010000123.1 GCA_934635515.1 uncultured Oscillospiraceae bacterium
GATTTCTCGTGCATTTTCAGCCCCAGGAGCAGAACCAGCAACAATATGATGTGCCGCATTTGGATAATCTGGGACTTCGACCCCTGCTAATTCAAGGTTTCTGCGAAGTTTTTTCGAGCTGGGCAAAGATTGTACAAAATCATCGCCATGTTTTGCAATATCGGTAGCGACATCGGCCACATCATCGGCTTTGCGGATAACGGTTCCGGTTGCGTCGACCATATTGTCGACGTTTTTGATTACGGTACCCGTAGCGTCAATAAATTCATCTCCGTGCTTAAAAACGGGCTTTAATGATCCCAGAACAGGAATAAATCCAATCAGATCAACCGCAACCCATCCGGCGTTTCCCCAGGAAGGTTTATACCAGAATTGTTGTGCGCTATAAGTAAAATCACGGATATCTGTTATCGTGTCGGCTACAGGAATGAAGCCAACGCCGATTTGTGCCAACGTTCCAACTGGCGTAGTTTCTTCAGCATAATCCCCCTTTATAGCCTGATCGAAAGCCTGACCAACCACCATTCCTGCCTGCTGCCAGAAAGAAGGCTCCCAAGCTTCCAGCGTGGCCTGTTCTCGATTGGCGTTGATAAGGTTTTGTAGCCCTTCTTGCGCCGTTATAGTAACAGTGCTGCCATCAGGGAAGGTGGCTGTTGCAGAACCCTTTGCAATCAGATCCATGACATCACGAATCATGACGGAATCACCGTATTCCATAATGAAGGAAACGATCTCCGCCTGTGTATAGGTTCCAGGAGGTAAAACAATACGGCCATAAGGATTTTTCGTAGTATGTAGGACCATTCCTCCCTCAACAGTATACATCTGTTCGGTGGTCTGAATACTTGCACTGCTTGTGGTATCATCAAGTCCTAAAAACTTAGCACAGGCTCTTCGAATGATTTCATTCTTTTCAGCTTCGGAAACCGGTCGAGTTTCTTCAAGTGCACGGATTTCCTCTTGTGCTTCGGCAAGGCATTCTTTTGCCTTTTGCCATGCTGAGGTTGCCACATCCACAACAGGCTTGACGACATTTTTTACAGCCTTTGCAACGCTTTTCACCTTTGAAATCACAGTATTGACAACGGTCTCTCCTACTAAGGCACTAGCAACTTTTTTGATGCCATTGCCAATAGCGCTGGCCGCTTTCTTCACGGTGTTGCCAATGGAAGACAACACATTACGCAGGCTGCTTGCCTGTAATCCGTCCGCATCGACAAAGCTAACCGGACTATTAAAAGTGAACAGATATGCATTGAAGGAATAGGTGATGAGCAGGTTGGGAGGATAAATATCCTTCTGGCTGAACCTGCCCAAGGCAGGCTCATACAGCCTTGCGCGCAGATTCAGCATGCCGGTGGCTGCGTCATAGGCTTCGGCATTGTAGGTGAATCCGCTGACCTTCACGCCGCCCATCTGCTCGCCAAAGGCAGTGTAGGCGAAGGATTGCACCTTTACGCTGATATCCGGCAAAGCGGAGGATACCGCTGCACCCGCGACAGGTGCGTTCACAGTCTGCGCCACCGACCCTCGTCCGTCATAGACGTAGCTGGTTTTGCTGTTCGCCGTGTAGGCCGCTATGCGTTCAAAGCCATAGGCGTAGGCGGTGGTCGTGCTGCCGTTCTTGCTTGTGCTGGTCTCAGAAATCACCTGGTAGTATTCCTGCGTGAGATCATACAGGTATTCCGTCGTGGCCCACTCCAGCTCGGTAGGCATGTCCGCCTCGTCCGCGTTGATCTGGCCCTGCGTCGGCTCCACAATCTCCGGCAGCCC
>CAKTZK010000124.1 GCA_934635515.1 uncultured Oscillospiraceae bacterium
GGATGTGGGCGTCCAGGAAGCCCGGCAGCACGATCTTGCCGGTGATATCCAGCTCCACCTTGCCGTGATATTCGCCCATGCCCACAATGAGCCCCTGGGCCACCGCAATGTCGCCGTGACTCAGCTCGTTGGAAAATACGTTGACAAAGGTTGCGTTTTTCAGCACCAGATCGGCCGGTACGCGCCCCGCCGCCACATCAATGACATGGAGCTTCTTGTTCAGCTTGCGGTTGATTTTACCGGCATAGCTCTCTTTCACAGACATTTGCAGATCTCCTTTCATATTCACAGGTCAAAAGCACCGTTTCGATATCTGTTTTATTAATTTCTCATATTATCACAGCTTATCTCCAATGTCCATAAAAAAATGAAAAAAGTTGGCCGCCGAGAGACAGCCAACTTTCCCAAAAGCGTATTTACTTGATCGTCCCGTCCGCGTTGAACACCGGCAGGGGAGCCAGGAACTTGATGTCCTTGCGCTGAGCGGCCGCGCCCTCCGCCAGAGCGGCGATGCGGTCCACAACAATACCGCCGGCCAGATCCACCAGATGCTCCATAGCCAGCAGGGAGCCGCCGGTAGAGATCACATCGTCCATGAGCACGATGCGCTTGCCCCGGATCATAGCCGCGTCGTCGCTGCCCAGATACAGCCGCTGCACGCCGGCGGTGGTGATGGATTTGTCCTCCACATGGATGGGATCGGGCATATAGACCTTTTCGCCCTTGCGCGCGATGAAGTACTTCTTTGCGCCGGACTGGCGGGCCATCTCGTGGATCAGGGGGATGCTCTTAGCCTCGGCGGTGAAGAGATAGTCGTAGCTGCCGGGCTCCAGCAGCTCCAGCATAGCCTTGGCGCAGGCCACGGTCAGCTCCGCGTCGCCAAAGCAGATGAAAGCGCCGATGTGCAGATCGTCTGTCACCTTGCAGATAGGCAGCTCCCGCTGCAAACCAGCCACTGTCAGCGAATATGTATGCATACCAATAACTCCTTTTGCCCCGGAGTGCCCTACATAAGAAAAGCCCTCCCGCCAGGGAGATCGGCTTAAAAAGAGGGGCGCCGCTTCGGGGGCGCGATATTTTGCCGGGTGTGCGGAAGGATAAAAAATCCTCCCTAATTATTATAGTGCAGAATTGGAAAAAGTCAATATCAAATCCCCCATAAAACGGCCTGGCGGCTGATTTTGCGGCTCGTCCATGATCTATTCGCACTTTGCACAAAAAAAGTGGTGTTTTTTTTACAACGGTTCAAATACAATTTCATCAGGAAACACTTGTTTAATGCCGGAATTGGTGTTATCATCATTATGAACGGGACATGAGAGCCCGTCATATAAACATTCCGAATCGGAACATATTTGAGGAGGCAATTTTTATGAATGCTTATCTGGCAAGCGTGCTCGAGAGCGTAAAGACCAAGCACGGCAACGAGCCTGAGTTCGTGCAGACCGTTGAGGAAGTTCTGTCCTCTCTGGAGCCTGTCATCGAGAAGCACCCCGAGTATGAGAAGGTCGACCTGCTGGGCCGTATGGTCGAGCCCGAGCGTATGTTCACCTTCCGTGTTGTGTGGTGCGATGATAACGGTCAGTGGCACACCAACCGCGGCTGGCGCTGCCAGTTCAACGGCGCTATCGGCCCCTACAAGGGCG
>CAKTZK010000125.1 GCA_934635515.1 uncultured Oscillospiraceae bacterium
GTGTGGCCGTTGCTGTAGAACGTGCCGGAGAAGGGGTGGGCCTGCGTGCCGATGGCGGTCCAGGCCTTGCCGTTGAGGTCGATGTCCTGATCGAGGAAGACGGAGGTGAAGGAGCGGCCGCTGTTTACCTGCTGGGCGAGCCACGCCAGCTCCTCGGCGGAGGTGATGTTCACGCTCATGTCGTCGAGCTGCTTCGGCTCGCTGACGGTCTTGCCGTCCCAGCCGTCGGACTTGCTGACGGTCTCGAGCGCGTCGATGGCGCTGCGCAGCGCCGCGGCCTGCGCGTCAATCTCCTCCTGCGTGGAGGCGGAGTTATCAAGCACGGCCTGCGCCGCGGTGATGGCATCGGCGAGCTTCTGATAGCTCTCGGCGGTGTAGAGCGTGGAGTCGATGGCCTTCGCGTCGCTCAGCGCCTGCGAGAGGGCATCTGTGCTGAGCTTGCTCAGACCGTCGATGGCGGTCTTGAGCTGCAGCGCCATGGCCTGCTGCTCGGCGTCAGTGTACTGGACGAGATCCAGCACGGGCTGGGCGTTGAAGCCGGTGCCGTCGAGGTCAAGCACGCGCTTGGCCCAGACGTTCTCGAGCTTCGCGTGTACCTCGCTGTAGGCGGCGTTGAACGCGGCCACGGAGGCCTCGGAATAGCCCTCGGTGTCGACCTGGCCGGCCTTCCAGAGCATGTACTGCACGTTCGTCTCGGGGTTGTCGATCTTCGTCAGGCTCGTCCAGTCGACCTGCATGCGGGCATACTGGTCACCGGAGGAGGCGGAGATGTCGAACATCACGGGCACGAACACGTGGCAGAAGGCGGCGTGGTCGTAGGTGTAGTCCGCAGCCTTGGTGGGCGCCGTCTCATCGGCATTGGCGGCCATCACGGGCGTGACGTCAACCGAGAGCAGGTGGCTGTAGGGCTGGTCGACGATGTTGAGGTAGCTCGCCTCACGGCCGAAGCCGGCGGGACGGAGCTTTTGACCGTCGAACTTATACTCGGAATCGGGGTTGTTGTAGCCGTCATAGACGATCTCGCCCGCCTGCGTCTTCTGATAGGTCAGCGTCTGCGTGGGGGTGAAGACGGTCTTGGGGTCGCTTGCGTTCGGCATGCCGTAGCGCGTGAAGCTGCCGGGGTAGATACCCTCCAGCTCCATCATGAAGCCATACATACCGAGGTAGCCCATCGGCATGAACTCGACGAGCGCGGTGGCCTTGCCGTCCTGAACGACGACGATCGGGCGATACGCCGTGTCATCGGTCCGCTTGGCCTTGTAGCTGTCGCTGCCGCGCAGGGCGGCGTTGCCCATGGAGTACTGCTTGGGATTGCTGGCGTTGCGCATGTTGATGTCGGCGTAGTAGACGCCGTCGGCCACGTCGGCGGGTACGCCGAGGTAGATGGCCGCCCGAGTCTCGTCCGCCGTATCCGCGAATGCGGAGACGCAGACCAGATTCAGGCACATCAGCACTGCCATCAGCAGCGCCAGACCCCGCCCAAACAGACGGTGTGTGGATTTGGTCATGTGTGAGGTTCCTCCTTTTCTTTTTCGCCCGGATGGCGGGCGTTTTCGATGGTTTGTCCCCGCTGCGTGGGATTGCTGCGGAAGAGGGAAGACGGTGCGGGAG